>NZ_JBPULM010000032.1:0-2180 GCF_055814915.1 Paenibacillus sp. R-74696
TACCGGGAAAGCGCGTCTTATCGGGAGATGGAGCGCTACTGGCTGAAGCAGTTCGCCGGTGAGCTGCCGGTGCTGAGCCTGCCGCTTGATTATCCGCTTCCGGCGGTGCGCAGCTTCGAGGGAGCGCACGTAGAATTCGAGCTGGACAGCGAGCTGTCAGCAGCGCTGCGGGAGCTGGCCCGGGCGAGCGGGGCGACGTTGTATATGGTGCTGCTGGCGGCGTACAGTGCGTTGCTGGGTCGGTTAAGCGGTCAGGAGGAGCTGATCGTGGGCACGCCGATTGCGGGACGTTCGCATGCTGACTTGCAGGGCATGCTGGGGATGTTCGTGAACACGCTGGCGCTGCGGCTAAGCCCGTCGGGGAAAAAATCGTTCTCCGCCTACTTACAGGAAGTGAAGCAGACGGCGCTAAGCGCCTTCGAACACGGGGACTATCCGTTCGAGGAGCTGGTGGAGCAGGTAGTCAGGCAGCGAGATTTGAGCCGCAATCCGCTTTTTGATGCGATGCTGGTGTTGCAAAACACGGAGCAATCGGAGCTGGAGCTGGCGGATCTGCAATGGACGCCGTACCCGGTAGAAAGCGGAGCGGCGAAATTCGATTTGACGCTGTCGGTAAGTGAAGAGGAGCAGGTCATGCGTTGCACGCTGGAATACGCGGTGAAGCTGTTTGAGCAGGGCACAATAGAGCGCTGGGTGGTTCATTTTACGGAGCTGCTGCGTCAAGTGACCCGCGATTCGCATACAACGCTGGGAAGCATGGACTTGCTGACGGCAGGTCAGCGGGAGCAGTTGCTGGTGGATTTTAACGATACAGGAGCAGAAGCGTTGCTTGAGCAGCCATCGACGCTGCATGCGCTGTTTGAGGAGCAAGCGGCGAAGACGCCGGAACGTGTCGCCGTCGTTTGCGGGGATGAGGCTTTGACCTACCAAGAGCTAAACGAACGGGCAAATCGACTTGCCAGAATGATACAGGGCTACGGTGCAGGACAAGAACGTATTGTTGCGGTTCATTGCAGACGTTCCGTAGAGATGGCCGTCGCCTTGCTCGGGGTGCTTAAGGCAGGCTCAGTTTATCTGCCACTTTCTTTGGAAGATCCTGTGGAACGTAAGCAGTTCCTCCTGAAGAACAGCGGTGCATTGCTATTGCTGTCTGATTCTGTGCAGGAAGCGTCGTGTCCCGTATTGCTATTGGATGACGCCCGCATCGATGCCGAGATGTCTGGAAATCTCTTAAACACTGCAAAGCCCGAAAATTTAGCGTATGTCATTTATACATCCGGCACGACAGGCCAACCTAAAGGCGTTATGGTGGAACATCGCAGCATCGTTCATACGCTTCAATGGAAAGCTGCAACCTACCATTTTGATCAGGGTAAAGTACTTCATGCCAGTCCGTATGTGTTTGATGCTTTCATCTCGCACTTCTTCGCACCTCTTATTACAGGAGCAACCGTCATATTGATTCGAGATGAAGAACTGAAAGATCCGGGAGCCATTGCGAAGGCGCTAGTGGAGCACTCGATTACGCACGCTCAATTTACGACAGGGATGTTTGCAGTTCTGCTTGATATGTTGAAGCCAGCCCAACTAGCAACTGTGCGCAGTGTGGTGATTGGTGGTGAGAAGCTCAGCGGGGCGCTCATTGGAAAAATATTGAATTATCCCCAAATTGCGTTTGTTAGCGAGTACGGACCGACGGAAAACAGCGTTGTAACAACCGCTTTGCCTATCACTGGTGTCTGGCAGGAACATGGACTTGGCAAAACGATTGGCAAAACGAAGGTTTATGTACTCGCAGCGGACGGGCAACTCCAGCCGATTGGCGTGCCAGGTGAACTGTGCATAAGCGGAGTCGGTCTAGCCCGAGGATACTGGGATAGAGCGGATCTGACTGCGGAAAAATTTGTGTCGAATCCGTATGAGCCAGGGGAGCGAATGTACCGTACGGGGGACTTGGTTCGCTGGCAGGCGGATGGTTCCTTGGCGTATGTGGGACGTAGGGATGAACAGGTGAAAATTCGCGGTTACCGCATCGAGCTCAGCGAGATTGAGGCGGTGCTGCTGCGGGGGACAGGGGTTCGCGAGGTCATCGTGCAGGCGCTGCCGGATGCGGGTGGCAGCCTTCAGCTGTGCGCCTACGTCGTAGGCAGCGAGCTGGAGATTGCGGGTCTGCGCAGTTT
>NZ_JBPULM010000033.1:0-2168 GCF_055814915.1 Paenibacillus sp. R-74696
TACCGGGAAAGCGCGTCTTATCGGGAGATGGAGCGCTACTGGCTGGAGCAGTTCGCCGGGGAGCTGCCGGTGCTGAGCCTGCCGCTCGATTATCCGCTTCCGGCGGTGCGCAGCTTCGAGGGAGCGCACGTAGAATTCGAGCTGGACAGCGAGCTGTCCGCAGCGCTGCGGGAGCTGGCCCGGGCGAATGGAGCGACGTTGTATATGGTGCTGCTGGCGGCGTACAGCGCGTTGCTGGGTCGGTTAAGCGGTCAGGAGGAGCTGATCGTGGGCACGCCGATTGCGGGCCGTTCGCATGCTGACTTGCAGGGCATGCTGGGGATGTTCGTGAACACGCTGGCGCTGCGGCTGAGCCCGTCGGGGGAAAAACCGTTCTCTGCCTACTTGCAGGAAGTGAAGCAGACGGCGCTAGGTGCCTTCGAACACGGGGACTATCCGTTCGAGGAACTGGTGGAGCAGGTGGTCAGGCAGCGAGATCTGAGCCGCAATCCGCTTTTTGATGCGATGCTGGTGTTGCAAAACACGGAGCAATCGGAGCTGGAGCTGGCAGATCTGCAATGGACGCCGTACCCGCTAGAAAGCGGAGCGGCGAAATTCGATCTGACGCTGTCGGTAAGTGAAGAGGAGCAGGGCATGCGTTGTACGCTGGAATACGCGGTGAAGCTGTTTGAGCAGGGCACGATAGAGCGCTGGGTGGGTCATTTTACAGAGCTGCTGCGTCAAGTGACCCGCGATTCGCATACAACGCTGGGAAGCATGGACTTGTTGACGGCAGGACAGCGGGAGCAGTTGCTGGTGGATTTTAACGATACTGGAGCAGAAGCGTTGCTTGAGCAGCCATCGACGCTGCATGCGCTGTTTGAGGAGCAAGCGGCGAAGACGCCGGAACGTGTCGCCGTCGTTTGCGGGGATGAGGCCTTGACCTACCAAGAGCTGAACGAACGCAGCAGCAGGATGGCGCATCATTTGCTTAAGCGCGGCGTAGCGCCAGCAGATGTCGTTGCCATCATGCCTGAGCGTTCCGTGGAAATGATCATTGGCATCCTTGGCATTTTGAAAACGGGCGCTGCTTATGTGCCAATTGATCCCGATTATCCGGCAGAACGGATTCATTTTATGCTGGAGGACAGCAGAGCTCGTTTTTGCCTGACGAATCAAGCACATCTTCATCAAGTTAAACAATCAGCAGTGGAGGTTCTTCTACTAGACGGGTTAGAAAAACTAGAGGAGCATTCCGACCAGCCTTTACCTGAAATTCTTCCGACAGATGCAGCTTACATCATTTATACGTCCGGTTCGACCGGCAGGCCGAAAGGCGTTATGATCGAACACCGCTCTGTCGTTCATTTGTGCAGATGGCATCAGGCCTATTTTGATATGAGTGCAACAGATCGGACAACCCAATATGCAGGTATTGGTTTTGATGCAGTGGTGTGGGAAATATTCCCTTCCCTTACGATAGGAGCCGCCGTGCATATAGTACCGGAAGATTTGCGTCTGGACCCTGCCGCCTTAAATGCCTATTTCGAGGAAAAAAGCATAACGGTCAGCTTCTTGCCGACACAGGTGTGCGAACAATTTATAATGCTGGAAAATCGTTCTCTGCGCGTTTTGTTGACGGGCGGGGATCGTTTGAAGAAAATCAGTCATACTCGATATGCTTTATACAACAACTATGGACCTACAGAAGGTACAGTGCTTGCTACAACGGCCCGAGTGGATGTATCCCTTCCTGTCATACCGATCGGGAAGCCCATTTCTAACACCAGAGTGTATGTACTTACCCAGGAGAACGGCTTGCAGCCTGTTGGTGCTGTTGGTGAACTGTGCATAAGCGGAGTCGGTCTAGCCCGAGGATACTGGGATAGAGCGGATCTGACTGCGGAAAAATTTGTGTCGAACCCGTTTGAGCCAGGGGAGCGAATGTACCGTACGGGAGACTTGGTTCGCTGGCAGGCGGATGGTTCCTTAGCATATGTGGGCCGGATGGACCATCAGGTGAAAATTCGCGGTTACCGCATCGAGCTCAGCGAGATTGAGGCGGTGCTGCTGCGGGGGACAGGGGTTCGCGAGGTCATCGTGCAGGCGCTGCCGGATGCGGGTGGCAGCCTTCAGCTGTGCGCCTACGTCGTAGGCAGCGAGCTGGAGATTGCGGGGCTGCGCAGCTT
>NZ_JBPULM010000034.1:0-162004 GCF_055814915.1 Paenibacillus sp. R-74696
TACTTAATCCTTAATCCTTAATCCTTAATCTTTAGTCTTTAGTCATTAATATTTAATGTCTATTGCATGCCTCATCTCAGTTCTATAATGGAAGCCAACGAAGCTGACATTATATCCAACCTACGCGCTGGCAGTTATCGAAGCGGCAAAGCGGGGAGCTCTTTTTTAACAAGTAAGTCCTCCAAGCATACGAGGCATATTCGTTCTTTTTTTCAGATCGCCCTATTTTTCACACGTGTTCAACAATAGGGCTTCCCTGCACTTTCAAAATGGCTTGTATGCCAAGCAAACAGGCCATTTCCCTCTTTTCACCGCGTTACTTCCCGCTTTATTTCTCCCGTTACTTCTCACTTTACTGTGCATACTCCCCCGGCTTTTCTCCCTTAATGCACACCCGGAAAAATAGACAAGTTGGCGCGGCAAGCCAACGCTTGATATAATAGTAGAAAGTTGCTTGATTAGAATTTCGGAGATTTGGCGGAATTTACGGCTCTGATCATACGATAAACCTAGATTGCGAACGCCCGCGTTCGCTTACAAAAATAAAGGAGGGGCAACAGTGGCAAGCTATACCCCGATGATTATGCAATACCTAGCGATTAAAGAAGAAGCGAAGGATGCGTTTCTTTTTTTTCGTCTGGGCGATTTCTATGAAATGTTTTTTGAAGATGCGATTGCGGCCTCGCGAGAGCTTGAAATTACACTAACCGGAAGAGAAGGCGGCGGCACTGAAAAAATTCCAATGTGCGGCGTACCCTATCATTCTGCGCAAAACTATATCGCAAGACTCGTTGAAAAAGGGTACAAGGTTGCCATTTGCGAGCAGGTTGAGGATCCAGCTGCTGCCAAGGGCGTCGTACGACGTGAAATTGTTCAGGTCATTACACCGGGAACGGTCATGGAGTCGAAGGCACTCTCCGATAAAACGAATAATTTTATTTCAGCAGTTGCCCTATTAAATGGGAAAGTATCGATCTCCTCCTGCGACTTATCCACGGGAGAGCTGTACGTCACTTCGTTCCCGCTCCAGATGGAAGCGCTGATTGATGAAATTAACGTCTATCAGCCCGCTGAAATTGTTGGTGATGAGGAATTGCTCGGCAAGCTTCAAGCTTCAAATGCTTGGAATCGCCCAATATTGCTGACGAAGCGCGAGCTCGTGCCGGAGCAAAAGCTGCTCGACCAGTTCGGCAGGCAGGAGCTTGTACAGCTGAATGAAGCATGCTTGCGTGCCGTGAACCTGCTGATTGGCTATTTGGATGATACGCAAAAACGTTCACTCGGTCATGTTCGCGCAATCCGCAGCTATGAGCCGGGTCAATATATGATTCTAGATCATTATACCCGCCGAAACCTGGAGCTGACCGAGACCGTGCGCGACCGCTCGAAGAAAGGCTCGCTGCTCTGGCTGCTCGACCGCAGCCAAACCTCAATGGGTGCAAGGCTGATGCGCCGCTGGATCGACAAGCCTCTGCTTTCGCGCACCGCGATCGAAGCAAGGCTGGAGGCCGTTGATACTTTGTATCGGAATTTGATTTTGCGCGATGATATTCGCTCTGAGCTGCATGATATTTATGATCTGGAGCGTTTGGTCGGCAGAGTGGCGTTTGGCAGTGCCAATGGACGCGACATGAATGCCCTTAAAACGTCCATTCAGCGCGTTCCTCAGCTAGTCCAGCTATGTAGAGACTCGGGCTCGCAGCGGCTGGTGCAGCTGATTGACGGATTGGATGATTGCGCCGATTTGGCAGATATGATTGAGACGGTGGTCGTAGACGAGCCGCCAGTCTCGATTCGCGAAGGCGGACTTATTCGTGCTGGCTACGATGATTATTTGGACCAGCTTAAGGAAGCTAGCACTAATGGTAAAAAATGGCTCGCTGAGCTGGAGCGTGCGGAACGCGAAGCAACCGGCATTCGCTCGCTCAAAATCGGCTACAATAAAATATTCGGTTATTATCTTGAGGTTTCCAAAGCCAATCTCGCGATGCTGCCGGAAGGCCGCTATGAAAGAAAACAGACGCTTTCCAATGCTGAGCGATTCGTAACGCCTGAGCTGAAGGAGAAGGAACGTCTTATTCTTGAAGCTGAGGAGAAAATGGTCGATCTCGAATATGAACGTTTTCTGGAGCTGCGCGAGCATTTAGCAGGGCAGCTTCACCGTCTACAGCTCCTTGCCGAGGTCATAGCCGAGCTTGATGTGTATCAGGCATTTGCGACGGTCAGCGCAGAGCGCAGATTTACCCGCCCATCAATTACCGATTCGTTCGATATGGTTATTGAAGAAGGCAGGCACCCTGTTGTTGAGGCCGTTATGGAAAATGGGGCAGCGTTCATCGCTAATGCAACGCAGCTTCATAAAGAACATAACACGATGCTGCTTATTACGGGGCCGAATATGGCAGGCAAAAGCACCTACATGCGCCAAGTCGCATTGATTGGCATTATGGCGCAAATCGGCTGCTTTGTTCCGGCAAAATCGGCACAAATTCCACTGACTGACCGGATTTTCACGCGGATTGGCGCGGCGGACGACCTGATTGGCGGGCAAAGTACGTTCATGGTCGAGATGAAGGATATTCAAATTATGACCGAGAAGGCGACGGAGAACAGCCTTGTCATTATTGACGAGCTGGGACGCGGCACTTCTACGGGCGAAGGCATGGCCATTGCCCAAGCGGTTATTGAATATGTGCATCATCAAATTCGCTGTAAAGCGCTCGTATCGACCCATTTTCATGAGCTGTCGCATTTGGAGGATTCCTTGCCGCTGCTGACCAATGCTTGTATGGCGGTACAAGAAAGCGGCGATCATGTTACCTTTTTGCGTAAGCTGATACCTGGCGCAGCCGGAACGAGCTACGGCATTTATTGCGCGAAGCTGGCAGGCTTGCCAGAGTCCATTATTTCCCGCTCCTATGAGCTATTGGAAGTTTCGGAAGCAGTGGTTGAAACGAATGCGAGCAGCAAGGTGAGCACAGGTGCTGTTGCTAGTACAGAGAGTCCAACGGCTGAGCAGCAAGCTCCTTATGTTGAACCAGGCCAGGAACAATTGTATGAAGCTATACAGTCTGGTGCTGCTTTATCCAATGCAACTGAACATGCCTATAACAGCAATTCCTCCGAAACAGATCATTCGGCCACCCAAGCATCGAATGCTGGCGTACGTGAAACTGCTGCGGCCATCCAGCTGTCCATTTGGGATGAACCAGCTGCCGCGCAGGCTGATTCGGGCCGCCGTAAAGGAAATGCCAAATCCGAGCAGCTTGCTGATCAACTGCGCAAGCTTGACCTATATAATATGACGCCGATGCAGGCGATGCAGTGGCTGGGTGATATGAAACGCAAAATGAACGACTAGAAGCGGCAAGTCCGCGTGGGAAGGAGGAGCATACAAATGGGTAAAATTCTTGTGCTGGACGAGCAACTCGCGAATCAGATTGCCGCAGGCGAAGTGGTAGAAAGGCCTGCTTCTGTTATTAAGGAGCTGGTCGAAAATGCTGTCGATGCCGGCAGCTCCACAATCGACATCACAGTGGAAGAGGGCGGCTTGAACCTTATTCGTGTTATTGACAATGGCTCCGGCATTCCTGCCGAAGAAATTGAAACGGCATTCCAGCGCCATGCCACAAGCAAAATTGCCACGAGCAGCGACTTGTTCCGCATCGCAAGCCTAGGCTTTCGCGGCGAGGCGCTGCCAAGTATCGCGGCCGTTTCTCGGCTGGAATGTTTGTCTTCTACCGGACAGACCGGCTTAGGCCATAAGCTGTCCATCGAAGGCGGAACGATAACGGCCAGCATTCCGGCTGCTACGCCGCAAGGTACGGATATGACGGTGCGCGACTTGTTTTACAATACGCCTGCCCGGTTGAAATATATGAAGGCGGTGCAAACCGAGCTTGGACATATTTCAGATTATATTTACCGTATTGCGCTTGCGCATCCCGGCATCGCTTTTACACTTAAGCACAATGGCAATACGCTGCTGCGAACGCTTGGTACAGGCGACCGTCTGCAAGTAATCGCTGCTATTTACGGCTCGAATACGGCCAAGGCAATGATGGCGATACAAGGCGAAAGCCCGGATTATGAGCTGTTAGGCTATATTTCCAAGCCTGAGCTGACACGGTCGAATCGCAATGGCATAACCGTCATTGTGAATGGGCGGTATATTCGTAGCCATGCGGTTAATCAGGCGATGCTTCAGGCATATCATACGCTGCTGCCGATTAATCGTTTTCCGCTTGCGATTATTGAAATTGGCATGCATCCGAGCCTGCTTGATGTAAACGTACATCCTTCCAAAATGGAGGTTCGCTTCAGCAAGGAAGCAGAGCTGCGGACGCTCGTTGAGTCGGCTATACAGGCTGCACTTGGCAAGGAGCGTCACATTCCAGGCCCGGATTCTATACATAACCAGAAAAGGTCCGGTCCGGTATTCGTTCAGGGAGCCATGTCCTTTCATCGTCCGGAGTCCAAAGCACCGTCTTCACCAGCGGGAGGCAGCAAAGGGGACAAGACGATTGCGCAAGCCCCTTATTCCCCATTTGGACAAGGTGCTTCCAGAGAATTTGTGCCGAAGGATGCGGCGGAACGTTTGTACAAGCCTGCCCAGACTGGAAATGGTATGGCGCGCGAAGCAGGCGCAGCATGGGAGAACATTGTCTCTGAAGCAAAGCATCCCCATGGAGGTGTTACGGCGAATCGTTCGCCGTCGCAAAGCCAAGACGCTCCGCTTCCAGCCGAGCCTTCCTGGATTCGTCAAGACGCGGCTAGCATGGCTAGCTCGCAGACTGTCGCAGACGGAAACGAGCCCGGCAACGGATTGGAAGGCATAGGGGCAGCAACTGCCGATTTAAGCAGTGAAGCTGCTGCCTCTGTTCATACGGCCTCCTTGCCCGACATGAATCTTGGACAAGGCAGCCAAGCGCCAGCAGCTCCGGAGCAGCCTTCAGCAGCGAATGAAGCGGGTTTTCCCGAGCTGCATTGGATTGGCCAGCTGCATGGCACGTATATTGTGGCACAATCGGAGGAAGGACTGTATTTAATTGACCAGCATGCGGCGCATGAGCGAATCAATTATGAATATTATTATGCCAAGTTTGGCATGCCCGAGGCTGCAAGCCAGCAGCTGCTAGTGCCGCTTACGCTGGAGTTTACGCCGGGTGAGGCAGAGCAACTGCGCGGCATGCTGCCGTTATTTAATGAAGCGGGCGTCGAGCTTGAGCCATTTGGCTCCCAAACGTTTCTTGTTCGGGCCTATCCGCAGTGGCTGCCGGATGGCGAGGAGAAGGACATTATTGAAGAAATGGCGGATCTGCTGCTCTCCGAGCGCAAATCGATCAATATTGCCAAGCTGCGCGAGAAGGCTGCCATTATGTGTTCGTGCAAAGCATCGATTAAAGCCAATGACAGGCTTACGCGGGAAGAGGGCGAAGCGCTGCTCTCAAGGCTTGGAGCATGCCATCAACCGTATACCTGTCCGCATGGACGCCCGATAGTTGTGCATATGTCCACCTATCAGCTTGAAAAAATGTTTAAGCGGGTGATGTCATGATCGTAACGACCGCCGATCGTCCGTCTGAGGCGACGGTAGCCAAGGCGAGAAGAATTGCAGGTGAACTCTCTGTTCCTTATCGGGTGAGGGGGAGAATGACGCTGCGGCAAATCGGCGCCGAGATGGCCGAGATTCGCCTGTTTGTTGTGACGGATCGCGAAGTCAGGTATTATGAAGGACAGACGGATACGCCGTTATTTTTTCACCCTAGCATGGCTTTTGTAAGAGTCAAGCGGCTTCGAAGGGGAGAAACAGATCCGCTCATCATGCTCTCCCGCTGCGAGGAAGGCGATACAGTTGTAGATTGTACAGCTGGACTTGCCTCTGATTCTCTCGTATTCGCTTATGCGGCGGGCACATCCGGACAAGTTACCGCTATTGAAAGCGAGCAGGTGCTATGCGCCTTGGTGCGTGAAGGGCTTGCCGTCTATGAATCGGGGCTTGCTGATGTGGATGCGGCGATGCGCAGAATTCGCATGCTCAGCATGAACCATCTGGACTATTTGCGGCAGCTGCCGGATCAAAGCGTCGACGTTGTGTATTTTGACCCGATGTTCCGGCAGCCGATTCATGAGTCGAGCTCGATTCAGCCGCTGCGCCAATTGGTCAATGACAGCGCCTTGTCTTCCGAGGCAGTGGCCGAAGCGCTGCGAGTGGCGCGCAAAACCGTCGTGCTTAAGGAGCATCGCCATAGCGAGGAGTTTGCAAGACTCGGCTTTGAGCGGCGGCATTTACATTCTTCAAAAATTGCTTATGGAGTGATAGAGGTTGCCAGAACAAGAGAATAAGCGGGTAACCGCGCTGGGCAAAAAGCAGCCCTTGCTCGTATTAATTGGCCCTACGGCAGTAGGCAAAACCAATTTAAGCCTGGAGCTGGCCAAAGCTTGGCAGGCGGAAATCATCTCGGGCGATTCGATGCAGGTTTATCGCGGCATGGACATCGGAACAGCGAAGCTTCCTCTGGAAGAGCGCGAGGGCATCCCGCATCATTTAATTGATATTCGCGATCCGGATGACCCCTATTCGGTGGCAGACTTTCAGGCGGGCTGCGGAAGCAGCATTGAAGAGATTGCTGCTAAAGGGAAGCTGCCCTTCATCGTTGGCGGCACGGGCCTCTATGTGGAAGCCGTGTGCTATGGCTTTGAATTTTCAGAGAGCGGCTCTGATGAGGCCTTTCGCCAGGAGCAGGAGCAGTTCGCTTTAGCGCACGGCGCCGAGGCGCTGCATGCGAGGCTCGCGCTCATTGATCCAAAGTCCGCGGAGCGCCTGCATCCAAATGACCAAAGGCGCGTTATACGTGCGCTTGAAGTGTTTCATTTAACAGGCATCAAGCAATCTGAGCAGCTCGAGGGTCAGAAAAAAGAATCCCCGTACGAATTGTGTATCGTCGGGCTGACGATGGATCGGGCGGAGCTGTACCGCCGGATTGAGCTGAGAATTGACCAGATGCTGGAGCAGGGGCTGGTTGAGGAAGTGAAGGCGCTGCTTTCGCGCGGCGTTCCGCCTCATGCAGTAGCTATGCAGGGACTCGGCTATAAGGAAATAGCGTCATTTTTACGGGGAGAATGTACGCTTGAGGCTGCGGTAACTTTGCTTAAACGGGACACGAGACGCTTTGCCAAGCGCCAATTGTCATGGTTTCGTCACATGAAAGATATCGAATGGATCGATATGGGGGAAAATTTTCACAACAATTTACATCGGATTCATGGTATAATAGCAGGAAAGTTTCAAGTCCATCTTGAATATACTTCTATTCAATCATTAGTAGACGGAGGTAACGTCCAATGAACAAATCCATCAACATTCAAGATACGTTCTTGAACCAATTGCGTAAAGATAACATTCCTGTTACAGTTTTCCTGATGAACGGGTTCCAAATCCGGGGCGTTATTAAAGCGTTTGACAACTTCACCATTATTATTGACAGCGAAGGCCGTCAACAAATGGTGTACAAGCATGCCATTTCGACGTTTACTCCGCAGCGAAATGTATCTCTCATGCAGGACAACAGCAGCTCTGACTCGTAAGGCGCACGCCATTAGTGAAACTTTCTAATAGCGTTCTGCGTTTAACTAGATAGCGGAAGGAAAGGGCAGCCCGCTTTAACAGGGGTTGTCCTTTTCATTCCGGGGGTATAAATAAGAAGACAGACAGCTTCTAGGAAGAAGCGCAGGAGGGGAGTCACAATGGCTGATCGCAGGCAAAGAACACAACCTGAGAAGAAAACGAGACCTAAGAAGAAAAGAAGAATGTCGGGGAAAACGTGGTTTTTCCTGTTGTTTTTCACTGTAGTTATTGCTATCGTGTGCGGTATCATCGGGTATTCGCTTATTATTTTGAACGGTGAGCGAATGCTTAAGGAAAGAGCCGATATGATGGTTATGGGCGAAGCATCCATTGTTTACGATGCGAATGGAGATGAAATTTCGCGATTGTCCACAGCAGAAGAAAATCGTGAAATTGCCGAATATGATGAAATTCCGAAGGAAATGATGAATGCCCTTGTAGCGACGGAGGATCAGCGTTTTTACGAGCATGCTGGCATCGACTTTTTTGCGATTGGAAGGGCACTCGTCAAGGACATTATCGCTCGCAGCGCGGTTGAGGGCGGAAGTACGATTACTCAGCAGCTAGCTAAAAATATGTTTTTATCCTCGGATAAAACGTTGTTCCGGAAAGCGACGGAAGCATCCATTGCCGTAGCTTTGGAAAACAACAAGACGAAGGAAGAAATATTGACGCTTTATTTAAATCGGATTTACTTTGGCAAAGGGGTTTACGGTGTCAAGGGAGCTGCAAAATATTATTTCAACAGCGAGCTGAAGGACTTGAAGCTATGGCAAATGGCTACGCTTGCCGGAATGCCAAAAGCGCCAAGCCGCTACAATCCGGTAAATGATGCGGAAGGCTCCAAGGCGCGCCGCGGAGTTGTGCTTCAGTTGATGTATGATCAGGGCTACATTACGAAGGACGAAATGGATGAGGCGAAGGCCGTCGATTATGTGACTCCGCCTACAGTAGAACAAAGCAAGGACGAGCCTTATAAAGCGTTCGTTGACTACGCAGTAGAAGAAGCATTGAGAGTTATGCCGGATATGACCGAAACGGACCTGCGCATCGGCGGATACCGGATCTATACGACGCTCAATCCAACAGCGCAAACAGTCGTCGAAAAAGAATTTGCCGACGATTCCAACTTTGAGGAAAGCGTTGACGACAAGAAGGTTCAGGGAGCAATGGTCATTATCGACCATCGGGACGGGGCCATCCAGGCTATCGCAGGCGGCCGTGATTACGAACGCAAAGGCTTGAATCGCGTGGAATTGCCGCGGCAGCCGGGATCAGCGTTCAAGCCGATTACTTCTTACGGCCCGGCACTGGAAACCGGTCAATATTTTCCATGGACCGTTCTGAAAAATGATAAAACCTGCTTCGGCAACTATTGCCCTAAAGATTCAAGAGGCGCAACGCCGATTACGATGCAGGAGGCGGTTAAGCATTCCCGCAACTTGCCTGCCGTATGGACGCTGAATGAAATTGGCGTTAGCAACGGTGTGAAATTTGCGACAAAGCTTGGTTTTGAACTGAGCGACCAGGATCGCAATCTTGCGATTGCGCTCGGCGGATTGACGGAAGGTGTTACACCGCTGCAGATGGCGACGGCTTACAGTACTTTTGCCAACAGCGGCCAAACCGTTGATTCACATACGATTAGAGAAATTACGACGAGCAGCAATACGGCTGTCTATACTTACAAAGCTCCGTCAACTGAGCAAGTTATGAATGCTGATAGCGCTTGGTACATGACGGAAATGCTGCAGACGGTTGTCCAATCTGGCGGTACGGGAACTGGTGCGGCAATAGATCGCCCCGTCGCCGGCAAGACGGGTACGACACAGCATGGTATTCCAGGCTTTAACTCCAGCGCAAACCGTGACGCTTGGTTTGTAGGCTACACGCCGGAGTGGACTGCCGCCGTATGGATGGGGTACGATCGAACGGATGAGCAGCATGTGCTCAAGAAGAGCAGTGCCCAGTCGGCTGCCATGTTCTCCAAGGTAATGAAGCAGGCGATGGCAGACATGCCGAAGTCCAGCTTTAAGAAGCCGCAGGGCGTGAAAGAGCCAGTTAAAGATGTAGGTGCAGTAACGAATTTTAATGCTGTGTTTGTTCCAGAGCAAATGAAAGTTGCTTTGTCATGGCAAGGTGCAGCTAGCAGCAACATTTCGTATAAGGTTTATCGCAAAGCGATGGACCAAGCAGACTTCAGCTTGTTTGTTGATGCTGCTGGTACAACGGTTGATGATATGTCAGTAGCACCAGGCATGACGTATGACTATTATGTCGTAGCGATCGATGCGGAAAATAACCTGACTAGCAAGCAGTCCGAGACGATAACCGTACAAATTCCCGAAACGGTTATTGATGTTCCAGACGTCCCGATGGACTCCATTGATCCAGATGAAGGTGAAATTGAACTGCCATCCTTCAGTCCTGACAGCGGCATGACGCCAACCCCGACGCCGGGCACGGAGACGCCTCCGGTTGAAACCATTGACCCAGGGACAGTTAGTCCCGAGCCAACGGATAACCCTGCTAGCCCTCCGGTAGAGGAAGGCTGGCAAAATGGCGGCAATGCAGGTGGCGAGGACAATCCGGCGAACGCGACGCCGGATCCCGCCCAAGGGGATGGAACGACTAACGAAGCCGGGTAGCAAGCGGCAATACGTAAGGAGCTGGTTACAAGAATGAGCAGGAAACAGTGGACGGTATGCAGTGCTTTTCTAATGGCACTCCTCATAATGACATTGCTTGCCGGCTGTGGAGCGAAAGGGAGCTTGACCAGTCAAGGAACTACGGCGGAATCCGGCAATGCCGAGAAGGTGATGCGCTGGGAGCGCATGCCGGAGATGGAGCTGGATCTCAATAAATCGTATACCGCCGTATTTACAACGAATAAAGGGAATTTTACTGTGAAGCTGTACGCTAATGAAGCGCCTATAACGGTAAATAACTTTGTTTTTCTGGCGCGCCATGGCTTCTATGACGGTTTGACGTTTCATCGCATTATTGAATCATTTATGATTCAGGGCGGTGATCCGCAAGGCAATGGCGTTGGGACACCTGGCTATTCGATTCCGGACGAGCTGGACACGGAAATTAAATATGAGCCCGGTATAGTTGCAATGGCCAATGCTGGAAAGCCGAATACAGGCGGCAGCCAATTTTTCATTTGCACAGGCTCCGGCTCCGAGAATCTGAATCAGAACCCGAACTATTCGATTTTCGGAAAAGTCATAAGCGGCATGGATACGGTGGCTGATATAGCGAAGACGCCAGTTGACAATAATGAGCCGCTTGAAGATATCATTATTCAAAATATAGTCATCGAGGAAAAGTAGCTCTGCTATCGCCGTCCCGTCACCGGGGCGGCGATTTTGCAGTTTGGGAAAGGCGGAGCTTGGTTTATTTTTCAAGTCGGGTGGAGATGCGCGGCTGGTTATGGTAAGCTTTTTACAAAGCTATCCTTTACCATCGAAAGCCGTTGCTTCAGGGCTTATCTCAACGGAAAGGTACGTTCCGTATGAAACGAAAATTTTCTGACCGTGCGAACTGGCGTCGCATTTTGCGCAAGAGCTACTCTTGCATCACGCTGGACAATGATGAGTTCCGAGGCTTGGTAACCTTTTACCGCATTCACGAATTGCGTGAGCCGCTTTGGAAAGAGTACAACGGACGTCGGCTGTGTCTGGCCGATCGTGGCTATTTGTGGATGCAGCATTTTCCTCGTGGCGAGCATTTCGTCGTGACGACGATGTTTGATGACAAGGGCCGTGTTGTACAGTGGTACATTGACATTTGCAAGACTCAGGGACTGACGGATCAACAGGTTCCCTGGTTCGATGATCTGTTCCTTGATGTAGTTGTGCTGCCAAGCGGAGAAGTATTTCTGCTCGATGAGGATGAGCTTGAGGATGCGCTGCGTCAGGGCGATGTTACTGGCAAGGAGGCTGCTATGGCACGCAAGACAGCCGGCAGACTGCTTTCCAATATCCGCAATGGGCGTTTCCGTTATTTTACGCTAAGCTTGAAGCATCGCAAAAGCTTGGCGGAGAAGACAGGGGAGTTAAGCGAGTCATGAAGCAAATGCTAAGGACAGGGAGCAGCCGGCGCAAGCGGCGGACGAATAAGCGTCCGGGGCTGCTCCTGTTTCGTATGCTGGCATGGTGTACGGTTGCTGGGGTTTTCTGGTGTGGTTATGCGTTATGGGTCATTAACAGCTATGATGCTGCTAAAGAGAGCAAGAAAGCAGAGGTCGGTATTGTGCTCGGTGCCGCGCTTTGGGACAATGTGCCAAGTCCAGCACTTAAAGAGCGTCTAAACTTTGCGTATAAGCTATATGAGCAGGGCAAGGTGGACAAGCTCATTATGAGCGGCGGTCTTGATGCAGGAGGCGCAGTTGTCACAGAGGCGGCGGGAATGAAGACGTATTTGGTCGATAAAGGCATTCCAGAGGAGAAGGTGCTGCTGGAGGATCAATCGACAAGCACATATGAGAATCTGCTGTTTAGCAAAACCATTATGGAGCGCGAAGGTTTTGCGAGCGCTCTAATTATTACCCATCAATTTCATGCGCCTAGAGCATTTGAAATTGCGAAATTTTTGAACTACACATCGGTTGAGGCTGCTGGTACGCCTTCACAGGTGTTGAAGCCGTGGAATGCTGAGGGGCGTGAGGTTTTGGCATACACGAAATGGAAGCTTGATGCCCTGATGCTCTGGCTAGGCTGACCATATGACAGCTATAGTTATAAAATCTGTTAATAGGACCGTTTATGCCTGAATACACTTGTAAAGCGGAACAATGCCCAAGCAGCGAGGCTGCTGCTAGGGAGCGGTTTCTGCTTGAATGCAGCGCTATGTATTTGCGCTCATTCCTAACGACAAGTGCGAAGGATAGGTGATGCGTCAGATGAGCGGACATGTCAAATCGGGCACTAATAGCGGACCCAGGCCTTCAAGGCAAATTAACGTTATTCTCAGAAGCCATGAGACGTATGCAGTTGCAGCTTCTGCGCCCCTGATTGAAAGCGAGTCTCTATCAGCGGTGAAGCCTTTGCCTGCGAGCGACCATTTTGCTGAAATTCAGAAAGAGCTTGAGCCGATGGTCGGGATGGAAAATGTGAAAACGCTGATTTATGAAATTTATGCACTACTCTATATAAGCCGCATGAGGACGGAAGCAGGCCTTTTTGGCGGCTCGCATGTGTATCATATGATTTTCAAAGGCAATCCCGGCACTGGAAAAACGACGATCGCCCGCATCGTCGCCAAGCTGTTTCAGAAAATGGGCGTGCTGTCGAAGGGCCATCTGATTGAGGTGGAGCGTGCAGATCTTGTAGGCGAATACATTGGCCACACGGCGCAGAAAACGCGTGATTTGGTTCGCAAGGCCATGGGCGGCGTGCTGTTTGTCGATGAGGCTTACAGCCTTGCTAGAGGCGGGGAAAAGGATTTTGGCAAGGAAGCTATTGATACGCTTGTGAAGTGCATGGAGGATCGGCGCAATGACTTTGTGTTGATTCTAGCCGGCTATCCGGCCGAGATCGATCATTTCTTACTGACGAATCCCGGTTTGCCTTCGCGGTTCCCGATTCAGATTGATTTTCCTGACTATTCGGTGGACCAATTAATCCAGATTTCCGAGCTGATGTCCAAGGATCGTGATTATCATTTGGCTCAGCAGTCCATATTTAAGTTAAGGCAGCATTTAATGACGGAGAAGCAAAATGACATTTTTTCCTTCAGCAATGCAAGATACGTTAGAAACATATTGGAAAAGGCGATTCGCCATCAGGCGGTGCGGCTGCTAAATCATTATGCAAGCGGTGTACCGCCAAAGCAGGAGCTGATGACCATCAGGCCAGAGGACTTCAAATGGGAGCCGAAAGCTTGATAGGAGGCACAAAGAACGATTGAGAGGGTAAACATATGCGAGAAAAGACGCACGATACACAGACTGATATTCAGGATCGCGCTATATTGGTCACTTTGGTCACACAACAAATTAAACGCGGCTCCAGCGATCCGGAGCATTCACTTGAGGAACTGGTTAAGCTTGCCGAAACGGCAGGCGTTGAAGTGCTCACAACATTAACACAAAACCGTGAAAAGCCCGATACAAAATGGTTTATCGGCAAAGGCAAGGCAGAGGAGCTACGTCTGGTTGCCGACGAAATGGGTGCGACAACCGCTATTTTTGATCAAGAGCTTTCTGGGGCGCAGGTACGCAATCTCGAAGAGATGCTGGATGTGAAAATTGTAGACCGGACGCAGCTTATTTTGGATATTTTTGCCCAGCGTGCGGGAACGCGCGAGGGGAACATACAGGTTGAGCTGGCTCAGCTCAGTTACTTGCTGCCGCGCTTGTCGGGACACGGCAAAAACCTGTCGCGTCTTGGCGGCGGCATCGGTACACGCGGTCCCGGCGAGTCCAAGCTGGAGACAGATCGGCGCCATATTCGGGGGCGCATCACTGATCTTAAAGCTCAATTGGATGAAGTTGTTCGCCATCGGCATTTGTACCGCGAGCGCAGAAAGAAATCCGGCATCATTCAAGTTGCGCTGGTCGGCTATACGAATGCGGGTAAGTCGACGCTGCTCCGTCAGCTGACGGATGCCGACGTATACGTGGAGAATCAGCTGTTCGCCACGCTAGACCCAACTTCACGCACACTTGAGCTGCCTAACGGCCGAGAAGTAATTTTGACCGATACGGTTGGCTTTATTCAAAATCTTCCTCACGATCTCGTTGCCGCTTTCCGCGCGACGCTTGAGGAAGTGAACGAGGCGGACTTAGTGCTGCATGTCGTAGACAGCAGTTCGCCCATGCGTGATGAGCAAATGGCCGTTGTAGATCGCATTTTGAACGATCTCGGGGCAGCAGGCAAGCCTACGCTGACGATTTATAATAAAATCGATCTTTGCTCGCCTGAGGAAGCCTACACGCTTCGTTCTGGTGGAGATTCTCTGATCATCAACGCATACAAGGAAGCCGACTTGAAGCAGCTTTGCGATACGATTCAAGAAAAGCTTATGGGGGATACCGTTGTGTTTGCGCTGCCAGCCGCCAGAGGCGATTTAATTGCGCTTGCTTACCGCACGGGAGAAGTAATTGAGCAAGAAGTGGATGGCGAAGAGGGAGAACTGCTTCGTCTGACGATTCAGTTGAGCAAACAGGATTATGAAGTGAACGGGCACCGTCTGCATCCTTATATCGTCTAAGGATGCTTTGGAGCCGATCGACAAAAGGGAGAGACTACAGCAGCAATGAACGGAAATAGCGGAGTTGACAATGGACTGAATGGCAATGAAGAAGATTTGGTATGGAAACGGCTTGAGGAGCTTGCTGAGGAAGCAGAGGAGCTTGCAAGCGATCGGATGAAGGCGGTTGACCGCATTGCAGAACGAAATCAATGGAAGGTCATTCAGGCATTCCAGAAGCATCGAGTAAGCGATTATCATTTTAGCGGCTCAACTGGCTATGGCTATAATGACCGTGGGCGTGAAGTGCTTGATTTGGTATATGCCGATATTTTCGGTGCAGAGGCGGCGCTCGTTCGCCCTCATTTTGTGTCGGGAACACATACGATTAGCTGCGCCTTATTTGGGGTATTAAGACCAGGAGACGAACTTTTGTATGTGACGGGCACGCCATATGATACGCTGCATAAAGTCATCGGCAAGCCGGGCGATGGAAAGGGCTCCTTGCAGGATTTTGGCATCCAATACAATGAGGTGGCTCTGCTGGAAGACGGAGGACTTGACTGGACAGGAATTGAAGCAGCCATTACAGCGCAAACTAAAGTAATCGGCATTCAGCGCTCTCGCGGCTACAGCTGGCGTGCTTCTTTTACTGTGCAGCAAATTGGTGAAATAACGAGCCGCGTCAAGCAGATTAAGCCTGATGTGCTGGTGTTTGTGGACAATTGCTATGGTGAATTTACCGAGCTTTTGGAGCCGACCCAGGTTGGCGTTGATATAATGGCAGGTTCATTGATTAAAAATCCTGGAGGCGGTCTTGCCTCGACTGGCGGTTATATTGCCGGTACATATGCGGCAGTCGAGGCGGCGGCTTATCGCTTGACTGCTCCGGGCATTGGTGGCGAGGTAGGCGCCATGCTGGGGACGCTTCGTTCGATTTACCAAGGGCTGTTTCTAGCCCCTCACTTAGTGGGACAAGCAGTTAAAGGCAGCGTGCTCGCATCGGCTTTATTCACGCAGCTTGGATTTGATACGCAGCCTCACTGGGATACGCCGCGAACGGATTTAATTCAAGCTGTCAAATTTGGCAGCGCGGAGCATCTGATTGCTTTTGTACAGGGTATTCAACAGGCAGCGGCAGTTGACTCCCATGTTACACCAGAGCCATGGGACATGCCCGGATATGAACATCCTGTCATAATGGCGGCAGGAACGTTTATTCAAGGCGGAAGCCTTGAGTTATCTGCAGATGCGCCAATTCGCGAGCCTTATATCGCTTACATGCAGGGTGGGCTTACGTTTGCCCATGCGAAATACGGTATTTTGACGGCATTGAAGCGTCTTGTTGTTGAAGGATTAATTGTAATTAAACCTCACACAACTTGACACTTCCTTGGTAGGACGTTAAAATAGATGTAAATGAGCGACTGGAAGGTTGATGTGATATGGCTGACGAGATACGTAGAAATATGGCCTTATTTCCAATAGGCATTGTAATGAAGCTTACTGATTTAACAGCCCGCCAAATTCGTTATTACGAGCAGCATGATTTGATAGTACCGGCTAGGACGGCTGGGAACCAGCGATTGTTTTCTTTTAATGATGTAGAACGGCTGCTGGAAATTAAAGCTTTAATTGAAAAGGGCGTCAACATAGCTGGAATCAAGCAGGTTATGAATCCGGTTTCCAAAGAATCCGAAGATGCGACTATTGTTAGTGAGCAATCGGAGGTTACGCGTAAGGAACTGTCTGATGCCCAGCTTCACCGCATGCTCAAGCAGCAGCTATTGGAGAAACGGCCTGGTCAGGCCTCGCTTATACAGGGTCAGCTATCGCGTTTCTTGCACAAGCGCTAGGATGCAATCGTACCATTATAATCAAGCAAACAAGGGAGATGACTTTTAGTGAGCTATACTAAAGTGGATATCAAGAGAATTGCCGAGGAACAAAACGTAAGATTCATCCGCCTTCAATTTACAGATTTGCTGGGAACGATTAAAAACGTTGAAATTCCAATGAGCCAGTTGGATAAAGCGCTTGATAATAAAATGATGTTTGACGGCTCTTCCATCGAAGGTTATGTGCGTATTGAAGAATCTGACATGTACCTTTACCCTGATTTAGATACATGGGTTGTATTCCCATGGGTTGCACAAGATCGTGTAGCTCGTCTGATCTGTGATATTTATATGCCTGACGGCACACCGTTCGCAGGGGACCCGCGTGGTATTCTGAAACGTGCGCTGAAGGAAGCGGAAGAAATGGGTTATACGGCGATGAACGTAGGTCCTGAACCGGAATTTTTCCTGTTCAAAACCGATGAGCGCGGCGAGCCTACAATGGAACTGAATGACCAAGGCGGATATTTTGACCTTGCTCCTATGGATTTGGGCGAAAACTGTCGCCGTGAAATCGTATTGACGCTTGAGGAAATGGGCTTTGAAATCGAAGCATCTCACCACGAGGTTGCTCCAGGACAGCATGAAATTGATTTTAAATATGCAGATGCAATTAAAGCCGCTGACCAAATTCAAACGTTCAAGCTCGTTGTTAAAACGATTGCGAGAGAGCATGGCTTGCACGCTACATTTATGCCTAAGCCGCTGTTCGGCGTGAACGGATCGGGCATGCACTGTCACCAATCGCTGTTCCAAGGCAGCACCAACGTATTTTATGATGAGAGCGACAAGCTGGGCCTTAGCGCAACTGCTCGTTATTATATGGCAGGTATTTTGGAGCATGCTCGCGCAATGGCTGCTATTACGAATCCGACAATCAACTCGTACAAGCGTCTTGTACCCGGTTATGAAGCACCTTGCTATGTGGCATGGTCTGCAAGCAACCGTTCGCCAATGATCCGTATTCCGGCTTCAAGAGGACTGAGCACGCGCGTTGAAGTGCGTAACCCAGACCCTGCAGCTAATCCATATTTGGCACTAGCCGTTATGCTGAAAGCTGGCCTGGATGGCATCAAGAACAAAACGACTCTTCCAGCTCCAACAGACCGCAACATCTACATTATGACTGAGGAAGAGCGTATTGAATCCGGTGTGCCAAGCTTGCCGGTTGATCTTAAGGAAGCGTTGGACGAGCTGCTCCGCAGCGATGTTATCTGCAGTGCGCTCGGAGAGCACGCTTTGGCTCACTTCTACGAGCTGAAAGAAATTGAGTGGGACATGTACAAGACGCAAGTCCACCAGTGGGAAAGAGATCAATATTTGACATTGTTCTAGAAGGTGGAATCCCTTTGGACTCCCTGATTGTGAGACGGGGATCAAAACACCTTGAAAGATTAAGCAGCCAGTTGCCGGGAATCTTCCGGTGACTGGTTCTTTATTTCTATTCCATTGAGGCATTATCAGTGGGTATTTCCTGTAGGGAGATGCTTATGGTAATGCCTTTTCCCTTTACCGTAGATCGGCAGGTATGAGATATATTTATGCTAATATGATCACAACTATGGAGCTGTCTTTCGAGATGTATGAAATGATCGTGTACATTCGTAGAACATTAAAATTCTGTCTTGCCAACAGAGTTGGGTCATGCAATGATGAATGTATTAAAATTAAAAACCGAAATTCAAAATAAAATAAAAGATGGTGGCGCCATAAATGGAGACAGCGAGTTATCTGCTTTTTAGCATATTGGATGCAATTGCGATGGTTGTATTGATGATTAAATCGTACAGGCAGCCACTTGCAGCATATAAATGGAATATCCTTTTCATATGTGTTGGAGTCGCCTGTTGGTCATATGTCGTCCGGGTTGTTCTTGGCTTATCTCCCTACATAGATATATTTGGGCAATTTTTAATCTTTGCAGCGTTTTTTCGGTATTCTCTTAAAATCAGACTTGTTTATTCTGGTTTGATGGTAGCAGTAGGATATGCTGCCTATGTATGCATACAGTTTCCGATCTATTTTGCTGTGACTGCACTAGGTGTTAGCGATGTTGTTGCTCAAAATACGGGAGGCAACGGGGTTATTGCGATTCAATTTTTCACAGATGCCGCTTCGTTGATGGTCGGATGGCTACTATCATTGTTTAATTACGGATTTACTTTCATTGTCATTCCTCCGCATGACTTAAGCCGCAAGGAGAAGCTATTCACCGGAACGAATGGAATGCTTGCCGTATCCACATTGGCTGCAGTGGCAATAATCACGACATCCTTATATTTGACCGTTCATTACGATGCAGCCTTGTACGCGTACCCCTTGGTATTATTGATACTTGGCACCCTGTATTTCCTCTCTAGAAGGAGGGAATCAGAAGATGATAGAATTTATATCACAAAAAATGGCGCTATTTATAAAAAGGTTAGATCCTAAAGGCGACGTGTCTGTAGAAGTGATGGCATTTTCTTTGGGGAATCGGATTTGTTCTGCGACTATAATCGTAGTCACATTGATAATTGGAATTGCAACAGAATCTTTTATACCGTCATTAATCGGTCTAGTGGCTTTTTGGATACTTAGAAAGTTTACTGGTGGCTTTCATTTCAAGTCTCTTACAACGTGTGTGGTTGTCTCAACTTTTCTTTTATCTATTATTCCACATATTGTCTTAAGTGGCACGGTCATGATAATATTGATATTGTTGAGTTTAACGTTATTGATTTGCTGGAGTGGAGGCAGTGAAAGGAATTTACCTTTGTTGCTCATTTTGTCAAATATATTTTTTCAATCAGATGTTATTGCGTTAGCTTTCTTCGCTCAGATGGTATTGGTAATTATTCATCAAAGGGATGGAGGTGTTGAATATGATGCAAAAATTAGCGCGTAAAATTGCAGAGAAACTGCAAAAAGACGCTGAACGTTCCGTCGCAACTGGAAACCGGAAAGGGTTCATTGGGGCTCAACCAATCCCGAAAGAACTTCGTAAGTAGAGTGATTATCATATGGATCTAACGACTGAGATTTTAGGACAACGAATTTACGATGGGGAAATCGATGGAGAGCAATTTGATACATTCAAATTAGGTGAAGTTTTTTTTGTAGATATATTTCAGCCCAAAAAAAACTATCATATTCCGAGATTCCATACCACTAAGGGCCTTTTTACATTTATAACGACACTAGAAGCATGTAAACAAATATTTTTGCCACTGGGATTTGTTGCACTGGATGTTAACAACCTCGTGAACGTACAGCATATTATAGAGGTTACTAAAACATTTTACGCCATAACTGCGCATTTCGAAGGTGGTTACACAGCAAATGTAGCTAAGGGGAAATTGCCTTTAGTAGAACATTTACTAAAAAAGAGCTAAATCCAGAAATGGGTTAGCTCTTTTTTAATACACATTTTCATTATTATGTCAATAAAAATCGGCACTAGTATCGAACGTGTAAGTAATTCGACAAAAAACGACAAAAAATATAAGTATCCTGTGTTATATTAAAAATGTAAAACAGAGGGAAACGAATATCATTATAGAGACAGAGATATTAAGCAGCAATGATCGAGTTCCATGCAGCGGGGAGATAAAGCCGCATTATATCTCGTCTCACAGTTCAGCGAACGGGAACTAGTTTCACTTCGCTATACTGTTGAGTGCGGAATGCCGAGCTCTTCCTCGCTGGGTTCGATCAGATTCACAGCATCGAATGAATGTATGATGAAACAATAGCATAAGTAGTTCCCATAACCGAATGTAACTTCGGAGAAGGCTGACGCAAGCATTACTGATGTAGATATCAGTAGTACTCGCGTCAGCCTTTTTATATGTAGTTAGTTATTGATTCGACACTACTGATGGTGATGAAAAAAAGTTAAATGAAGTGAGTAGACTGAAGATTTTTATAGAATTTTTATAATTAGGTACAATTTCCTATTATGTTTGCCGATATAAGGTATATTATGTTGAGCGAAGGGGTTCTAAATATGGCAAAACGTAGAAGGAAGAAAGAGGAATTGGACCCGGTACAAGCATTTGTGCTGCTTCTTATGATGATATATGCAATTGTAGCAATATCCATCGCTCGCAAACGTAACGAACAGCTTAAACGCTCCGGTATCGCAGAAATAGATAAGATGGAGGGCCGACAGTTTGAGAAATATCTTGGACATCTTCTAGAGGCTCATGGCTACAGGGTAACAGTGACGCAGGCAGCAGGTGATTTCGGGGCAGATCTTGTTATAACAAAAGATGCACAAAGGGTGGTTGTTCAAGCTAAACGTTATAGTAAAAATGTTGGAATTAAGGCCGTTCAAGAAGCACAGGCTTCTATCGCACATTATTCGGCAAGTGAGGCATGGGTCATTTCCAATAGTGGATATACTGAAGCTGCAGTCACATTAGCCAAATCAAATGCGGTTCGGCTTATTGATCGAGCAGAGCTCATTGAAATGATTTTGAAGATCAAAGCCGATTCATCGATTCCAATACCACATGCCAACACAGAACAAAACAATACAGAGAAAATGATTATGAAGCAAATAAGAAAAGGTGTAGAATGTGCAAAATGTGGACAGCCATTAGTTCGTCGTAAAAGTGCACGTGGAGAGTTTTTGGGTTGTTCAAGTTTTCCTAAGTGTCGTCATACCGAAGCAGTCTGAGTAGGAAGATCGAGAGCTGGAAAAAATCCTCTGCCTAAATAAAAAAGCTGCATCCAGCCCGTTTCTTATACGGGCAAGGATGCAGCTTTCTTCATGTATGAAGAGTATGAAATATAAACGATTAATGGAAATCCCGGAACAAGCCAATGACTTTGCCTAAAATCGTAACATTCTTCAGGCGAATAGGTTCCATTGTTACGTTCTCAGGTTGGAGACGGATATGATCCTTCTCGCGGTAGAAGGTTTTGACCGTTGCTTCATCGTGCTCTGTCATAGCGACCACAATATCACCGTTAGTAGCGGTTTGCTGCTGGCGCACAATAACGTAGTCGCCGTTATGTATGCCTGCTTCAATCATGCTCTCTCCAATGACATTAAGAATGAATACATCATCATCACCTACATAATGGGAAGAGATTGGGAAATATTCTTCAATATTCTCGGTAGCGGTAATCGGCACACCTGCAGTAACTTTACCGACGATCGGTACATGGGTAACAGCAGGGCGTATAATTCCGTCGACATCTTCCTGGTCCAAAATCTCGATAGCACGTGGCTTAGTCGGATCGCGGCGGATAAGTCCTTTCTTCTCCAGACGGTCCAGATGACCATGTACGGTTGAGCTTGAAGCAAGTCCAACTGCTTCTCCAATTTCACGTACGGAAGGCGGATAACCCTTCTCGCGAACTTCGTTCTTTATAAATTCCAGAATCGACTGCTGGCGATTGGAAGCTTTGGACAACATGATCACTCCAGTTCACGCACTCCATGATGAGTGCGACAAGATTTTTGATTGAAACTTTGATTCAGGCACTGCATTCGAAGCGCAATATGAGTATTTATTTCTCAAATTATAACATGGAACCGCCGTTCGTACAAACATAAGTTCCTAAAAACAAAAGTTCGCATTGTATGTTGACCACAAACAAATGTTCGTGTTAATATCAAAACAGAACAAACGTTTGGGAGTGAGGGCAATGATCATTTATCCAGAATCCTATCAATCTATTTTTTCAGAGAAAGCGCCTGTTAAGGTGGCAAAGATGAAATCTCAAATCAACATGGCTGCAGTTAGCAACTACGCTTTGAAGTTGGCAGTGTGTTTGGCCCTGTTTATTGTATTGTTTTCTGGTTTTTTATTGGTGCGTACAGAAGCTTCAGTGAATCATGTTGCACCAGCGTCTGCTGGAGAGCAGACGGTAGTAGTCGCACAAGGCGATACATTATGGGAGATTGCACGTAAATATTCGGACAGTTCTGATGATATACGTTGGTCCGTCTTTCAAATACGGGAGCGCAACCAGCTGTCGTCACCAGATATATGGCCTGGGCAGAAGCTGGTCATTCCTTCGTCCTAGTGTCGTTAAGCAACATATCTCTATGGTATAGAATTGTATAGAACGGTGTCTGCTTGATAGAAATCATATAGCTGAACTTTGGAACTCAGAAAGTGCCAATACGCTATCTAAAATACAGAATAGATCGGAACAATGATAGCATTATCGTTGTACGATCTATTCTGTATTTAATTATACACCCATTTTCTTGAAATATAGGAAAGTATATGATTTTCTCATCCTTTCTCTATATTTCTCGGACTGAAACGCGCTGCGCCGCCAAAGGACGGCGACAGCCGTTTCACCTTGACAACAGCGTATTGGTAATGTCAAAGTAGAAAGAGTTTGGGAAAAGTACAGCAAGTGAGGTGAGCAACCAATGGAAGAGCTTATTGCAAGAATTAATGAATTATCCCGTAAAAATAAAACGATCGGTTTGACGCCCGAGGAACTGACGGAACGGGCTGAGCTGCGCAGTAAATATATGGAGCAGTTTAAAAGTAATTTTCGCCAGCAGCTTGATACGATTAAGTTCGTAGAAGATGAAGAGAATGAAGCGGAAGACGAGAAGCCACAGCATTAATCATCTTAATGGGAGAGGCGGGCTTTATTTATGAAATACCAATTGCTTGGACGTAGTGGACTGGCTGTTTCTGAACTTTGTCTTGGAACAATGACGTTTGGCAATACAACGAATGAACAGGATTCGCTTGAAATGATCAATCGTTTTGTGGAACGAGGCGGTAATTTTTTAGATACGGCTAACGTTTATGTAAGCGGACGCTCTGAAGAGATTGTTGGGAAAGCCATTAAAGGGCGTCGTTCGGAGATGGTCGTTGCGACGAAAGTTAGAATGACAACATCGCCTGATATTAATGGAGTAGGCTTGTCCCGCAAGCATATTATGGACGGCGTTGAAGCGAGCCTTAAGCGACTGCAAACCGACTACATTGACTTGTATCAGGTTCATGTATGGGATCATGCTACACCGATTGAAGAGACGCTGCGGACGCTCGATGACCTTGTCACATCAGGCAAGGTGCGTTATATCGGCTGCTCCAACTTTTTTGCGTGGCAGCTTATGAAATCCTTAGCTTGGAGCGATGCTAATCGTTATGTACGCTTTGTTTCGCTGCAGCCTCAATATAGCCTTGTCAGCCGTCAGATGGATCGCGAAATGATGTCGCTTTGTCTG
Organism: Paenibacillus sp. R-74696; assembly: GCF_055814915.1. NCBI lineage: Bacteria > Bacillati > Bacillota > Bacilli > Caryophanales > Paenibacillaceae > Paenibacillus > Paenibacillus sp. R-74696. The sequence continues at coordinate 23,918 of NZ_JBPULM010000034.1, forward strand.
GAAGAAAACGTGGGTGTTATACCATGGGCTCCGCTTGGTGGCGGTTTTCTGACGGGCAGGTATGATCGCACTGAGCCGACGGAGGGCAGATTGACTAGCAAAGTAGGCGAAAGCGCTTGGGCAAATCGGGCAAGTGAGCACAATTTTGCTGTTTTGGATGCTGTAGTAGCGGCTGCCAAGGAGCTTGATAAAACACCTGCTCAAGTTTCATTAAATTGGCTGCTGCAGAGGGAAGGCATTACGTCCCCAATCTTTGGAGCCAGTACGCTTGCACAATATGAGGATAATATGGGAGCTGTCGGCTGGTCGATGCCAGAAGAGGTATGGAATCGTCTGGACGATGTCAGTGCGCTTGCCGAAGACTATCCGAATCGTTTTATTGCAAAATTCAAACGCCCGTTTTAACAGAGTGCAGTGAAAGCTATAGATAAACAGTGTCAGTCTGCATCACTTGTCAAACTATATCGATAAAGCTTGATTTTGTGAGGCAGCAAATAAGGAGGAACGATTTTGTCACGTACATGGGAGCGCAAAGTGCGCCGAAATACGAATCAAATTAACAAAAATCGCAAAAAACAAGGCGGTCCGAGCTTTAAGCCTGCTGGACCCCAGTCAGATCGTTTTGTTGGCCGCAGCTATATTGCGCCGATTTTGCTCCTACTGTTTATTGCCATGTACGTTATTCTTGCACAAATGGACCCGCAATTTAAATTCGACACCTTGCTGGGTGTGACGATTGGCTGTTATGTATTTCTGGCAATTGTGTTTTTCCTGCGGCGCCCGTATATTACAATCGGTAAAAACTATGTTCAAACTCGCAAGCTGACCGGCGACAAGCGTCTAGGTGCAGAAGCGATCAAGACGATTCGCGTACAGCCTGGCTATGTGTCGATTGAACCGCAAAAAGGGTCGACGTGGGCTTTTTCACGAGCATTTCATCGGTATCCAACGGATGAAATCAGCGCGAAATTAGAGCAGTTTGCCAAAGAAAACGGCATAACATACGAACAAAAATAAATCGACCAGGAGAGTCTGTGAACAATGGCAAAGCTAGCGGTATTATTTGATTTGGATGACACGCTGCTATGGGATGACCGCAGTGTGCAAGAAGCATTTGATGCGACCTGTCAAGCAGGTGCGGAAGCAGCGGGCGTAGATGCGGTAGAGTTGGAGGAAGCTGTCCGCAAGGAGGCTCGCAGCCTATATGAATCGTATGAAACGTTCCCTTTTACGAAAATGATCGGAATTAATCCTTTCGAAGGCCTATGGGCCAACTTCCGTGAGGGAGAGCAGGAAGAGTTCAGAAAGCTGGAGCAGCTTGCACCAACTTATCGTCGTGAAGCATGGACGAAAGGACTTAAAGCACTTGGCGTTGACGATCAAGAGCTTGGTGCCAGACTGGCTGAGCAGTTTCCAGCAGAGCGTAGAGCGCGCCCGATCGTTTATGATGAAACGTTCCGACTGCTAGATGCGCTAAAGGGCAAATATAAGCTGCTGCTGCTGACGAACGGTTCTCCGGATTTGCAGCAGGAGAAGCTTACAGGCGTTCCACAGCTTGCTCCTTATTTTGATCACATCATTATTTCTGGCGCTTTCGGAGAAGGCAAGCCGGCAGCTTCGATTTTCCGCCATGCGCTGGAGAACCTGGGCATTGAACCGGAGCAGGGCGTTATGGTTGGGGACAAATTGACAACGGATATTCTGGGTGCTAATACGATTGGAATGGATTCGGTATGGATTAATCGCCATGGCGCTGTTCGCTCGGATGAAATTGTGCCTACATATGAAATCAAGCATTTAGAGGAATTGCTGCCGCTGCTGGGGTAATCGCATATACTCGCGCCATTGCTGCTGCATAAGCATAAAAAGAAGCCCCTTGGTCCATTGGAAATGGCTCAAGGGGCTTCTGCATATAATGACGAAAATCAATAATGATATAATCAAGCTTTTGAGAAAGCAGGGTCTTCGAACGGGTGGGCAATCCAGCCTTCTGTTTCAATAAACAGGCGAACAGCAACGATTTGGCGGTTGTCCATCAAAGTAAAGAAGTGAGGAATCGTTTCTGGAACCGAAATAACGTCTCCAGCTTCCAGCTCAACGTCGAAATAACCGACTTCTTCGCTGCCTTTAATAATAAAGATGCCGCGTCCGGCTGTAATTGCGCGTACTTCATCTTCCGTGTGCGTATGCACTTGCTCAAAACGTTTCAGAATATCATCAAGACCTGGTGTAGCGTCTGAAAGGGCAACGATATCCCATGTTTTGTAACCGCGACGCTGGGCAAGCTCACGAATTTCAACATCGTAAGTAGCGAGAATTTCCGCTTTCTCTTCATCGGATAATACAAATTTATCTTGCAGATGGCCTGGCAACTTGCTAGCATCCCAGTGTTCATAAAGGACTTCTTGGCTTTCCAAAAACGCGCGAACGTTCTGCTCGCCCGATATTCTTTCCTCAGTATTGCGAATTTTAATCTCAGCCATCACAATTCCCTCTTTTCCTATTGAAATTAAATGTTATATTAAATATATACTGATTATAATGCAAAATCAGTGGATTGTCGATTGCAATTGCTTTTCACATTGCGACGATTCTGTTAAACTGAACTTTAGTGATTTTCACAGGAAGGGTGCACAAAAATTGTCGAAACCAACCATACAAGAAATGATGCAAAAGCGGATATTGATTTTGGACGGCGCAATGGGAACGATGATTCAGCAGGCTGATCTTACCGAGGATGATTTTGGCGGCGAGGATATGGATGGCTGTAATGAAATACTCGTGTTGACGCGTCCTGATGTCATCCGTACTATACATGAACAATATTTAGAGGCAGGCACGGACATTTTGGAAACGAATACGTTCGGAGCTACAAGCGTCGTACTGGCTGAATACGATATACCTGAAAAGGCGCGCGAAATTAATCTTGCTGCGGCAAAAATTGCCCGTGAAGCGGCGGATAAATATTCGACACCTGAGCATCCGCGTTATGTGGCAGGGGCGCTTGGTCCGACGACGAAGACGCTTTCCGTAACAGGCGGGGTTACTTTTGAAGAGCTTGTAGACAGCTACTACGAGCAAGTTGTTGCGCTCATGGAGGCGGATGTAGATGCGCTGCTTCTGGAAACATCACAGGATACGCTTAATGTGAAAGCGGGCAGCATCGGCATTCGCAATGCATTTGAGACGATGGGACGCGAGCTTCCGATTATGATTTCGGGAACGATTGAGCCTATGGGAACGACGCTGGCCGGTCAAAGCATTGAATCCTTCTACATTTCGCTTGAGCATTTGAAGCCAATATCCATGGGGCTGAACTGTGCGACGGGCCCTGAGTTTATGCGTGACCATATTCGTACCTTAAGCGAAATTGCCAATTCGGCAGTCAGCTGTTATCCGAATGCAGGCCTGCCGGATGAGAACGGGAATTATCATGAGTCCCCGGAATCGCTGGCGAAAAAAATGTCTGCTTTTGCCGAGCAGGGCTGGCTGAACATTGCTGGCGGCTGCTGCGGTACGACGCCGGAACATATCCGCGCACTTGTCGAGACGATGGCGAAATATCCGCCGCGTACCAAATATGGTGAGCATCCTGCAGCGGTATCCGGCATTGATACCGTCTATATTGAGCCTGAAAACCGCCCGATTATGATTGGGGAGCGCACGAATATTTCCGGCTCGCGGAAGTTCAAGCGTCTCATTAAGGAAGAGAAGTTTGACGAAGCTTCGGAAATTGCCAGAGCGCAAGTAAAAGGCGGAGCCCATGTTATTGACATTAACTTGCAGGATACGGATATTGATGAAGCGTACGCCGTTCATAATTTTTTACCGCAAGTCGTCAAGAAGATTAAAGTGCCGCTCATGCTCGATTCAACCTACGATCATATTATCGAGCTGGGCCTCAAATATTCGCAAGGCAAAGCAATCATTAACTCCATTAACCTGGAGGATGGCGAAGCCAAGTTTGAAAAGATTCTTCCCCTTATCCATCAATATGGTGCAGCAGTCGTCATGATTTTAATTGATGAGCGCGGTCAGGCGGTTAGCCGAGAAGCGAAGCTCGAAGTAGCAGAGCGTTCTTATAATTTGCTAGTGGATAAATACGGAATGAATCCAGAGGATATTATTTTTGACCCGAATATGTTCCCGGTTGGCTCTGGCGACCCGCAATATATTGGCTCTGCAGTGGAGACGATTGAGGGTATTAAGCTAATCAAAGAAAAATATCCGCTAGCCAAAACTATTCTTGGTCTCAGCAACATTTCATTCGGTTTGCCGGATGCGGGCCGCGAGGTGCTTAACTCGGTTTATTTGTACCATTGCACAAAAGCGGGACTCGATTATGCGATTGTGAACACCGAGAAGCTGGAGCGATACGCTTCGATTCCTGAAGAGGAGCGCAGACTGGCGGAGGAATTGATTTTTAATACGACGGATGAGACGCTGGCTGCTTTCGTTGCTGCCTTCCGCGAGAAGAAAGTGGTCAAGAAGGAGAAGATCTCCAACCTGTCGCTCGAGGAAAGACTCGGTTCCTATGTCGTTGAAGGCACGAAGGAAGGGCTGCTTCCTGACCTGGATTTGGCGCTTGCCAAATATACGGCGCTGGAGGTCATTAATGGACCGCTCATGCGGGGGATGGAAGAGGTCGGCAGACTGTTTAATAATAATGAGCTGATTGTGGCAGAGGTACTGCAAAGCGCAGAGGTCATGAAAGCTTCGGTTGCTCATTTGGAGCAGTTTATGGAGAAGGATGAATCGTCCGTAAAAGGGAAAATTATATTGGCGACGGTAAAAGGCGATGTGCATGATATCGGCAAAAACCTCGTTGAGATTATTTTGTCCAACAACGGTTACAAAATTATAAATCTCGGCATTAAAGTACCGCCTGAGAAGCTTATAGAAGCTTACCGCAATGAGAAGGCAGATGCGATTGGCCTGTCGGGCTTGCTCGTTAAATCGGCGCAGCAGATGGTCATTACGGCTCAGGATATGCGCAGTGCAGGCATTGACGCGCCGATTCTTGTCGGTGGTGCGGCGTTGACCCGGAAATTTACGAAGACGCGGATTGGTCCGGAATATGACGGCTTGGTGCTGTACGCCAAGGATGCAATGGACGGGCTTGATATTGCCAATAAGCTGATGGATAAGAACCACCGTCAACGGATGGAAGATGAAATGGCCGAATACAAAGCATCGGGCGGCGAAGAAGAGGTTCAAAGTAAAGAGCTGCCAAAGCTTACCCGGATCGAGCGTTCGAAAATTTCTGTAGACGCTCCTGTGTACATTCCACCTGATTTGGATCGCCATATTTTGCGCGATGTTCCGCTGCCGCATATTATTCCTTATATCAATATGCAAATGCTGCTCGGTCATCATCTTGGTCTGAAGGGCAATGTGGAAAACCTGCTGAAGGAAAAGAACGAGAAGGCGGTTCATCTCAAAGAAACGGTTGACAACATTTTGCATGAAGGAACGACGAACGGGATTTTGAAGGCTAACGGCATGTACCGCTTCTTCCCGGCGCAGTCCTCAGGCAACGATATTATTATTTACGATGCTAAAGATCAGACGAAGGAAATCAAACGCTTCACCTTCCCGCGCCAGCAGGTAGAGCCATTCCTTTGTTTGGCTGATTTCCTGAAGCCGGTAGATAGCGGCATCATGGATTATGTTGGATTCCTCGTCGTAACGGCTGGCGAAGGTATTCGTGATTTGGCAGGGCAATGGAAGGATCAAGGCGACTACTTGCGTTCGCACGCGCTGCAATCGGTGGCGCTTGAGGTGGCTGAAGGGCTCGCTGAGCGCGTCCACCATATGATGCGGGATATTTGGGGCTACCCGGATCCGCATACGATGACGATGAAGCAGCGCCACGGCGCACGTTATCAAGGGATTCGCGTATCGTTTGGCTATCCGGCCTGTCCGGATCTGGAAGATCAAGGCCCATTGTTCGAGCTGATGAAGCCGGAGGATATTGGGGTTGAGTTGACAGAGGGCTTTATGATGGAGCCGGAAGCATCGGTATCTGCGATGGTATTTTCCCATCCGGAAGCGCAATATTTTAACGTTGAAAAGGTTGAGCGTTAGGAGCATAAATAGCAACATGAATAGCAGGGAGAGCCTCCGTAAAATCGTTTTTAACGATTGGCGGAGGCTTTATCCTATTTTTGAACAGGGGGCGGTAGGAGCATGGAAATTTGGTTTCTTGGAACAGGTGCGGGAAGGCCGTCGAAAGAACGAAATGTGACGTCGATCGCGCTGCGGCTACCAGAGCCAGATGGCGGGCTATGGATGTTTGATGCAGGCGAAGGAACTCAGCATCAAATGATGCGATCCCCGCTGAAAATGGGCAAGCTGAATGCTTTATTCATTACGCATCTGCATGGTGATCACACCTTTGGCATTCCGGGACTGCTTAGCACAAGGTCTTATTCCGGGGGCAAAGGTCCGCTCCATTTGTTTGGTCCTGTGGGCATTGAAGAGATGGTGCGAACCGCCCTGCGGCTGAGCGGAACCCATATTGATTACGAGCTGCTCATAACCGAGATCCAAGGGGATGGCGTTATTCATGAGGATGAGCGATTCGTTGTGGAAGCGTGGTCATTAGATCATCGCCTGCCCTGTTATGGCTACCGCCTGCTGGAGCGCGATTGTCCAGGCAAGCTTAATACAGAGCGTTTGAAAGCGCTTGGTGTTCCGTCAGGACCGCTATATGGCAAGCTCAAGCAGGGCGAGGATGTGGAGCTGCCAGATGGCACGAAGGTGCGTGCTGCTGATGTAGCTGGTGCACCATTGAAAGGCAGAATTATTGCGATTGCTGGCGATACCAGCCCATGCGCCAACATTGCCCGGCTTGCCGAAAATGCGGATTTGCTCGTTCACGAAGCGACGTTCGCGGCAGGACAGGAAGAGAAAGCGCATGAATATGGCCATTCGACGACGGTTGAAGCGGCGCAGGCTGCGAAGGATGCTGGGGTGCAGCAGCTTATTATGACGCATTTCAGCTCGCGTTTTATGCTTGAGGATATGCCGATGCTGAAGGAAGAGGCACAGCGTATTTTTCCGCAAGCGGAAGCGGCCTATGATCTGTTTCATGCTAAAATAGCGCGGCGCAGCGACTGCTAGTCATCAAGGGCTTTTGTTCAGCCTAATACACTACACCCAAGGTACCCCTTACGAAATCAACATATGCTGAAAATAATGCGTTGACATTAGCCCCGTATGATGGCTGTGAACAGCAGTTTACACATCGGGAGGCTGATTCGTGGTGGATACAGCAAGCCATTTATTGTTCGGCGCAACACTTGGGGGACTCGCGATGCTCGACCCTGCACTGGCTGCGCAGCCAGCCGCGATGCTTGCCGTATGTACAGCGACGCTGCTCGGCAGCCATGCACCGGATTTTGATACGGTGATGCGCTTAAAAGGCCAAGCGGCCTATGTTCGCTATCATCGCGGTATTACGCATTCGCTGCCTGCGCCCGCCATTTGGTCGTTGCTGGGCTTGCCAATTGCGTGGCTTTATGGCGTGCCGGAGCTCGCCTGGCAAGTTGTAGGCTGGATGTTCGTAGCGGTCTGTTTTCATGTTTTGCTGGATTTGTTCAATTCCTTTGGGGTGCAATGCGCTAGGCCTGTTTCGCAGAAATGGCTGCATTTAGATACGTTATGCCTATTTGATCCGTATTTGTTTGTACTGCATGCGTCAGGCTGTATTCTTTGGGCGTCAGGCATAGCCGTGCCAGGTCCGATGTTTGCCATTATTTACACCATAACGGTTTTCTACATCGGATGGAGGCTGCTAATAAGCCGAAAGATGAAGCGGCTGCTCAGGGAAAGCTTTGGCATCAGTACAGGCATAACGCTTGTACCATCGCTGCTTGGCTATAGCTGGCAGTTTACAGCAGACTGCGGCGACCATTATGCGGCGGGAACGGTTGCCGGGGGTTTGGTTACAATCGAGACGACAGTCAGCAAGTCGAATAGTACGGAGCTGGCTCCGGTCGTGCGTGCGGCGATGAATGAGGAAGGGGTAAAAGCTCTATTGTCTTTTTCCGAGCGGGTTCATGTGAATGTGCAGGAGAAGCAGGGTGGTTACGAAGTGACCTGGAGCGATGTGCGTTTTTGGAATAAGCAGCAAATGCCGTTTGGGGTAGCTGTGACGCTCGATGCAGATATGAAGGTGCTGAATCACCGACTAGGCTGGAATAAAAAAACGTGGGAGCCACCCCACGTTTAGTGAAATATTTTGAGAAAACGCACGGCAAGCGCTCTCCCAAGGGCGCTAATTTTTTTTGGCAACAAAGACCAGAGAGAAGACCGACAGGATGGATACGAGCACAACCACCGTCAGAAAGCTTATCAGCTGCAGCATGCCTGGCAGGAACACCGTCACAATAATGAGAAAGCCGCCCCAGAAAAATATTTTGGCCGAAAGCTGATGGGTTTTGCGCCACACTTGTTCGCTATTCAGAGTTAGCGGTGTTTTAATGCCGACAATGCGATTGGGCTTCATGCGCGGCAAGTAGTTCCCTATCGTAATGAACAAAATGCCGACAAACGGGATGACGACCATCTGAATATCAAGCTGGACGCCATAGCCATACGCGATGATGAAGCCTTGAATAGCGGCTAGGCCAAGCATCAGCACTTGGTTGATGGTATCGGTGCTTTTGATGGTGCTGGAGCTTGCAGCCAGCTTGGGGTCGATTTTCGGCAAATATTTAAATAACAGCATAAGCAGCACCATAATGGCCGGGATTAGAAATAGAGCAAACATTTTGCCGGCATACCGATCTGGTTCGCCAAATGCATTCCAATGTACGGGCAAGGTGTCAGGCAGAGAAGAGTAGGAGATTATCCCGGCAATAAAAGATAGTGCAACAATGAGCCAATTCCAAAGGTTCTTTTTCATCATTCATCGTTCCTTTCCAAGTCAGGTGGTTAATAAGTTAAGGTTTTATTGAAAAGAAGCAATCCATTTGAGCAAATCCTGAAAGACGGTCGTATTTAGCGAGTAGTAAATATGCTGGCCTTTACGCTCATCCGACACCAGCTCAGCTTGCTTAAGCAAGTTTAAGTGATGGGAAATGCTCGGCTTGGTCATTTGAAAATGGTCAGCAATTTCCCCCGCTGTCAAATCCCGCTCTTTCAATAAATCAAGTATTGTGCGTCTCGTCGGATCGGATAATGCTTTAAACGCCTGGTTAATCGACAATGAGGAGCTATCTCCTTTCGATATTTAGATAATTATCTAATAATCTAATATAATCACATTGTAATCGCCATGCCCCAAGCTGTCAATAAACGGATACCCAAAAAATAAAATTGCAGGCCGAACATGTATTCTTGTAAAATGTAAGAAACGAGTGGCCTTTATAAGTCAGGATACAAGGAGAGAAACAGTCATGAACCGCTGGACGGGAAAGACCTCGGGACTCGAGGAGTGGCTGGAGCTGCTGAAGCATGATCAGGACATAATGGATAATATCACCCATTGGCGGACCATTCCGCCGCGCGAGGCTAGTACTGCGGCATTGCCTGCGGATCTGCATCCGAAGCTTGCGGAAGCGCTGCGCACAAAGGGAATTGATGAACTATATACACATCAGGAGACGGCTTATCGGTTCGTACGAGAAGGCCATAGTATTGTAGCGGTTACCCCGACTGCCTCTGGCAAAACCTTATGCTATAACCTGCCGGTGCTCCAGTCATTATTAGAAGATGATGAAGGTCGAGCGCTGTATTTATTTCCGACGAAGGCGCTGGCGCAGGATCAGGTGGCCGAGCTTCAGATGCTTGCCGATCTGATGGACGTTGATCTCAAGACGAATACATACGATGGGGATACCCCTCCAACAGCGAGGCAAGTAATTCGCAATGCTGGACATATCGTCGTGACGAATCCGGACATGCTGCACTCGGCGATTTTGCCGCATCATACGAAATGGGTTAAGCTGTTTGAAAATATTAAATATATTGTGATCGATGAGCTACACGCATACAGAGGCGTGTTTGGAAGCCACGTTGCCAATGTGATCCGCAGGCTCAAAAGAATTTGCCGGTTTTATGGGTCGACCCCGCAATTTATTTGTGCATCAGCGACCATCGATAATCCCGCCGAGCATGCAGCAAAGCTAATAGGCGAGCCTGTGCGGCTCGTAGATAACAATGGTGCGCCGACGGGGGAGAAGCATTTTATATTTTACAATCCGCCTGTTGTGAACAGGCAGCTCGGCATTCGCCGCAGCAGTGTGCTGGAGACGAGGAAGCTGGCAGGCTTGCTGCTCCGCCAAGGCGTGCAGACGATAGTATTCGCCCGAAGCCGGGTGCGTGTGGAGCTGCTGCTGACCTATTTGCAGGACATCATTAAAGACAAGCTTGATGCGAAAACCATCCGCGGCTATCGCGGTGGATATTTGCCCAAGCTGCGTCGGGAAATTGAACGCGGTCTGCGCAGCGGTGAAATTCGCGGCGTCGTAAGCACAAATGCGCTGGAGCTCGGTATTGATATTGGGCAGCTGCAAGCTTGCGTGCTGAACGGTTATCCGGGCACAGTAGCAAGCACCTGGCAGCAATCGGGACGTGCGGGACGCCGCCAGGGCAGCGCGGTTACTTTTTTAGTGGCAAGCAGCAATCCTTTGGATCAATATATGATTCAAAATCCTGACTTTTTTTTCAATCGGCCGCCGGAGCGTGCGCTTATTCATCCCGATAATTTACTTGTGCTCATTGACCATGTGAAATGTGCGGCATATGAGCTTCCTTTTGAAGAAGGAGAGAAATTTGGGGAGGAATCGCTTGCGGACATGATGGAGTTTTTAACGGAGGAAAAGGTGCTGCACCGTGCGGGCAGCCGCTGGTATTGGATGGAGCAATCGTTTCCCGCCCATAACATTTCGCTGCGCTCCGCGGCGCAGGAAAACTTTGTCATCATTGACATGACCGAGGGCAGCCGCGTACTGGGCGAAGTCGATCGCTTCAGCGCACCAACGCTTATTCACGAAGAAGCGATCTACATTCACGAGGGCGTGCAGTATCAGGTCGAGAAGCTGGATTATGCAGAGAAGAAAGCTTATGTGCGCAAAGTCGATGTCGATTATTACACCGATGCGAATCTCGCAGTAGAGCTGAAGGTGCTATATGTAGACAAAGAGCGCGAATCGGGCGAGCTGACGCGGCAGTACGGCGAGCTGGCGCTGAATGCGAAGGCGACGATTTTCAAAAAAATTCGGCTGAGAAGCCATGAAAATATTGGCTCAGGTCCGATTCATTTGCCGGAGGAAGAGCTGCATACGAGCGGATACTGGTTCTCGTTCAGCGAAGAGGCTGCAGCGCGCAAAAGCAAAAATGAAATGCAATATGCACTGCTGGGCATTGCGAATGTATTGGTTCATATTGCACCGCTTTATCTCATGTGCGATCCCTATGATATTCGCGTCGTGCCGCAGGTGAAGGCTGTGCATACTCAGAAGCCGACGATTTATTTTTATGACAGGTATCCAGGCGGCATAGGACTGAGTGAAAGATTGTTTGAGGTGCATGATGAACTGATCCGGCAGGCAAAGTCACTCATTCGCGGCTGTACTTGCTTGAGTGGCTGCCCTGCTTGTGTCGGACCGATTGAAGAGGTTGGACTGCTGGGCAAGGAGCAGGCACTAAAGCTTCTGGAAGAAGCGGAGGGAAATACATGAGCAGTTTGCGAGAGCGAATGAATCGCCTGCGCAGCAGCGCAGCTGGAGCGGCAAGCAGCACAGGCGGAGCACCGGAAGGTGCAGGGGAGCAGCCCTCTCGAGAGCTTGATTTAGAAGCCTCTCTAGAAGGCTCCCTAGAAACCTCGATAGAAGGAAATAAAGAAACCAATGTACTAGCCAATAGCAAAATGCATGAACTTGACGCTTCCCATACTGCCAATATGGATGGCGCTATTTTGGAATCAGAAACAGAAGCAGGCGCCGAGCAGCTTCCCGAGAGCTGGCTTGCTATGGGCGTCAAGCTGCAAACCAATGAAGTCGGCACCTTCTTGCTGCGTGAAGTGAAATATGCTGCCGCTCATCAGCATGGCATTCACCGGCTCTCGGAGCTCAAGGAGGCGAGCAAAGGGCTATCTGCTTTTCACGGGGAGCAGATTGGCGCCGAGCACTTGCTCATTCTGGATTTGGAGACGACCGGCCTCGGAGTCGGGACAGGCAATGTGCCGTTTATGGTCGGTATCGCCTACTGGCAGGAACAGCAGTTCATAGTAGAGCAGGCGCTAATTCGCCATCCGGCAGAGGAACGGGCGATGCTGGCCTATTTGAAGGAAAAGCTGACGGCCTATGCGTATCTGGTAACGTACAATGGAAGAACGTTCGATTGGCCCGTTATGCTGAACCGATTTATCTTGAATGGCTTTGGCAGCAAAGTTTGGGCGCCGCTGCATCTGGATTTTCTTCATCCTGCACGAAGCGTTTGGCGCAATACGCTTGCTTCCTGCAGGCTTAGCCATGTGGAGGAAGAGCGGCTTGGCATCGAACGTGTGGATGATGTGCCGGGCTCGCTTGCCCCGCAGCTGTATTTTCAATATTTAGCCGATCAAAATCCGGAGCCGCTGGCAGGCGTATTCCGCCATAATGAAATCGACATGCTTTCTCTTGCAAGCTTGGCGATTCGTTTTGGGCATTTGCTTAATGGCGAAGCGGGCTGCGGCCCGCTTCCGATGCCGGAAGAGCCGGAGGAAATTGTGCGAACAGGGCTGTGGCTCGAGAAGATGGGACAGGCGGAGAAGGCAGAACGCCTATTCGCGGTGGCGGAGCAGCTTCCGGGCATGACGCTTAATGCTTTGCTGCTGCTCGCTGCACGTGACAAGAAGGCTGGAAATTGGCGGCGAGCTGTGTTATTGTGGCAGAAGGCTGTAATGTTGCCGCTCAAATTTGGGGCAAGCGACGACAGTGCCTTTATCGAGCTCGCTATGTATTACGAACATAAGCTGAAAGATTATGAATCGGCTTTATTATATGCGGACGAAGCGCTGCAGATGGCGCTTAGCCATCCGCTTCGGGGGCGTCAGACTGCCAAGCAGCGGGCGGAGCTTGCAGAGCTTCGCAAGCGGTCATTGCGCTTGCAGGGCAAGATAGGAAGGAAGCTGGGGAATCATGGGACATAATTTGCCTGAAATGAGAGGCTTGCTCATCGATCTCGATGGCACGCTTTATCATGGAACGAGAAGAATTGATGGTGCAGACGCCTTGCTGCGCAAGCTTAAAGAGCTGAATCTTCCTTACCGCTTCGTTACGAATAATTCCTCGGCCACGCCGGAAGATGTAGCGGAGCGGTTGAACAGGATGGATATTCCGGCGGAAGCGCAGGATGTGTGCACATCGGCGCAGGCTGCTGCTGAATATGTGGCTTCGGTAAAGCCGGGGGCTTCTGTTTTTGTTATTGGAGAGGCAGGTCTGCGCGCGGCTATTGTAGAAGCGGGCTTGCGGCTAACGGAAGAACAGCCGGATTTTGTTATTCAAGGTATTGACCGAGAGCTTAGCTATTCGAGGCTTTCACTTGCGGTTCGCTATATTCATGGCGGAGCTCCGTTTATTTTAACGAACCCGGATTTGCTGCTTCCTTCAGAGGGCGGTTTAATGCCGGGGGCTGGTTCAATTGGAGCGCTGCTGCAAGCAGCAGGGGGCAAGGAGCCGATTGTCATTGGCAAGCCTTCATCTATTTTGATGGATTATTCTTTAAAGCAATTGGGTCTTCCGGCTGCGGATACTTGGGTAATCGGTGACAATCTAGCTACGGATATTGCGGCTGGCCGCGCTTCGGGCTGTGGGTCGCTGCTCGTGTTGACAGGACTTACAACAGAGAAAAATTATAAGCACTATTCGGAACGCGCGGGCTGCGAACCGGATAAAATATGTAGAAATTTAGATGAGCTGATCTCTTATATTACGGAAACTGCAAACAGCTGACATAGGGATAGCGTATAGACAGGAAGGAAGCGAACAGCAATGCCGGAATTGCCGGAAATTGAAAATTATCGCGTTTTATTAACAGAACGGCTCGCAGGAGACCGAATTACAGGAGTGCAAGTGCTGCAAGAGAAGCTTCTAAATGTTTCTGCTGAGCAGTTTGAAGAGGCGCTTACGAATAGAACGATCTGGTTTGTCGAGCGTCGTGGCAAGCATCTGCTGCTGCATCTTGATAACGGCAAACGTTTGCTTGCGCAGCTCGATGCTGGAGCGTCGCTGTTTTATGGGCAAGGTGATGAACGCCCGCAGAGCGAGGCGCAAGTTGTCATTCAATTGGAAACGGGAAGCCTTTATGTTGTAGGAATGCGGCAGGGCTTCGTGCATCTTTTATCAGTAAAGGAGACTGGGCAGGTGCTGGCAGAATTGGGGCCAGATCCTTTGGATAAAAGGCTGACGCTTGAAAAGTTTATCCAGTTGTTCCGTAAAAAACGCGGAGCATTGAAGGCCGCGCTGGCTGATCAGCAGGTGATTAGTGGAATCGGTTCCTTTTATGCCGATGAGATTGCATACACTGCCGCTGTGCGGCCAGATATCAAAATTCCGCTTATTCAGGAAGAGGCATGGAAGCGTCTATATGAGGCGATGCACGCAGTATTGAAAGAAGCGGCGGGTAAGGGAGGCAGCGTGGAGCAGCCACTTACTATGGACGACAAGCTGACAGGCGGCTATTACACACAGCGCCGTGTTTATGAGCGTGCGGGGGAAGCATGCGGAACTTGCGGTACCCCAATTGAAGTAGTTGGCACTGCTGCGCGCAAGGCATTTGTATGTCCTTCCTGCCAGCCGGAGCAAGAAGAAAGCTAAAGTCGCGAACGGGGGAATCGTTCATGATTCATCTTTTTTTAGACGATTACAGGCATTGCCCAAAAGGGTTTGTACTGGCTTTGACAGCTCAGCAGTGCAAACAAATCATTGACACGGAAGACATTGATATTTTATCCCTTGATTATGATTTAGGCTGGAACCAGGATACGGGTGCGGAGGTTGTTCGCCATATGGTGAGCACGGGCCGTTATCCGAAGCAGGTTTTCCTGCACACCTCCAGCGCAGCAGGGCGGGTACAAATGTACCAGATGCTGTGCGCTAATGCACCGAAGGAAACGAAAGTGCATAATGGGCCGATGCCGTTCTCGCTGCTGGAGGAAATTGCTTCATTGTAAAGGTTTGTGTGATGTTAGGGAGGTGGCGTTATGAGCCGGTGGATTGGTACGGCTAATCAAGGATATGCTGCCTATGCGGTAGAAGAGCTGAGGCGTTTATTAGGCCAGCTGAAAGTGACACAGCTTGCGGCTGGTGAAGTGTTTTTATTTGAAAGCCCGCTTTCAAGGGAAGAAACCTTGGAAGCGGTTCAGCGGCAGCTGCCGATTTTTTTGCGGCATTTGCAGCCGGTTGATCGCGTCATTGAGACGAGCGGCAATGCGGATGATTTGGAAGAGCTGTCCAGAGTTGTGCGGAATGCGCAGCTTTCTTTTGTGGACAAGCAGGTATCGATTCATTTGCGTAAGGCGAAGATAACCGTCTACCCGTATTCTGCAGCGGATACGAAAGCGGTGCTGGATGCGGTACTCGAAGAAATCGGTGCCGAATCAGCGAGGCAAAAGCCAGATATGATTATTGCGATATACGCAGCAGCTAGTCAGCTTTATGTAGGCTGTGGCACACCAGGCGAGATGTTGTCTGATTGGCCGGGTGGCGCTGTGCGTTTTCAACGGGAGGAAGGACAAATTTCCCGTGCAAAGTTCAAGCTGCTTGAAGCGGAGCGGGAGTTCGGCCTGAATTATGAAACATTCCAGCAAGCGCTGGATATAGGTGCAGCACCGGGAGGCTGGACATCGCTGCTGCTGGAGCGTGGCCTTCGAGTAACGGCCGTCGATCCTGGCGAGCTGCATCCTTCGTTGAATGGACATTACGCTTTGACTTATCATAAGCGTAATGCGTCGGATGTGAAGCTGCCCGCAGAAGCCTATGATTTGCTCGTCTGCGATATGAGCTGGAGCCCCATGCAAATGAGCAGGCTCGTGCTTGACCTGCAGCAGTCATTGGCGCGTGAAGCTACAGCGATTATTACAATTAAGCTTATGCACCGCAAGCCGCTGCAAACGATTCGAGATGTGTCAGAGCGGCTCAGCTCCGCTTTTACGATTGAGAGGGCAAAGCAGTTGTTCCACAATCGCGACGAAATTACATTGTATTTAAAGTATCGCAAGGCCTAAAAATAGAAGCAATAGGTGATGAGCGCTCCAACCGGGGCGCTTATTGTCGATAAGGGGGCAGTTCCTTTGCGTAATATGAGAGCGCTTTATGCGAATTTGCGTATTAAACATAAGCTGTTCCTTCTCCTCTCCGCCGTCCTCCTAACCGTTGCGGTTCTTGGCGGCGTTCTTCAGCAGTATGCCTTCGACATCTACGATCAGAAAATCTATGAGCAATCTGCCAAAGCGTTAAGTCTCTCTGCAGTAACCATTGAGAATGAGCTTCGAAAAATCGAGCAGTTGTCCTATACGATTGCAACAGACACCAAAGTACAGGAATATTTGCGGACCATTAAGAGCGGTGGAACAGAATATGATAATTACGTGCTTCAAGTCAATATTCAGGACCGCGTCGTTAATTTAGGTGGTTTGGATAAATACATTCATTCCGTTCAGCTATATGATGTGCATGACAAGGCATATGCAACCGGCGTGCGAACGATAAATTTATCCAGTGCAAGACTGGAACGGCTTAAGCTGGAGACGAAGCGAAATGAAGGGGGCAATACGTGGGTGGCGCCTGGCGAAAGTGACAGTGCGTTGTCGGCAGCCCGTGAAATTCGCAGCTATAAAAATTTGGATATGGATTATTTAGGCACCATTGTTGTGCGCGTAGATGCGGTTAAGTTGTTTCATGACTTGTCAGCCGGACTTGACAGCAGTGGAGCCAATATGATGATTGCCAGAGGTGCGGAATTAATATATCCGGACAATGCTATTTTTTCCATTGAAGAGCTCTTAAGTTTGACAGCAGGCTCCAGTGGATACCGCATTATGGAGCGGGAAGGCAATTCCTTTTTTGTCACCTACGTCGCTTCCAATCGAATGAATTGGTATTATTATACAATCATCTCGTTTGATGATATTTTTCGCAATTTAGTATGGGTCAAAAATTTCGTTATTGCGGCTTTTGGCTTGCTGTTTATTATATCGGGCATATTTGCGCTGCGGGTTGCTAATGGCATCACCAAGCCGATTGAACGGCTTAACGCCAATATGAAGCGCATTCAATTGGGGTATTTCGATTATGTAGAGGCCCCGGCGGAGCGGGCGCTTGCGATGGATGAGGTAGGCCAAATGCAGCGAAACTTCCGTATTATGGTCGAGCGAATCAATGAGCTCATTCATGAAAACTATGTCAAGCAGCTCGCGATCAAGGATACGCAGTTCAAGGCGCTGCAGGCGAACATTAATCCGCATTTTTTGTACAATACGCTGGATTCGATTAACTGGAGCGCTAAAATGAGCAATCAGCTGCAAATTTCACAAATGGTGGAGGCGCTCGGCTCCTTGCTTCGCACGTCGATTAACTTGAAAGAGTCGATTATTCCACTGCGGACGGAGCTGGAAATCGTCAATCATTACATTACGATTCAAACGTTTCGTTTTGAGGAGCGCCTTGATTTCAAGCTTGATGTTCCGGCTGAACTGCTCACTTGTGGCTTGCCAAAGCTGGCGCTGCAGCCGCTGATTGAAAATGCCATTCATTATGGATTGGAAGAAATGATTGACAGCTGTACCATTAGCATTCAGGCTTATACAGAGGAAGAGTACCTGTATATCGTTGTACGGGATAACGGGCCTGGCATGGAGCAGGCGTATGCAGATAAGCTGTTAAGCGGCGAAGTGCAGACGAAAGGAACTGGGCTTGGACTGCGAAATATTGATGAGCGTATTAAGCTGTTGTATGGCGAGGAATATGGCCTTCATGTGAGCAGCCAGCCGAATGAAGGGGCGGCGGTCAGCCTGAAGCTGCCTTACGAAAGGAAGGATTAGCTTGTTCAAAGTGCTGTTGGTAGACGATGAACGTATTATTTTGGAAGGAATTTCACAAATTGTTCCGTGGACAAGCTCTGGGGCAGAGTTAATCGGCACAGCCAGGAATGGCCTGGAAGCGTTGACTTTCATGGAAGAACAACTGCCTGATATTATTATTTCAGATATCAAGATGCCAGGCATGGATGGTCTTCAGCTCGTAGAACGGGTGAAAGAGCTGTATCCCCAAATTGCATTCATTTTGCTTTCTGGGTTTAGTGAATTTGACTATGCACGTACTGCGATGACTTATGGGGTCAAGCATTATTTACTTAAGCCTTGTAATGAGACGAAGATTACGGAGGCGCTTACTGAGGTTATCGAAGAACTCCAGTCGCAGCTCACGCAGCATCAATTCGTTCAAACGATTCAAAGCGAGCTGACCAGAGTGCTTCCCCATGCGAAAGCGCAATTTCTTAAAGAGCTGGTTACGAATAAAACATATGGCAAGCGCGATTGGGATACGTACCGCCGGATGTTTCATATTACGCATGAGACTTTGCCAATCAGGCTCATATTGATGCAGGTGGAAGGAATGTTTGAATACGAGCATATTTTTGCGCTGACGAACATTGCCGAAGAAAAGCTTGGCGAGGAGATTGTTCTGCTTAGTACAACGATTGGTCGTCACGTCCTGCTGCTTATTCAGGAAACGGAGCAGCAGGAGCAGCTGTTCTCCCGGCTATCGGGCATGAAGTGCACCTTCACTGATTTTTATAAGCTTGAAACGACGATTGCCGTCAGCGGCGCCGGGGAAATTACCGATGCACGCAAAATGTACCGCGAGACGCTTGAATGCCTGAACTTCCGCTTTCATGTAGGGGAGGGGGCGATTATTACGCCACAGGATCTTTCAACCGCAGCAGCGGCGCGGCTTTCGAGCTTTGACTATGACGAGGAGCAGCTCGGCATGGAGCTTAAAGCAGGAAACTGGGAAGCCGCGAGCGAGGAGCTGGGCCGTTTTTTTCAATTGCTCGCCGATCAGCGCATGGATACGGTGCTGACGAAATCATATGTCATTCCGCTCTTCGTTTCGATTGCTCGGCAAAGTACACCGGAACGCTTAAACGATTATTTGCAAATGCTGGCACGGCTTGATGAGCTGGAGACGCTGAAGGCTATTGAAGCTTTCGTGAGTCAGGCGGCTAAAGATATCTGCGAGGCGAATTTTGATTCATTTTCCAGCAAGCAATCGACGGTTATTAAAAAGATGATAGAGGTTATCGCATCGAACATAGCTGATCCGGCATTGTCACTCAACTGGGTAGCCAATGAAATTTTATATATGAATGCTGATTATTTAGGCAAGCTGTTCAAAAAGGAAACGGGCGAGCGTTTTTCAGCCTACGTCATGAAGCTGCGTGTGGAGAAGGCGATGGAGGAAATTGTGCGGACGGAGGACGTTAAAGTATTCGAGCTGGCGGAGCGTTTCGGCTTCGGTGACAACCCGCAATATTTCAGCCAAGTTTTTAAAAAACATACCGGCTACACGCCATCCGACTACAAGAGATCACTATAACCGTATAGTGATCTCTGTTTTTTTAACAAAAAAAGCGGTTTTCTTTATTAAGAAAACGCATACAAAACGCTATAATTTGATTTGTAAGCAAGATAAATAATCACTAAGAAGAAATAAGGGGGAATACGAAATGAAGAAGCAAGCTAAAAAAGTTGTTCTCGCCCTCATGGCGTCCGCACTCATGCTGGCTACCGCTTGTGGCAGCAACGCAGGAACGAATTCGGAAACAGGCACAAATACAGGTACGAACAGCGGTGGCGGCGACAAGCCGATAACGCTTCGCATGTCATGGTGGGGCTCTGAAACACGTCACGAATACACGAAAAAAGTTATTGATCTTTATAAAACAAAAAATCCAAATGTAACGATTGAAGTGGAATATGCAAACTACGATGACTATTGGAAAAAAATCGCTCCGCAAGCGGCAGCTAATGAGCTTCCAGACATTATGCAAATTGATACTGGCTATTATGCACAGTATGCAGGTAAAGACCAGCTAGCAGACCTGACACCGTACTTCGGCAAAGAAATTGATGTAACAAACATTTCTGAAAATGCTTTGAACGGTGGTAAATTGGGCGAGGGCGTGTATGGGATGAACCTTGGCGTCAACTCTCTAGGTTTCCATTACGATCCGGCAACACTTGCTAAAGCTGGTGTAGACAGCATCCCGGAAAATTGGTCGTGGGATGATTATCTGTCCATGGCGGCGAAAGCGAAAGAGAACGGCATTTACATCGACGGTGGCATGCGGGCAGAAGTATTCTTCGGCTACTACCTCCGTACAGTTGGCAAGAAGCTTTATAATGAAGCAGGCAATGGACTAGGCTATGAAGATGACCAATTGTTCGTAGACTTCTTTGGCAAACTGGCGGATCTCGTGAAATCCGGCGCAGCGCCAACTCCAGATACACTCGCTCAAATTAAGGGTGTTGAGGATGATATGACGGTAAAAGGCACGCAAGTCGGCGTGTGGCAGTGGTCCAACCAGTTTGTTGCCCTTCAGCAAGCGGTGAACCGTCCGATGAAAATTGCTTCAATGCTGAACCCAGGCGCTAAAGAAGGCTTGTACCTGAAGCCAAGCATGTTCTTCTCGATTTCCAAAAACTCGAAAGCGAAGGAAGAGGCAGCTAAATTTATCAACTTCTTCGTTAACGATGCAGATGCAAACAAGCTGATTCTCGGCGAACGTGGCGTTCCAGTATCCAGTGTTATTAAAGAAGAGCTTAAACCGCTATTGTCCCCAGAGCAAGTTCAAGTATTTGATTATGTAGCTTGGTCGGAAGAAAACAGCTCCCCAATGGATCCAGTTGATCCTATCGGTGCTATCGAAGTATTTGCATCGCTGAAAAGCTTGACGGAGCAACTGAACTACGGACAAATTTCGGCAGAGGATGCTGCTAAGAAATTTAGAAGTGAAGCAGAAAACGTTTTGAAGAAAAATAAATAAAAGTTGGAAAAGCGGGCGATGGCGCTTATAAGACGGCCCATCGCCCTTCCCTTAAACCGACTTAATAGACTTCACTAGGAGCAGGAGCTGGTATGATGAAATCATTGTCCTTGCGTAATAATCTCGTTGGCTATACCTTTATATCTCCGTTTGTCATTGGCTTTCTCATTTTCACCCTTATACCTGCGGCTGCGTCCCTTTATTTCTCCTTTACGGATTATGATTTGCTGTCCGCGCCGAGCTGGATAGGGCTTGAAAATTATACTTCTATGTTTACCTCGGATGACCGCTATATGCAATCGCTTAAGGTGACGATGCTTTACGTGTTTCTGGGTGTTCCACTGCGGCTGATTTTCGCTTTATTCGTCGCTATGATCTTGAATACAACCTCGAAAGCTGTCGGGTTATATAGAACGGTGTATTATTTGCCTTCAATTATTGGAGGAAGCGTCGCAGTATCGATTATGTGGCGGAACTTGTTCGGTGATCAAGGGGTTATCAACGTGATGCTGAACTCGATAGGAATAGACAGCGTGCGCTGGTTCGGTGATCCCAATGCCGCATTGTTTATGCTCGTAACACTATCGGTATGGCAGTTTGGTTCTTCCATGTTGATTTTCCTAGCGGGGCTGAAAAATATCCCGACTGAATTGTATGAAGCATCCGGTGTTGATGGTGCAGGCTTCTTTACAAAGTTTTTCCGCATCACTTTGCCAATGCTGACTCCGATTATTTTGTTCAATCTGATTATGCAATTAATTAGTGCTTTCATGACCTTCGTTCCAGCCTACATTATTTCCAAAGGCGAGGGCGGTCCGCTAGATGGCACGCTGCTGTATTCCTTGTATCTGTTCCGTCAAGCCTTCGTATTCTTCGATATGGGTTATGCATCGGCTATGGCATGGGTTATGCTCATCATCGTTGGTGTTTTGACAGCGGCAGTATTCGCAACATCCAAGCTATGGGTTCACTATGAAACAGAAGGAGGCCGCTAAATATGATACTTAAAAAATTCAAGTGGCCGATTTATCACATTTTTGTTGGTCTGCTGGCGATCGTTATGGTGTATCCTGTTATTTGGCTGCTCATGAGCTCCTTTAAGCCTAGTAATCTTATTTTTACAACATCGAGCTCACTCATTCCTGATCCATGGATTTGGAGCAACTACGTTACGGGATGGATTGGATCCTCTGGACAATCTTTCATGAGCTTTATTACAAACTCGCTGGAAATCGTTATTCTCTCTACGATTGGAGCGGTATTGTCTTCCGCTTTTATCGCCTTTGGCTTCGCACGTCTGCAATTTAAGGGTAGAGCGATCTGGTTCGCTGTTATGATGGTTACGCTTATGCTGCCACATGACGTAGTACTTGTTCCGCAATACATTATGTTCTCCAAGCTAGGCTGGATTGGTACGATTTCGCCAATTGTTGTCCCTCAATACTTCGGTGTTCCATTTTTCATCTTCCTGATGGTTCAATTTATTCGGACCATTCCAAGAGAGATGGATGAAGCAGCTACGATTGACGGAGTTGGGAAGTTTGGATTGTTTTTACGGATTATTCTGCCGCTCATTATTCCGGCTCTGGCAACCGCTTCGATCTTTTCCTTCTACTGGCGTTGGGAAGATTTAATGGGTCCGTTGCTTTACCTGAATAAACCAAGCGCTTATACCGTATCACTCGGCTTGAAAATGTTCCTCGACAGCGAAAGTGTATCCAACTGGGGTGCCATGTTCGCGATGTCGATCGTAAGCTTGATTCCGGTGTTAGGTGTATTCTTCTTATTCCAGCGTTATATTGTAGAAGGAATAAGCACAAGCGGGTTGAAATAGCAATCATGCATAATGAGGAGACGAGTGAAATGCCAAAGCTGCAATTTGATGAACAGCATTTACGTGAAGTAATCGATAAAGTCGTAGACCGTACGTTTCGTATGGATTTTGGCTGGGATTGGCCCGGCGGCGTCGCATTTTTCGGTGTATGTGAAGCTTATGAGGCAACGGGGAATGAAAAATACTTAACGCTGCTAAAAGAATGGGTAGACGAGAAGCTTGAGGACGATCTTCCTAAGCTTTCGGTTAATGGCGTATCCATTGGCCACGCTCTCATTACGTTGTATAAGGCAACCGATGACCGTAAGTATTTAGATATTGCAATTAAAATGGCAGATTATTTGCAAAACGATGCGGTACGGTTTGCCGAAGGCATTTTTCAGCATACGGTTAATTCTGAAACCTACAATTTCCCTGAGCAGGCATGGGTCGATACGATGATGATGGCAGGCTACTTCCTCATTCGTATGGGCGAGCTTCTGGGACGGGAAGATTATTTGGAGGACGGACTGCTGCAATATCATGGACATGAGCGTGTATTGCAAGACCCTGTCAGCAACTTGTATTATCATGGCTGGGATAATATTGCACAAAACCATATGTCGAGCATTTTCTGGGCACGCGGCAATGGCTGGGCTGCGCTTACGATGGCCAAAGCACTTCCGCTCATTGCCGTACAGCACCCATCCTTTATGATTATTGAAGGGTCGCTGCGAGATCAGGCAGCTACGCTAGTGCGCCTGCAATCAGAGAAGGGACTCTGGCATACGATTGTGACCGACCCTACCTCCTATGAGGAAACATCCGGTTCGGCAGGCATCGGGGTAGGCTTGTTCACTTTCGGGTCGCTGTACAATAAATACATCCAGAAGTCGATTGACGGCATTTTGGAGCAAATTACTGAAGATGGCGCAGTACAAGGTGTATCGGCTGGTACGGCTGTTATGAATGATGCGGAAGGCTATAAAGGAGTATCCTGTAAACGGATTCAAGGCTGGGGCCAAGGGCTAACACTCGCTTTCCTAGCAACGGTGCTGCAATCTAAAAAACGTGAGTTTTCATAGCAGCAAAAAACGCTTCTCCACTTAAGGTGGGGAGGCGTTTTTTACGATCTGCTTATTTACTCAGTCAAAGCCTTCTCTGCCACAGGCTCAATTCCGCTCTGCAGCTTAAATAATGGAAGGAGAATGGCTACACCTACAAGGAAAAATAATCCTGCAATGATGTACATAGGCATGAGCGAAATGGCATTTTTCATTAAACCCGATAACATCATCGTAATGACCATTGAGCCCATGAACATCGGAGTTAAAATGCCATTTACACGGCCGATAAAGGATTCCTTCGTATTTTGTAAAATCAAAGTATTAATGCCAATTTGGATGCATGGCAGCGCAAATCCGCTTATAAACTGAAGACCAAGCGTGAACCAGTAATCCTTCGATAGTCCCATAGCGATCATTGCTAAGCTGTCGACCGTCATGCCAAGCGCCAAAAGCTTCTGCGGGGATAGTTTGCTGGAGAAGCTCATCGCAAGGACGCCGCCGATAATCATGGCTATGCCGTTCACTAATAGAAACCACTGCAAATAATCCTCCGGTTTCCCAAGCCGCTCCGTAATAAGGAAAATGCCCATTGGTTGAATTAAGCCGAGGCCAAGTCCAGCAGCAATGAAGCCGCCGCCGAGTGTACGCAGTATTTTACTTGACCATACGTAACGGAAGCCGGCCTTAATGTCCTCCAGCACCCGGGAATTTTGCTGCTCCCCAGCATCGTCTCGATCACGCGGCAGGAAAGCTAGCGAAGCAGCAGATAATAGAAAGGCTGCTCCCATTACACCAATGGCCGTCTCGATGCCGTAACTTTGGTAGATAAATGTCCCAACGACGGGGCCGAAAATCATAAATACGGCGAACAGCGTTTGATACAGTGACATTCCCGTCTGCACTAAATGCTCAGGCACATGCAGCTTGAACAGCTTCATGCCAGCAGGCTGAGAAAATTGAGACAAGATGGCTGAAACTAATGTGGCAAAAAAGACAGCATGCCAAGTCCCATTTTCCATGGCGAATAGCACGGCTAGAATGGATAGGGCGCTTAACAGGTCGCACCATACCATCGTTTTCTTGGGTCGCCAGCGGTCTGCGAACGTCCCGCCAATAAACGAAAATACGAAGATGGGCGCGAATTCCGCTACGGAGATGAGCGACACGGCAAATGCATCATCATTAGTCATTTTTTTCACATAAAGCAAAACCGCGATATTCCGTACCCAGATGCCGATTTGCAAAAATAAAGTGGACATCAATATCGCTTGCACAAATCGATTGCTTAACAGCGAAAATGCTGAAGCAGGTTGATTGGCTATCATCGTTTTCACCTTTCCTTTTTCACTTTTTTTAAAATATAAGAATTTATAAGTTTTCACGTATAAATTGTGCTTATATTTCTCGGACTGAAACGCGCTGTGCCGCCAGAGGACGGCGACAGCCGTTTCACCTTGAGCAGCGTTGTATTCAATGGGAATTTTACAGGACATTCCAAGGTGTAAAAAGGCTCGCTAGAATGAAAGATTACTCCGCCTTAAGACGGATAAATGGTATATCCATAAGTATATTATTTTGTAAATCTAGCAGGTAAATATAGTATTTTTGTCGAAATTCCATGGATGATGTTGAAATCTATCGAATAAAGACAAGGGGCTCGTTTACATGCATTTGTTTTTGAGAAAAAGAACGTTTTTATTGCTGCTTATTTTAGCGGTTGTACTGCCTACTTTAATAGCAGCGAGTGGAGGGGGCTCCAAGCAAGCAATTGTAAATCCAAAGCAGCTCTACAGCTATGAATTAATGACGAGTGATATCAAGAAGCTCGCCACTGCATATCCGGAGCTGATCCGTTATCGAAGCATCGGAAAAAGTGAATATGGGCGCGAGCTGTGGGTGATGGAGATTGGCAACGGCCCCGTCAATGTCTTGCTGAATGCATCCCATCATGCAAGGGAATGGATCACGACCATTACGGTGATGAATATGGCGGAGACGATGGCTGCAAGTGCAGCTAAGCGGGGAGTGTGGAAGCAGCTTAATACGGCTGATTTATTCGACCATATCACGTTTCAAATTGTGCCTATGGTTAATCCCGATGGCGTTACCCTCCAACAAAAGGGATTAGCTGCTTTTCCGCAGCAGGATCATGCCGAATTAATCAAAATGAACAAAAATAGCCGCGATTTCAAACGCTGGAAGGCCAATGGCAAAGGCATTGATTTGAACAGGCAGTATCCCGCCGATTGGGAAACGATTCGCCAAGCCGAATATGCGCCTTCCTATAAAAATTATAAAGGCAAAAAACCGCTGCAAGCGAAAGAAGCCCAGCTTATGTACAATTTCACAAAGCAGCTAAAACCGGAAATCGCGATATCCTATCATTCATCGGGTGAAATTATATTTTGGAATTTTAAGACGAAGGCATCCAATTTGCCAAGGGACCGGGCATTTGTTCAAGCTTATGCAGCGATGACCGGCTACCGGGCGGTAGCTCCGGAAGCGAATCCTTCGGGAGGAGGCTTTACCGATTGGTTTATTACCGAGTTCGGAAAGCCAGCGCTTACACCAGAAATCGCTCCTGCTGTAGGAGAGACGAATGTGCCGCTAAGCTACTGGGATCGGATCTGGAAGCAGCATAAGGATACGATGTGGCTTATTGGGACGACAGCTTACGAACAAGCGATGCTGAGCGAAAAAGCAAAGAAAGCATCTGCCACCATTGAACTGACCTCGCCTGCAGCAACTTATCGTTTTCCCGTTCTGAACCGGGAGACAGCTAACAGCGTTAAAGCAGGTGTCTACAAGGTGACGAGGGAAAAAGGAAGCTGGTATGAGATCCAGATAAGCGGGCAAGGGAGCAGATGGATAGCTAAAAGTATTGCAATGCCGTGGAGCAAGCCGGCGCCGACTCCAACCCCGACACCGATACCGACTGCAAGTCCAGAGATGACTCCTTCTTCACCGAGTCCGACAGCATCGATCGTGACGGAGCCATCAGTCGAGTCAACGCCAACGGCTGACCCAGCAACCGAAACCCCGAATGTGGAGGAAACACCAACGGGTGCGGAAGCTGCGGGAGCGAGCGCTGTTCCAACACCGATTCCAACACCAAGCTCAACTTGAAAGTGATACTATTCAAGGTGAAACGGCTGTCGCCGTCCTCTGGCGGCGAGGCGCGTTTCATTCCGAGAAATATAGAGAAAGGATGAAAAAATCATATCCTTTCCTATATTTCAAGGTGAAACGGCTGTCGCCGTCCTCTGGTGGGGCGGCGCGTTCATTCCGAGAAATATAGACCGAGGATAGAAAAATTATATACTTTCCTATATTTTTAAAAAGCATGCAGGGAGCAATCGAGCTACACCCTGCATGCTTTTTTGCTGCCCTTTTTTTGGCGGAAAAAGGGCTGGATTTAGGGCATAACCGCTATAATCCTCAACTCACATTTGGCTGTAACCCTTGCGCCACAAGGGATTGCGCCATAACATATGGCGTGGTGATTATAGGCAAACTGCCCCAGCGGGGTATACGATAAAAGGGTAACAAGAGCACCTAAATGAATTCCAAATTCGGGAGGTCAAAGCATGAGAAAGAAACAAATGGTATCAACATTTCGCGTCTTGTGTACAACGACATTAGCAGGCTGTATTTTGGCAGGTTGTGCATCAGGCTCAGGCGTGAACGAGGGAAGCGCTACATCAGGCACTAATCAAGGAGGCGCACCTACGAGCGAAGCACAAGCTCCTTTTAAACTGACAATAATGACAAACTTGCATACACCCGAAGTTCCTACAGATGCGATTGAGAAATTGCTAGAGGAAAAAACGAATACGGATTTGACGATTAACTGGGTACCAGATGGCAGCTATGAAGAAAAACTGAACTCGTCATTTGCAACGGGCTCCTTGCCTCAGGCTGTATACATGAAAAATCAGACCACCTACATTCTATTCCGCGACGCGATTCGCAATAACCAATTTTGGGAAATTGGTCCCTTCATTAAGGACTATCCAAACTTAAGCAAGCTCGATGAGCTGGTTGTGAAAAATACAGCAGTAGACGGCAAAACGTATGCTATCTATCAAGAGCGTCCGCTATCGCGTCAAGGCATTATTTTCCGCAAGGACTGGGCGGATAAGCTAGGTCTGGCAGCACCAAAAACGACGGATGAGCTGTACAATATGCTGAAGCAGTTTAAGGAAGGCGATCCGGATGGCAACGGCAAGGCGGATACGATGGGCCTGACCGACCGCAGCGATTTGGTGTATGGCGCATTCAAGACGGTTGCCTCGTATTTTGGCACACCAAACAACTGGGGCTTGGCAGACGGCAAGCTGCAGCCGGAATTTATGTTCTCGCAGTATAAAGAAACGATGGATTTCTTCAAGAAGCTGTATGACGAAGGCCTAATCAATAAAGACTTCCCGGTTACGAGCAAGGAAGATCAGCAGAATCTAGTCATTACAGGAAAAGCGGGCATGTACATTGGCTCGATGGCGGATGTGCAAAGCTTGCACCAGAAAACCGTGGAAATTAATCCAAACGCCCTTTACGATGTAGCGAATCACATTAGCGGACCGAACGGCGATGCGGGTATTTGGTCGATTCCAGGCTACGGAAACTTAGTATTGTTCCCGAAATCAGCGGTTAAATCGGAAGAAGAGCTGAAAAGCATTTTAGCTTTCTATGACAAGCTGATGGAGCCAGAGCTGGCCAATCTCGTGAAATGGGGAGTTCCAGACAAGCATTACACGCTCGTAGAAGGCGGCTTAGTGCAAAAGGTCGAAGATACGAAGATGACAGACCGCGAGCAAAAGCCTTACGAAATTTTGCAAGTGGGCGGCGAAAGCACGATTGATATGCTGCGTGCCTACAACAAGCTTCCAGCTAAAGCAAAAGCAGAGGAGCTCATTATCGAAAACAACAGCATGCTGATTAACGATCCAACAGCGGCGCTTGATTCCAAGACATTTGGCGAGAAGGGCGTAGAGCTTCAGCAAATTATTAATGATGCGACGTACCGCTATATTTTGGGCAATCTGGACGCGGCAGGATTTGATGGCGAAATCGAGCGTTGGAAAAAAGGCGGCGGCGAGAGCATTATCGCTGAATACAATGAATCTTTAGCTAAATCGCAATAGGAATAGAACTCCTGTAAAACAGGGAACCGAAAGGATGTTTCACATGAGCAGCAACTCAGCTTCAGCAGTAGCAGCCGTTAAGCCGGACATGAAGAAGCATGACCTTCGCCGGCGTATATTGAAAAATAAAGCAATCTACCTCATGATTTTGCCGGGACTGCTGTATTTCGTCTTATTCAAATACTTCCCCATGTGGGGGCTTGTGATCTCCTTCCAGGAATACCGTCCATACGACGGTATTCTCGGAAGTGATTGGGTAGGCTTCAAGCATTATCAGCGCCTGTTTACCGAACCGATGTTTTGGACTATTTTTCGCAATACGATCGTCTTGTTTCTGATGAACTTAATTTTCTTTTTCCCGGTCCCCATCATACTTGCGATCTTATTAAATGAAGTAAGACTGCAAGCCTTCAAGCGTTTTGTACAAACGATTGTGTACATTCCGCATTTTATGTCCTGGGTTATCATCGTATCGATTTCTTTCGTCATGGTTACGATGGATGGCGGTATGATTAATGAGGGGCTTGATGCGATGGGCATGCAGAAAATCAACTTTCTGCTAAGCGATGAATGGTTCCGGCCAATGTACATTTTGCAGGTCATCTGGCGTGAAGCCGGCTGGGGAACGATTGTGTACCTGGCGGCCATTGCGGCCATCGATCCGCAGCTGTACGAGGCATCGCGGATGGACGGTGCCAACCGTTTCCGCCAAATTTGGCATATTACATTGCCGTCAATCCGCAGCGTTATTGTAATCCTGCTCATTTTGAAAATTGGCGATGTCCTGGAGCTGGGATTTGAGCATGTGTATTTGCTGCTTAACGCGATGAACCGGAATGTGGCGGAAATCTTTGATACGTATGTGTATACAGCGGGGCTCAAACAAGGGCAGTTCAGCTACAGCACCGCGGTAGGCTTCTTCAAATCCTTCGTCGGTTTAGTACTGGTAATGTCCGCGAACTGGCTGGCCAAAAAATTCGGCGAAGAGGGCGTATATTAAGCTCTACGTTTGCCGCCGAAGCAACATCTTGAGGAGGAAAGGCTATTATGGTGCATGACAAAACGATTGGCGGCCGCTTATTTGATGGCGCTGTCTATGTAATATTATTTTTAGTTGCGTTAGTGACGATTCTTCCTTTCCTGCATATTATTGCTGGATCGCTAACGACAGTTGATGAGCTTGCGCAAAAGCGGTTCGTCCTGTTCCCAACGAAAATTAGCTGGGATGCGTATGCCTATATTTTCTCAACGAATACCATTTTTCGCAGTATGCTGGTTTCGATTGGGGTTACTAGCTTTGGTACGCTGTTCAGCATGATACTTACGTCACTGATGGCCTATGGCTTGTCTCGACGTGATTTGGTTGGTCGCAAGCAGATCATGTTTATGATTGTGTTTACGATGCTGTTCAGCGGCGGGATGATTCCGACCTTCATCGTCGTCAAGTCGCTAGGCATGATTGACAGCTATGCGGCGCTTATTGTGCCAACGGCTATTAATGCGTTTAACCTGATTATTTTGCGCAGCTTCTTTCAAAACTTGCCGGATGGTCTGGAGGAGTCGGCAAAAATCGATGGCTGCACGGATTGGGGCATTTTATTCCGTATTGTCATTCCGCTCTCCATGCCGGCGATTGCAACGATTTCCCTCTTTTATGCCGTAACGTATTGGAACACTTATTTGCCGGCGATTTTGTACATTGATAGTGCTGATAAGTGGCCGATTCAAGTATTACTGCGGCAAATTGTTATTTTGGCAAGCGGATTGACGGCGGATTCTTCGGGCTTCTCGGGTGATTTCGTTACGCCTCCAGATCAGACGATCAAAATGGCCGTCATCGTGGTAGCGACCGTTCCGGTATTGCTCGTATATCCATTTTTGCAAAAGTATTTTGATAAAGGCGCTTTACTGGGCTCGGTGAAGGGGTAGTCTGCCTGCAGACACTTCCCTTCGGGGGTTCCCCGGGTTGTCATCCTTGTATCCTATATGAAGAGAGGTTGAAGTCAAATGAGTCTATCCACTTTAGCTGAAACGATGCGTGTACGCGATGCGTTAGCGCTGGAATGGGGCGTTGCCGCCTGCGATTCCTTAATGGCGAGATTTCCCCAAGCGCATGACTTGCCTCCAGCAAACCGCTGGCATTACCATCAAGGCGTATTTTTGTATGGTATGCTCAAGGTATGGGAGCAAAATGGCGACGAGCGCTACTTGCTTTATATTAAAAGCTATGCGGATGCCTTAATCGATCCATATGGGAATCTGACCTTTGATCGCGGCGAGCTGGACGCCATAATGGCTGGGCTGATTCTGTTTACGCTGGATGAACAGTTTGATGATCCGAGGTATCGCCTAGCGGCAGACCGACTGCTCGGACTGTTCGGGACGCTCAATCAGACATCGGAGGGAGGCTTCTGGCATAAGGATAAATATCCGTATCAAATGTGGCTGGATGGCCTCTATATGGGCGGTGTATTCGCAATGATTTATGGTGCGAAATATGACAAGCCTGAGCTACTGGATACGGCGCTCAAGCAGGAGCGATTAATGAATCGGCATATGAAGGATACACGGACAGGATTGCTGTATCATGCGTGGGATGAGACGCGAAGCATGCCATGGGCAAACCTTGAGACGGGCTGCTCACCAGAGTTTTGGGGCCGATCACTCGGCTGGTATGGCATGGCGCTTGTCGATTTTCTCGATGTACTGCCGGCTACACATCCGGGCAGAGCTGCAATCGAGCTGGAGGTCGCGGCCCTTGTTGAAGCGCTCACCGAGTTTCAGGATGATCAAAGCGGATTGTGGTATCAGGTTGTCAATAAAGGCGAGCGGGAGGACAATTGGCTGGAAACCTCGTGCACATGCCTCTTTCTATATACGATAGCGAAAGCGATTAAGCATGGGTGCATTTCAAAAGCTTATTCGGAGATTGCGGTAAAAGGCTATGAAGGGCTGCTCCGCACGCTGCATTCCGATGAGACGGGACTAATTGTGACCGACATCTGCATCGGAACGTCAGCGGGGGATTATCGCAACTATGTGACGCGCCCAACAAGCGAAAACGATTTGCATGGTGTAGGAGCCTTCGTTCTGGCTTGTGTGGAGCTGGATGGCGTACTTAGTTTGCAGCCAGCTCAAGCACAACAGGAATAGGCAGATTAGCCGGGGAGCAGTAAGTGGCTACCCCAGCTGATGCAGCTCCCGGTATTTGCCGGGAGTTGTTCCTTCGAGCTTGCGGAAGGAACGAATGAAATTTTGCGGATTCGTATATTGCAGCCGCTCGGAAATTTCCTTGACCGATATATTGGTATCCTGAAGCAGGCCAAGCGCGATGCGGTGACGATGAGCAGCCAAATATTCGCTGAAGGAAGTTCCAGTTTCCTTGCGGAATACGCTGCTTACATAGTTCGCATTGTAATGCATGCTCGCCGCAATGGCTTCCAGCGTAATCTCCTGGTCATATTGCTGGTGAATCATAT
Source organism: Paenibacillus sp. R-74696 (assembly GCF_055814915.1). Classification (NCBI taxonomy): domain Bacteria; kingdom Bacillati; phylum Bacillota; class Bacilli; order Caryophanales; family Paenibacillaceae; genus Paenibacillus; species Paenibacillus sp. R-74696. The sequence continues at coordinate 56,460 of NZ_JBPULM010000034.1, forward strand.
GAATGATCTCCTCAGAAATATTTTTATACTGAGAATTGGTTCGCTCCTCTACCGCTACAATAATCGGTTCCACGATGTTTTGCAGAAACCAGTTTCGAACTTCCTTCGGAGAGTGCGGCTTGAACAAATATTCAAATAAGGATGAATGGTCGCCAAGCTCCATCTCGTGAATGCCGAGCGACTGGGACAGATGAATCAAATCAATTAGCAGCCTTGCAGTCGTCAGCTCAAAATCATGGGCGCTCAGCTGCTGCTTAAACACCGCTTCGAATAGCTCCGCCAGCGCTTCGTCGCTTTTGGTGCGATCTCCAAGCTTGATAGCGTCATTTAGCTCCGTTTGCAGGCGTACCGGATAAGAAGTATTGAAGCTCAGCTTTTGTGGTAGATCCCGATAAAACATCGCCGAGGAGTCGCCAAACCGCTTTAGATGCTTATAAGCCTCCATACTTTCCTCAAGCGCAGTGCCCGCTGACTTGAGCTTGTCATGGTAGCCGCTAAAACCGAAGCTGACGGACAGATTCAGCACTTCTTTTACGGTTTGCGCAATTTGCTCTGCCAATGGAACCAATTGGGCAAAAAAAGCATCCTGGTTATGCTCACGGTTCAGCAGAAGTGTAATTTGCGACTGTTCGTAGACGATAGGTGCCAGCCTGTCGCTCGCATCAACCAATTCCTCCACAATATTATTCACGGCGAACAGCAGCAAATCGGTATCGCCCTTCGAATAGCTCGTTCCTTCAAAAAAATCAATGCGCAGCGTCATAATCGCATAGCCTTTAAACGCCGTAGGCAAGGAAAGCGTCTTGAGCCGCTCTTCAATCGTTCGACTGTTGCTTTTTCCTTGGTACAGCTCCATCATGAACAACGTGCGCAAGCTGTCAATCTGATTGTTCATCGTGCTTTCTAATTCGCTTTTCTCGCGAATGACATGCCGAATTTGATCGGCAATATAGACGAAGCCGTCGCGGCTTGGCTTATCATGCTTGGAGGGAAACAGCTGGAAGACGCTCACAAACAGCTGCTCAATCGGCTTATACAAGCGTTGAGAGCCGAACCAGGTCACAAGCAGCGTAATAGCAAGCAATGCTAGGCAAATAAACACAGTAAACCAGCCAATGGCACGGGATTGCTTCGACAACGCATGGAGAGATGTAATAGAAGCATACGTCCATCCGTTATAATCAGACTTGCGGTAGGATACCGTATAGTCTGTCCCTTCTAGCTGCGTATCAAATTGAGCAAGGAGGGAGTCAGATTTAGTAATATCCTGATAAAGGGCAGTGAATAAGCCCTCAGACGGCAGCAGCTCTTCATTTTGCCCAAACAGCAGCTCGCCTCTATCATTAAATACGAGCACAGCTTCGCTATTTTTATCAAAGGAAAGCAGCTCGTTCAAATAGCAGGAAGGGATCGTCGACACCGCGAGCCCATTTTTGGTTGAAGCCGTCAGCGGCAGCTTCTTTACGAGGCTGATGCCGTATGTACAACGACTTGAGGATTGGCCAAGCAGCACGGTATTGCTGACGGGCTCTGTAATCCATTGCGAATCGAAGGGCAGCTCCTTATATTGAAGCAGCTGGTCTTTTTTGTCTAATTCACTCAGTCGATATAGGCCAGAGTTGTCAATATACCAATTTTCCCGGGTACTTAATAAAATAATATTTTCAATTCCTGTATCAAATGTCTGTAAATGGTTGACTTCTTGCTTGATTTGGTTAAATAATTGAAATTGTTCCACATTAAGCGGTTCCAACATGGCGGACTTCAAAAAAGACGAATTGACGAAATACGTCATAGAATGGTCTACGGTACGCATGACCTGCTCCACATTCATTTGCATTTGCTCCAACTGCAACAGCTTGGATGCGTTTACATTTTGCTGAATTGTGTCGGAGGATTTCATGTAGGAGAATAGTCCAACAATAATGACGGGTAAGGAACTAATTAGAAAGCCGAACAGCAAAATGCGCAAAAAATACCGATTAGGTGGGGCTGCCATCATATCTCCTCCAAAACTATTGCGAGCCACACGCTGCACTGCTTCGCAACTATAATTACTAGGGTATTATACCAGAAAGTGGGTCAAGTTGCCTATGAATTTTGTGAAGAGACAGATTCATCGCTGTGCGAAATCGGTTTTAACGGCCTTAGTATGCGGAGCAGCTGTAGTGATGGTTTCCTGCCAACAGCTCGATGAGAGTGTGGCCGCCCAGAGCAAGGAAGCGCCGCTTGCTTTAACGTGGACAGCCGTTCAATACACGGAAAGCCCGCCATCTGATGTTGTGCTGGGGCATATTGAGGAAGCGACCAACACGAAGCTGTCCATTATTTGGGTCGCTGATGCAATGAAGGAGGATAAGCTGAACATCGCGCTTGCTTCGGATGCGCTTACCAAAATCGTCACGATTCAGGATATTCACAATTCTGCTTTTTTGAGTGCGGTGCGTGCCGGTGCTTTTTGGGAAATTGGTCCTTATTTATCGCAATTTTCGAATTTGAACGCAATGGACAAGACGATTTTGCAAAATACATCAATTGATAACAAAATATATGGCATTTATCGGGAGCGAGACTTATCCCGCCAGGGCATCATCTACCGCAAGGATTGGCTCGACCAGTTGAAGCTGGAAGCTCCGTCAGATCTGGAAAGCCTTTATAAAGTAATGGAGGCGTTCACGAAAAATGATCCTGATGGCAATGGTTTAAATGATACCTACGGCCTAACGGATCGCAACGATTTGAAGTTTGGCGCTTTCCAAACGCTGGCCTCTTATTTTGGCACACCTAATGATTGGGGCTGGAAGGGTGGAGAGCTGCAGCCTGCATTTATGTTCAGCGCTTATAAGGATACGATGAAATTTATGCGGGAGCTGTATGAAGGGAAATTAATGAATGAGCAGTTTGCGGTGACGAGCAAGCAGCAGCAATGGGAGGAATTTACGGAGGGGCGCGCGGGTGTTTATATAGGAAACATGGATGATGGCCGTAATTTATATAAGACGCTTATTCAAAGCAATCCAAAAGCCGAAATTGATTTGGTGAACCGGATCAACGGGCCTGACGGCAAGCCGCATGTATGGTCGCAGGCGGGGCATAACGGCATATTCGTATTTCCAAAATCGCAGGTAAAAAGCGAGGCTGAGCTGCTGCGCATTCTTGAATTTTTTAATCGGCTTGCTGACCCAGAGCTCATATATATGCTGAATTATGGCGTTGAAGGCATTCACTATAAGCTGGAAAATGGTGATATGGTAGAGCTGCTCTCCAATGAAAGCGAGCGATGGGAGCAGGAGGTACGACCGCTTATTTCGCTGATGGGGCTCAGAGCGCTTGCTATTCGTCCGCAGGGTGATCCGCTTAGGGAAAAAAGCGACCGCTTGACAGAGGATAATCGCAGCTTCCTCGTCGTCAACCCTGCCGCCTCGCTTGATTCTCCAACCGCCAATGAACGTGGAGGCGAGCTGAATATCATTATTCAAAACGCGACCAACTCTTTTATTCTTGGTTTGCTTGATGAGCAAGGGTTCGATAAGGAAGTAGAGCGGTGGAAGAAGCTTGGCGGCGACCAGATTATTCAGGAGTTTAACGCGGGATATGCGGGCAGATCGTAACATTCGCATAGTGAATAATACTTAAATTGTTATTTTGTTTTTGATGTCTGCATGATATAATCAGCGTTAAAATAAAGTTTAATGTTATTTTAAACGATGAGCGGGAAAGCATCCCGGCTGGAAGACGAACGAGATTCGTCTGTCCAGCCGGGATTTTTGCATTTCTAGGGAAGGGTGGTCAACATGGAAAGAAGCGAAGTTATCCGTGAAGGAGAGCATGAACTCCCACTTTGGGAGACGGGTTCAATAATAGCAGATCGCTATGCCGTTATCCGGGTGCTGGGCAAGGGAGGAATGGGCATCGTATATGCGGTGGAAGACCGAAAGCTGCAGGGCAAGCTGCGGGCAATTAAAATTACACCTCTATCGGTAGAGGAGGAAGTGGACGAAGCTCATTCCATTACCGCGGAGGCGGGCATGCTAGTGCGGCTAAATCATCCGAACCTACCTCATATCGTGGATGCTTTTCCGATACATAAACAATCTGTTTATGCGGTTGTGATGGATTTCATTCATGGAGAAACGCTTGCTGTACAATTTCAAAAACGACAGTGCCAAATGATGCTGCTTGAGGTGGTTCAGCTTGGGCTCCAGTTGTGTTCGGCACTTAACTACCTGCACCGTCAAAGGCCGCAAATCATTCATAGGGATTTAAAACCGTCCAATGTCATGGTGGAGGAAGGGGGCGGACATCTGCGTCTAATTGATTTTGGCATTGCAAGGCAGGTTAAAGCAATGGGAGGCCAAGATACGCAAAAGCTTGGTACACCGGGCTTTGCAGCTCCTGAACAGTATCAAGGCAGCAGCCAAAGTGATCTCCGAACGGATGTATATGGGCTTGGAGCACTGCTCTATTATTTGGCAAGCGGGGGTGAGCTGTATCAGCCCCTTCCCGTTGTTCCACGGCTAGAGCCTCACTTTCAATGGAAGGGTCGAATGAATGCAGAGGGCTCTCTTATGTTGGCTAATGTGCTTAGCAGGATGCTCGCCTATCGACTCGAGGACCGCACCGCAAATATGGAGCAAGTAGAGCGCGAACTGCTGGCAATCGTTCAACTTGCTGGTGGCGATCATGTCAGGCCGGCATTCGGCTGCCCCAATAGGCAAGGTCACGTTAGTGCGGCAGCAAATGGCGTCACGATTGCCCTATTGTCATTGTCACCCGGAGCGGGAGCAACTTTTGCCGCTATTACGCTAGCCAAGCTGCTTGGTCAAAGCGGAGTGAGCTGCATCGCAGCTGAATTTCCAAGCAATCAGTCGGAATGGCATGCGCTCCTGCCCTCTCAATATGCTAGCGGAAGGCTAGCATTCGGTAATTATTGGACCTGGCAGGAAGGCGCTATCCAGTGGCTTGCCCAAGAGCCTGCCCGTATAGAGCCAGAAGCATACGACTTGGAAAAATGGGAGCTTTTTTTGAATCAGCAGCATTACGGAGTGAAAATTGTCGATTTCTCGAGCTTCAATGAGCAAGCATCAGACGAGTGGCTGTCTCGGTGTCAACTGGTTTGTATAGTCGCCGATCCTTTTCCGGCAAAATGGCAGCAGCCACAGCTGCGTCGCCTTCAAATGCTTCAGCAGAAGCTGAATGCTCAGGAAGGGCGTTTCGTATGGTTGGCCAATAAGGATAACCGCTTCGTGGAGCGGGAGCAATGGCTGCAATTACTGCCAGAGCAGCCAATAGCAGTGCTGCCTATGCTGCCAGCAGCCGATTGGCTTAATGGGCTTTGGAGCGGCAAATGGGTGACGGAGGACAAACGGCTTGGCAAGCCTGTTAAGCAGGCATTTAATCCGCTGCTTGAGTTAATTGGCCAAATGGTGAAAAAGGGTAAAGGGAAATGAGGCTGCCGATGGAGCCGGTCGGCTTAACTTCCTTTGTCCACCTCACAGTAGCAGCGGCCTGAAGAGACAAAGCCCACATTGAAATTTTACACAACTGAGCAGCTCTTGTGGTACAATAGATCGGGCATAAACATATATAAGCTTAAAAACGACAAGTATTGCGCACCGACACAAGCGCCGAAAAGGCAAAGTGATGCGGGCGTTTTCATACGATGAGGTTTTGTTTGTCCTATTCCCAGCCTGGGAATGGAGCGAATCCTTGCCATAAACAAGTGCATGAATGGAGCTAAGAAGAAATGAGTTTATTAACAGTAGAGCAATTATCCCATACGTTTGGTGACCGCGTTTTGTTCAAAAACGTATCGTTCCGCCTGCTGGCTGGCGAGCATGTTGGTCTTGTAGGCGCCAATGGAACGGGAAAATCGACAATGATGAACATTTTGACCGGAAAGCTGCTTAAGGATGAAGGCAAAGTAGAATGGACACCACGCGTCCGCTACGGCTATCTGGATCAGCATACGAAATTAACGCCGGGCAAGTCGATTCGGGATGTGCTGAAGGATGCTTTTGCACCGATGCTGCTGCTCGAGCAGGAATTGAATGATATTGCGCTGCAAATGGGCGATGCCGATCCGGATACGCTGGAGCAGCTGCTGGAGCGGATGGGTGAAATTCAGGAAGAGCTGGAAATTGGCGATTTCTATTTAATCGATGTCAAGGTTGACGAGATGGCCAATGGTCTAGGGCTGAATGCGATTGGGCTTGAACGCGACGTAACGGCGCTCAGCGGTGGACAGCGGACGAAGGTGTTGCTTGCCAAGCTGCTTCTGGAGAAGCCGACGGTCTTATTGCTCGATGAGCCTACGAACTATTTGGATGAAGAGCATATTAATTGGCTCACGAACTATTTGAAGTCGTATCCTTATGCGTTCGTTCTGATTTCCCATGATACGGGCTTTATGAACCAAGTGGTTGATATTATTTACCATCTGGAGTTTTCCAAGCTGACCCGTTATTCCGCCAACTATGAGAAGTTCCTTGAGATGGCAGATATGAACAAAGCCCAGCATATTGACGCTTATGAGAAGCAGAAGGATTTTATCAAGAAGCAGGAAGATTTTATTTCGCGCAATAAAGCGCGTGCTTCGACTTCTGGACGGGCGAAGAGCCGTGAGAAGCAGCTTGATCGGATCGATCGCATCGACAAGCCGGAGGAAGCGGCTAAGCCGACCTTTGGTTTTAAGGATGCCCGTACGAGCGGTAAAACGGTATTCGAAGCGGAGGGGTTGTCCATCGGCTACAATAAGCCGCTGCTGCCTAATATGAACATGCTGATCGAGCGCGGTGACAAAATTGCGATCGTAGGCTGCAACGGTGTCGGCAAATCAACGCTGCTTAAAACGATTCTCGGCGTCGTTCCAGCGCTTGACGGTAAAGTTTATCGCGGCGATTATTTGCACCCGGCATATTTCGAGCAGGAAGCAAAGGCACCAACGATGACGCCCCTGGATGATGTATGGAATGAATTTTCGAATATGACGCAAAGTGAAGTTCGTGGAGCTCTTGCCCGTTGCGGCTTGAAAAATGAGCATATTACGCGGGCGCTCAACCAATTGAGCGGCGGCGAGCAGGCGAAGGTTCGTCTTTGCAAGCTGATGCTGCGCGAAAGCAACTGGATTTTGTTCGATGAGCCGACGAACCATTTGGATGTCATTGCAAAAGCCGAGTTGAAGCGCGCGCTTAGCGTATTCAAAGGCACCGTCGTTCTCGTGTCCCACGAACCTGATTTTTATGAGGATTGGGTTACGAAAACTTGGGATGTCGAAAGCTGGTCCATGCAAACCCAGAATTAAACGGGCTGCAGCTTGAAATATAGGAAAGTATATGATTTTGCCATACTTTCTCTATATTTCTCGGACTGAAACGTGCCGCGCCGCCAGAGGAAGAGGACGGCTTTCAGCCGTTTCACCTTGATCGTAATAACGCTTGAGGAAAACAAGCAAGCCGGACTGCAAGCGGCAGTAGTCCGGCTTGCTTGCATTTGAATCGAAGATTCCTTTATGATGAGTACAAAACGGGTCCATGTAGGAATATTTGCTAAGGTAGGTGAACGCTTAAGATGAAAGAACGTGTCCTGGTAGTAGAAGATGAAGCAGGCATTTCCCGCATTTTACAGCTTGAGCTTGAGCATGAAGGTTATACAGTAGGCACGGCTTTGGACGGACGGACAGGCTATGAAATGGCATCGTCAGGGGAGTGGGAGCTCGTGCTGCTGGATGTCATGCTGCCGGAGCTAAACGGTATTGAAGTGCTGCGCCGTCTGCGACAGGCGGGCAATACGGTGCCCGTTATTTTGCTTACAGCGAGAGATACCGTTCCCGATAAAGTTAGCGGCTTTGAGCATGGGGCTAACGATTATATTACGAAGCCGTTTGCAATGGAGGAGCTGCTCGCGCGCGTTCGTAATATTTTGCGTATATTCCAGCAAAATCCGCGTGAATCCGAAGGCTCGGATATGATTAAGGTTGGCGATTTGACGATTGAACTGCGCACGCGCAAAGTTTTCCGCAAAGACATTATTATCGAGCTTACGCCGCGAGAATTTGAATTGCTCGTTTATTTGGTTGAAAACAAAAATGAAGAGAAATCCCGTGAGGATATCCTCTCCGAGGTATGGGGGTATGATTTCATCGGCGAGACGAATCTGGTCGATGTGTACATCCGGTACTTGCGGCAAAAGCTGGACAAAGGCTACCGCCACAAGCTCATTCATACCGTTCGGGGTGTTGGTTATATGGTCAAGGAGCCTGACGCATGACGCTGCGTAAACGATTTACGCTTTTCACGATATTCTGGCTTATTTTCATATTGATTTTGTTTAACATTTTCGTTTATTTTTATGTCATAAAGATTACGACAGAAAGCGAAGAGCGCGTTATCGCAAACAAAGTCACTCTCATGCTGGAAAATCCGCAAATCCAAAGCGGCAAAGGGCTTAACAATTCGGATTTGCTAAGTGAATATTACAATGTGAATGAAATGATTCGCATTGTGCAGCTAGATAACAAGGTCGTTAATATTACAGGCTCGGACCCTGTGTTGCTGGGTCTCCCAGCAGCTTTTGAAAAGCAACATGATACCGGTATGATTTCGAAGGGCGGCGAACGTATTTTGTATACGCGCGTTCCCCTTTACGATGGGACAGAAATCGTCGGCATGCTGGAAATTAACAGAGTCTTGAATGAGCTGGATAATTATTTGCAAATTTTAGTGGCCGCGCTCACGGTAACGAGCGCGGGTGCGATTTTGTTCGCGATATTCGGTACGTATTGGTTCACGTCTAGACTGACGGCGCCTATTCAGCAAATGGTTACGACGATGCGGGAAATCGACCGCAGCGGGAAGCTGCGAGTTATTGAGACGACTAATCACGAGGAATCTGCAGAGCTGCAGCAGCTGATTCGGGCTTTCAATCAAATGATTGAGCGGCTGGATCGTACGTTTGAGAAGCAGAAGCAGTTTGTGGCAGACGCATCTCATGAGCTCAAAACGCCGCTAACGGTCATTTCCAGCTATGCCAATATGCTCAAGCGCTGGGGACGCGACGATGCCGCAGTGCGAGATGAAGCGATTGAAGCGATTGACCGGGAAGCGAAACGGATGCAGAACTTGACTAAGTCCATGCTAACGCTTGCCGAAGCTGAGCAAGAGGATTGGCTGAAGCAGGAGCAGTTCGATGTCGTTCAGGCTATCGATGAGCTGGCAGGCATGCTGCAGACAACGTTTCACCGTCCGATTCGGATTAAAACAAGCTCGAAAATGATCAGGATGTATGGCGATAAAGAAAAAATTAAACAACTGTTCGTCATTTTGCTCGATAATGCCATAAAGTATAGTAAGGATTCGATTGATGTTTCGGTTAGCCAAGTGAAAACAATCGTCAAGATTGAAGTCAAAGATAGAGGCGTAGGCATTCCAGAGAGTGATCTGCCGCATTTGTTTGAACGTTTTTATCGGGTCGACGGTGCTAGAAGCCGTGCGACTGGCGGAGCCGGACTCGGTCTTTCCATTGCAAAACGAATTGTTGATTTGCATGATGGCAAGGTAGATGTATTCAGTCAGCAGGATATTGGCACGACGATTACACTTCAATTTAAACAACGAAAGTAACGGTAGGAGGGTCGGTTTTGAAATATAGAGTAGCGGCCGTTCAATACAAATTGGCCGACATCAGCTCTTTTGAGCAATTCGCCGAGCAGGTCGCGCATTATGTGCGCAATGCCTCGGAATACGGCACACAGTTTCTTTTATTTCCTGAGTTTTTTACAACGCAGCTGTTGTCCATCAGTGACAGCAGCGGCAAAGCCTTGAAGTTCGACCAACTCCCTAGCTTTACAGCTGCCTATGAAGAGTTGTTCGTTAAGCTGGCGGCGGAATACAATATGCACATTGTGGCAGGAACCCATGTTGTAGAAGTGGAAGGCGGGAAGCTTCGCAATGTTGCACATCTGTTCCATCCGGATGGAAAGATCGACCGTCAGTCAAAAATCCATCTGACCCCGACGGAAGTGAGCGATTGGGCGATGTCACCAGGCGAAGGTCTGGAAGTGTTCCAAACCCCGTATGGCACAATCGCCATGCTGACCTGTTATGATATTGAATTTCCAGAAATCGTGCGTATGGCAAGAGCGAAAGGGGCGGACGTCATTTTCTGCCCATCCTGCACGGATGATCGCCACGGCTTTTATCGCGTTCGTTATAGCGCTCATGCACGCACGATAGAAAATCAAGTCTATGTGGTGACGACGGGTACAGTGGGCTCGCTGCGGAAGGTCGATTTTATGCGGGCCAACTTTGGGCAAGCGGCGATTTTGTCGCCTAATGATATCCCCTTTCCGCCGGGCGGCATTTTGGCAGAAGGAATCATTAATGATGATATGCTTGTTGTGGCTGATCTTGATCTGAAGCTGCTTGAAGATGTGCGCACCGCAGGCTCTGTTACAACGTGGCGGGACCGTCGCACTGATCTTTATACCGATTGGTATTAAAGCTTTCCCTGGCAGAAGGGATGTGGCATTATTCGTAAACAATTATATGTATATCATGAGGATGCTCCGGTAGAGGCTGTCATTCGGCGCTACTCCGAGCAGGACTTTGCAGGGCTGATCGACGTACAGCGCGAAAGCTTCCCGCCACCGTTTCCTTCGGATTTATGGTGGAGCAAGGAGCAGCTTGCCGAACATGTTTCCCGTTTTCCCGAAGGTGCGCTATGTGCTGAAATAGGTGGCAGGCTTATCGGATCGATGACAGGCCTTATTGTTAATATGGATGATTATGGACATTCACACAGCTGGGAAACGATTACGGATAATGGTTTTATTCGCAATCATGACGGCAGCGGCGACACGCTTTATGTTGTAGATATTTGTGTGATTCCAGAGTATCGAAAGTCGGGCATTGGAAAATGGCTGATGCAGACGATGTATGAGACAGTCGTGCATTTACAGCTAAAAAGGCTGCTTGGTGGAGGGCGTATGCCCGGCTACCATCGTTATGCAGACGAAATAACACCGGAAAATTACGTTAGTGGGGTCGTTGCTGGAACATACAGCGACCCTGTTCTGTCTTTTCTGCTGCGCTGCGGCCGTACTCCTACAGGGGTGGCGGCTAATTATTTGGAAGACGAGCAGTCCTGCGGCTATGCAGCTTTGATGGAATGGCGTAATCCATTTCTTGCTGCCGATTAAATCCAATACCTGTACCTAATGAAAGGGGATATTTTCATGCTGTATCATCGTATTACGTCGATTGACGACCCTTATTTTGCGGAGCTGCATAAGCTGCTTCAAACGATTTTTCCGCCGGAAGAAGTGCTGGCTTATGAGCTATGGAGAGAACCGCTCGAGGATGTGGGTATCCATGTTTATGTTGCGGTAGAAGACGGCAAAGTAATAGGCTCCACGGAATATCGTTATTATCCAGAGCTGCGCGTTGCGATGACCGACTTCACCATAATTGGACAAGCTGGCAAGGGCATCGGGCGCTTCCTGCTGCGTGCTAGGGAAAAGGATTTGGCGCGTCTTGCTGAGCAATCCGGCACAGAATCAATCGGCATGTTTGCGGAAATTTATAACCCATATGAAAGGGAAGAGCAGCATGCATTTGGTGGCGTAACGCCAATGAATCCATTTGTGCGCCGCGAAGTATTGTCGCATATCGGATATAACCGATTGGATTTCCCGTATGTACATCCGTCTTGGGACCATGAGGGTCAAGCCGTAACGGGCCTTCAGCTCAGCTTCCTGCCTGCTGATGAGAATTTAGCATTTTTGCCGGCTTCACTCATCGTGACTTTTCTTGAAGGCTACTATGAGGCGCTGCCTAATAAACCGCAAGCTTGGCTCGATATGATTAATCAGCTGCGACAACAGGAGCAGGTCGCACTGCTGCCGCTATAATGCGCATTACATTTCGCGGGACAGGTGATTCGATGGGTGTTCCGCGTGTTTATTGCAGCTGCGCGGTATGTGAAGAGGCGAGAAGCACGGGCATTAATCGCCGCTTGCGTTCTCTTGTGCAGCTTGATGGATGGGGAGCGGGACCTGCAGGTGTAGCTGATGAAACGGTATGGATTGACTGCGGCCCTGATTGGGGAAGGCAAATGGAAGCGGCAGGCCTCCGTTTCGTCAGACGGATTTTAATTACGCATGCCCATTTTGATCATATTGGCGGTCTAGTGGAATGGGCCGATGCTTGCCGCTGGCTGAACATGAAGGGCGAGGCTTTTGCAGCGGCTGAGGTGATTAGCGAAATTAACGCTCGTTTTCCTTGGCTGCAGCAGCAAATCGATTTTCATGCGATAGACGGCGGAAATTTGCGGATTGGCAGCTGGGATATAACAAGCTGGCGAATTAATCATGGCAAAAATGGCTATGCTTATGCTTTTCGCTTCGATCATGCGGTCGAATTGCGTTCATGGGCTTATTGCTCTGACGCCATTGGGCTGACCGATGAACAGCAGCAGCCGCTTTATGGTCTTGATCTGCTGGTGCTCGGCACTAGCTTTTATAAAGAACCGTTCGCCTATGAAACCCGTTCTGTTTATGATGTAACGGAAGCGCTGGAGCTGCTTCAACTTTGGCGGCCGAAACATACGATTTTTACGCATATGTCTCACGACATTGATTTGAATAACGATTATGGACTTCCAGCTGCTGTACAGTTTGCAAGGGCGGCTCTGGAAGTGACGGTATAGCAAGGTATAGACTGGCCCCGACAGAGCATGAGCATAAAGTTTCTGGCGAAAGCTAATGGGGTTGACAAGAGGCTTGTACTTGAAGTAAATTGGAATTATATTTTGTTGGCTGGATGGTTCAGGAAGGGGTTTATTTTATGTTGACAGGTGTTCTTAACTCATAAATTGGATAGATTAGATCGCGTTGAAGGCGAATGGGAGCTTGCTGGCTGCTTTGTGCAGTTATGGCAGGTTTCTATGAACGCATATTCATCAGCCGTCTGATACCAAGAGTTAAGAACATGTGGACTCCGCCTGAATGCTATTCGGCAGCGGTCTGACCACCGTGCTCTTGCAGCACGGTTTTTTTGCGTTATTTCCTAATATTAACCGTTTATATATGGCGGTTGCGTTAGGCTGAATAACGTTTGGTTAGGTATAGCAGCCGTTTAAAACAGGAATGGAACGCTCATGCGTTCTGTTCCTGTTTTTTTTGTAAATAGGCATCTATATCTGCACGAATTGGTCGTTTCACATAGGGCGACAACGTTGTGTAGGCTCGGTTTATTTCGAATTATTCACGCCAGCAAAATAGGAAATACATCCGATTTTAATGAGGAGCGATTGAAAATGATGCACGAAGCTACGCTAAAGCGTTTGGAATATGACAAATTGAAGGAACAATTGATCGACTATACCGTTTCGCCAGCGGGGCGATTACTGGCGGAACGCCATATGCCCAGCATAGAAATTAGACAAATTCAAGCATGGCTGTCAGAGACAGAGGAAGCCTCCGCCTTGCTTGCATCCGGGGCAAGTGTTCCTTTATCCGCGATGGAGGGGATTGATCCTTTTCTGGCGCTGCTGGGCAAAGGACGAATTTATGTCGAGCAGGAGCTGGAGCAATTACAGACATGGCTAGCTTCTGTTATGCAAATGAGGAGATATATGGCCAGTAAGCGGGGGATTGCACCGATCATTGCCAGCTATGCAGATTCCATGCATGATTGCCCGGAGCTGCGGGAGGAGCTGAGCCGCTGTATTCGTTACGGAAGCCTCACCGATCAAGCTAGCGCTGCGCTCGCAGAAATTCGCAGGCATCGCTACGCGGTAGAGGATAAAATCAGTCGTAAAATGGAAGCTTCGCTTTCCAAATATAAATCAGCCTTACAGGAGTCGATTATTAGTAAACGAAGCGGCAGGCTTGTTATCGCTGTGAAGCGCGAGCTGCGCAAACAGGTGCCGGGCACGGTGTGGGATGAATCGGCTAGCGGGCAAACCTTATTCGTAGAACCGGTTGATGTGGCCGATTTGCAAGTAGAGCTGCGGCAATGGGAGGCAGAGGAGGAGCGCGAGCGCACTGTTATTTTATCGGGCTTATCCGATTTGGCTGATGCGCATGAAGCCGAGCTTAGACTTAATTTAGAGGCGATGGCCACTTTCGATTTCATTATGGCGCGCGGCAAGCTTTCGCGTTCCTACGCTGGTCAATCGTTTCAATTGACCGATGAACCTCACATCTCTTTATCACAAGCCCGTCACCCGCTGCTTGGCCAGTCGGCGGTTCCGCTTGATGTGGAGCTCGGTCCGAATTGGAGCCAGCTCATTATTACAGGGCCCAATACGGGCGGGAAAACAGCGACGCTGAAAACAATCGGCCTGCTCGCGCTGCTCGCTCAGTCAGGGCTGCTGGTTCCGGCGGGGGAAGGGAGTCGCTTCGGCATTTTCCGGACGATTATTGCAGATTTAGGAGATGGACAAAGCTTGGAGCAATCGTTAAGCACCTTCTCCTCGCATATTCGTGTATTAGGCGAAATGCTGGAATCAGCTGGACCGCGTTCCTTGCTGCTGCTTGATGAACTGGCGGCAGGCACAGATCCAGGCGAAGGCATAGCGCTATCAATAGCCGTGTTGGAGGAGCTTCACAATCGAAGAGCTTTGACGGCGGCAACGACACATTTTAATGAGATTAAGCAATATGCTTCGCGCACGAAGGGCTGTATGAATGCACGAATGGCTTTTGATCCGGATACCTTGCTTCCGTTATACCAATTGATCATTGGTGAGGCAGGGGAAAGTCAAGCCTTCGCAATTGCCCGTCGATATGGTTTGCCAGAGCGGGTGATGCAGCGGGCCGAGCAGCTTGCAGCTAATCGTCAGCAGATCGTAACCCTAGGCCAAGATGAACTAAGCACAGATGTTAAAGCAGAACAAAACGAAGCTCAAACCGAAGCTCATACCGAGGCCCAAGTGAAAAATAGCAGCAAAAAAGAAGAGGACGCAGGCAAAACCGCCTTGCAGCCCTTACAAGCGGGCGACGCGGTATGGATTTATCCGCTGAAGCGACTGGGTATCGTTTTTCGTCCGGCTGACGCCCGAGGAGAGGTCATTGTTCAGGTGCAGGGCCGCAAGCTGGCCTTCAATCGAAAGCGGCTGAAGCTGTCAATTGGCAGGGAGGAGCTGTATCCTGGGGAAGATTATGATATGAGTATCGTCTTTGATTCCAAGGAAAACCGCAAGCTCCGCAAACAGCTCAGCCGCAAGCATGTGGAAGGGCTGGTCATCGAGATGAAGCCCGAGGCTTTTGAATGATGTTTGTGCAGTCAGCTCATTATTGCTTAATCACGGCTCTGGATAATGAGCAGCATTCCGTCATCAATTGTAATGCTTCCTTCCGTCTCCGCAAGTACATTGCTTATGCCCAGAGATTGGCCGATCTTCAAGCTGGCATTATGCAGAGGGTATTGAAAGCCGCTTAATGTAATGCCAGAAACAGCAGAAGTTAAGGGCAGCAGGGAAACATTCGAATATAGCCCTTTCTGTATTACTCGTTTAGAGGAAGTGACAGTAATACAGTTATGTTCGTCGATAATACAGGCGGGAATACCCCGCTGTTCGGCGAGCACAAGCAGCTGCACATTCGATAACGAATGATCAAAACGAGTGCCTAAGGCGCCCAGTAAAATAATTTCATCCGGATTTTGCTCCAGCGCATAGCGCAAAGCCATTTCTGTATCCGTATAATCTTTATAAACCGGATCACAGGTAATCAACTCCGTGCTGGCTGAGCGTATTAGCTCCAACTGCTCGTCCGTTACGGAATCAAAATCGCCTATTGCAAGCTGCGGTGCATATCCCTGCTCCACCAAAAATAGTGCGCCACGGTCGGCGCCAATGCGAAAGGCATCCTGCTTCAGATGCGGCAGCGCAAAGGCACCAAGCTCGCCGCCTGAGCAAATGACTATTCGTTGAGGCATATTCGCTTCCTTCTTTCTCTAACCTATTTGTTCAACTATAAGCAACTATAAGCAAGTATAAGTTAGACCCTTATAAGGGGCCTATATTTCACCCTCGAAACGGTAACTTTGCCGCAAAAGGACGGCGACAGCCGTTTCACCTTGTTGCTTGTCGCTTTTGCTAGTATATAGTTTCTTTGAGCAGAAACACCAGTAGCAGGTAGAATTTCGGCAGCAAATTGACGAAATATGTCGTTGCTTTACGAAAGCGCCGGGGCTAAAATGGGAAAGGATAGACCATTCGATAGATGACATTGGATGGGAGAACGGAAGCGGGGGCGTACACGTTGGATTTGGAGATTTTTGGCGTATTCAGCATTATCGGCACTATTGCCTTTGCCGTCAGCGGCGCGGTTGTGGCAATGGAGGAGGAATACGACATTCTTGGCGTTTTTGTGCTAGGTCTGGTTACGGCGTTTGGCGGAGGGGTCATAAGGAATTTGCTTATCGGCGTTCCGGTCACGTCGCTTTGGAGCCAGGGGAGCTTGCTGAAAATCGCGCTCATTGCAATGACGATTGCTTTTTTGCTGCCGGTTAAATGGATTTATACGTGGCGCAAAAGCGAAGCTTTTTTCGATGCGATCGGTTTATCAGCTTTTGCTATTCAGGGCGCGCTGTATGCGACGCAGATGAACCATCCCATTAGCGCCGTGATGGTAGCGGCTATGCTGACAGGTATCGGCGGAGGCATCATTCGCGATGTGCTGGCAGGGCGCAAGCCGCTTGTGCTGCGGGATGAAATTTATGCCGTTTGGGCGATGATTGGCGGTTTGGTTATTGGCAAAGGCTGGTTTCATTCGACGCTCGATTTGCTGTTCCTGTTCTTGCTCATTATTGTGTTCAGGATGCTGTCGGTGTATTACAAATGGAAGCTGCCGCGTCGCTCGCTGCGGGAGAAAATCGTTCAGGAGAAAGGAGAGGCCTAATTGAAGAAAAGAGTATTGTTTGTTTGTCTCGGCAATATTTGCCGTTCCCCGATGGCGGAAGCTGTTTTTCGCAGCAAGGTGGAGCAATCGGGGCTGTCAGATCAAATTATTGTAGACTCGGCAGGTACGGGAGATTGGCATATCGGCCATCCTCCGCATGAAGGCACACGCAAGGAGCTTGATTTAAACGGTATATCCTATACGGGTATGAAGGCGCGTCAGTTCACGCAGCAGGATGATGTGGATTTTGACTTTATCGTCTGCATGGATACGAAAAACGAGCGCGATGTGCGTGAAATTCTCGGAACGCGTGCGGGAAGCGCAGAAGTGCTTACCTTTATGAGCCTGCTGCCCGAGCGTGGGGTAACGGATGTGCCAGATCCTTATTATACGGGTCAATTCGATTATGTATTTGAACTGGTGGATGCGGGCTGCGAGCGGCTGCTAGACCATGTGAAGCTTAAGTAAACTGGCCTTGTGAGAATGCAGCAGGTGAATAGCTCAAGGTGAAACGGCTCTCGCCGTCCTTTGGCGGCGCGGCGCGTTTCAATCCGAGAAATATAGAGAAAGAATAGAAAAATCATGCTTTCCTATATTTTTAAATAAACAAACAAAAGCCTTGGCTTCCTCCTTGGGCGGGGGAAATCAAGGCTTTGTCTCATTTTGGAGGCAAGACTGCAGCGCTTATTGACGTTCAATAAAATACATTAATGCTTCCGGCAGCTCTTTCTGCCAAAAGCCCCATTGATGTTGGCCTTCTTTTTCCGCATAATAAAAAGGAGCTTGTCTTTCTTCAAGCAGCTTTTTGGCTTCACGGTTTAATTCGACAAAATTATGCACGCCTTTATCCGTTGTTTCATAAGCCGTTTCCTGCAGGCCGACAATCATGTAGAGCTCCAGCCAGGAAAGGTCATTCTGAGCAGCCATAATTTCAAGCGAGCGCTCGAAATAGGCGCCTGACAAGGAAAGCACGCGGCTAAACAGCTCCGGATAGGCTAGCGCAAGATGAAAGGAGATGGTGCCGCCAAGCGAATCGCCGGCAAGTACGCGATGCTCGGCCTCACGACGGACCGGATATTTTGCTTCTATATAGGGAAGCAGCTCCTCGCCG
Organism: Paenibacillus sp. R-74696; assembly: GCF_055814915.1. Taxonomy (NCBI): domain Bacteria; kingdom Bacillati; phylum Bacillota; class Bacilli; order Caryophanales; family Paenibacillaceae; genus Paenibacillus; species Paenibacillus sp. R-74696. The sequence continues at coordinate 74,477 of NZ_JBPULM010000034.1, forward strand.
AAAAAGCGGACATAAGCCTCATGGCGGTCTCCGTCAGGAGCATATTCCGCTGTGCGGAATGTTTTATTCACATCGACGCCAACGATAATGAAGGGCTCCACGCCTTCATCCAAAATAATGCGGTTCGCCGTCGTCGCTATACGGCCGAAGTTGAAAAAATCTTCTCCGTCCTGGCAGTAGACGACGGGATAGCTCAGCAGCTCATTGTAGCCGGGCGGCAAATAGACGCGAAGCGAGCGCTGCCCATCTTGCAAATAGTTGCTTGCAACCGTTTCCCTGAGGACGGTGCGTTTCAAATAACGTTCATCTGTCATCATTTCTTCCTCCGTTGGTTGAATGGAATGGGAGCATGTGGGTAAACAATAGAGAGATGCCATAGTGATGCGGGTTCGGCAGCAGACAGAAAGGCTGTACAAGCTCCATAGTTTCAACATTGTATTATGCTGTTACATAACTTTTTAACAGCTGTTACATATACAATTTCTTAACAAAAAGGGCATAAGCGTTGAAAATACAACGTATTTTTTGCTTTTTGCTTTGACCATTTTTGTTAAACAGGTTTATAATAATTCTATAACAGAGTACAGTAATATTCAAATATTAATGATTGAGGTGAGCGTTCACAATGAGCAAAGTGCTTAGCAAACTGCCATATGAAGTTCAAACGGAGCCAGTTACACCATTGTCCGTCTTGTCGCTTGATGGTGAAGTTGTTAACCCGGATGAAATGCCGGAGCTTACGGACGACCAATTAAAAGAAATTATGTACCGTATGGTATTTACCCGTACATGGGATGATCGTGCCGTGAACTTGGGTCGTCAAGGCCGTCTGGGCTTCTACGCTCCAGTATCCGGTCAAGAGGCTGCTATGATTGGTAGCGAATACGCTTTGAATAAAGATGACTTCATCTGTCCGGGCTACCGCGATATTCCGCAGCTCGTATGGCATGGTCTTCCGCTGTACCAAGCGTTCCTGTATTCCAGAGGACATCAGCATGGCGGACAAATCCCTGAGGATGTGCACGTTCTAATGCCGCAAATCATCATTGGCGCGCAAATTTTGCACGCGACTGGTGTTGCCATGGCTTTCAAGAAAAAGAATGAAAAACGCGTTGCAATTACGTACACAGGCGATGGCGGTTCTTCCGAAGGCGATTTCTACGAAGGCATGAACTTCGCAGGCGCGTTCAAGCTTCCGGTTATTTATGTTGTACAAAACAATGGTTATGCGATTACAACTCCTTATGCTAAACAAACAGCTGCACTTTCTGTTGCGCACAAAGCGCTTGCTGCTGGTATCAAAGGCGTACAGGTTGATGGCATGGACGTACTTGCTGTTATTAAAGCAGTTAGAGATGCTGCTGAGCGCGGCCGCAACGGCGAAGGCGCTACGCTGATCGAACTTCTTACTTACCGTTATCGTGCGCATTCCATGGCAGATGATACGACAAAATATCGCACCAAAGATGAGGAAGCGGAGTGGGCTCCTAAAGATCCACTCATTCGTTTCGGCAAATATTTGGAAAGCAAAGGTCTCTGGTCGGAAGAGGATACAGCTCGCGTGAAGGAAGAAGCGAAAGCTACAGTTAACGAGCAAATCAAGAAAGCAGAAGCTGTTGAGAAAATGACGGTTGAAGGCTTGATCGACTCGATGTTCGAAACAACGCCGCAGCACCTCGAAGAGCAAAAAGCTGATTTCCAATAATAGCCTTTAACGAAGGAGGAACTATAGATCATGGCTCAAATGAACATGAAAGAAGCGATCCGTGACGCAATGCGCGTTGAACTTAAACGGGATCCCAATGTATTACTTTTTGGCGAGGATGTTGGTAAAGTCGGCGGCGTGTTCCGTGCGACCGAAGGCCTTCAAGCTGAATTTGGCGAAGACCGCGTATTTGATACGCCGCTTGCGGAGTCCGCTATCGGCGGTTTGGCAGTGGGTATGGGTATTCAAGGCTTCCGCCCAATTGCTGAAATCCAATTCGTAGGTTTCATCTATGAAGCGATGGACCAAATGTTTATTCAAGCGGCTCGTATGCGTTACCGTTCCGGCGGACGTTACAACTCGCCAATCGTATTCCGTACGCCTTTCGGCGGCGGCGTGAAAGCAGCTGAGCTGCACACAGATTCCCTGGAAGGTCTTGCAGTACAGACACCGGGTATCAAAGTTGTTATTCCATCCAATCCTTACGATGCAAAAGGTCTGCTTATCTCGGCTATTCGCGATAATGACCCTGTATTTTTCATGGAGCATTTGAACCTTTATCATGCTTTCCGTGCAGAAGTGCCAGAAGGCGAATATACGGTTGAAATCGGTAAAGCAAATGTCGTTCGTGAAGGCAGCGACGTTACCATTATTGCTTACGGCTTGATGGTTCACACGGCTGTTAAAGCGGCTGACGAGCTTGAGAAACAAGGAATCAAGGCTGAAGTTATCGACCTTCGTTCCCTTGTGCCTCTCGATATCGATACCATTGTCGCTTCTATCCAAAAAACGAACCGTGCAATTGTCGTTCAAGAAGCACAAAAAACTTCCGGCGTTGCCGCTGAAGTAATCGCTCAAATCAATGAAAAAGCAATTCTGCACTTGGAAGCTCCGGTGCTTCGGGTTGCAGGTCCGGATACCGTTTATCCGTTTGCGCAAGTTGAGGATGCATGGCTTCCATCGGTAGCCCGCATTTCTGCAGCTGTCCAAAAAGTACTGGATTTCTAAAGGAGGATACACGCGGTGGCTAAATTCGAATATCGTTTCCCTGAGCTTGGCGAAGGCTTGCATGAAGGCGAAATCATTAAAGTGCACATTAAAGCCGGCGACAAAGTAACAGATGATGACATTATTATGGAAGTGCAAAATGACAAGGCGATTGTTGAAGTGCCTTGTCCAGTTAACGGTACAGTGCTTGAAGTTTTGGTTAAAGACGGCCAAGTTTGCCATGTAGGCGAAGTAGTCGCTTTGATCGATGCTGAAGGCGAAGTGCCTGAGCAAGCTGCTCCTGCAGCTGAAGAGCCTAAGAAGGAAGAAGCAGCTCCGGCCCCTGCTCCAGAAGCGGCAAAAGCTTCTCCTGCAGTAGAAGCAGCTAAAGAAGCTCCTAAAGCTACAAATGCTTCTGTGCTTGCTACACCAAGCGTTCGCAAGTTCGCTCGCGAGCAAAATGTTGATTTGACACAAGTAAGCGGCACTGGCAAAAACGGCCGTATTACGCGTGAAGATGTTACAGGCTTTGACGGTTCTGCTCCTGCGGCGTCCGAGCAAGCATCGGCTCCTGCTGAGCAGCAAGACAACGCAGCTGTAGCTGCGAAAGGTGCTGGCGAAGCGAAAGCAGCTCCAGTTGCTGCTGGTACAGCTTACCGTCCGGAAGAGCGCTTGCCATTCAAAGGCATTCGCAAAATTATTGCGGGCGCCATGTCCAAATCCGTTTATACAGCTCCGCATGTAACGATCATGGATGAAGTGGACGTTACTGAGCTTGTTGCACTTCGTGCGAAATACAAGCCTTATGCAGAGAAGAAAGGCGCTAAGCTTACGTATTTGCCATTCATCGTGAAGGCGCTCGTAGCTGCTGCCCGTGAATTCCCAATTATGAATGCGACGCTTGACGAAGCTAATCAAGAAATCGTTTTGCGCAAATATTACAATATCGGTATCGCAACAGATACAGACAACGGCTTGATCGTTCCTGTTATTGAAGATGCGGATCGCAAAAACATTTGGAAAGTGGCTGACTCGATTCGTGATCTGGCTGTTCGTGGACGCGACGGCAAGCTTTCGGCTAACGAGCTGAGAGGCAGCACGATTACCATTTCCAATATCGGTTCGGCAGGCGGTATGTTCTTTACACCGGTTATCAACTTCCCTGAAGTTGCAATCCTCGGTACTGGACGTATTTCCGAAAAAGCAATCGTACGCAACGGGGAGATCGTGGCTGCTCCTGTAATGGCTCTGTCACTGAGCTTCGACCACCGTCTAATCGATGGCGCAACCGCTCAAAACTTTATGAACTACATTAAACAGTTGCTGGGCAACCCAGAACTGTTCATTATGGAGGTATAAACGATGGTTGTTGGAGATGCTTCATTAGATATCGATACTTTAGTCATTGGTGCAGGTCCTGGTGGTTACGTAGCGGCAATCCGCGCTGCGCAATTGGGACAAAGCGTGCTTTGTGTAGATAAGGAATATGTAGGCGGTGTGTGCTTGAACGTGGGCTGTATCCCGTCCAAAGCTTTGATTTCCGCTTCCCATCAGTATGAGTCCATCAGCCACGCAGACGCTTTCGGTATTACAGCTAGCGATGTGAAGGTTGACTGGAGTAAAGTACAGGAGTTCAAAAGCGGCATTGTCAAGAAATTGACTGGCGGCGTAGGCTCCTTGCTTAAAGCGAACAAAGTACAGTTTTTCAGTGGTGAAGTGATGTTCATCAATGAAAACGAAGCGCGTGTATTCAACGATCAAGAAGCTCCACGCTACCGTTTCAAAAACTGTATTATTGCTACAGGCTCCCGTCCAATTGAGCTGAAAGCATTCCCGTATGGCAAGCGTATTATCTCCTCTACAGGAGCTTTGTCGCTGCCTGAGCTGCCGAAAAGCGTTATCGTAATCGGTGGCGGCTATATCGGTATTGAGCTTGGTCAAATGTTCTCGAAATTCGGTACGAAAGTAACGGTTATCGAGGGCGGAGACAGCATACTGCCGGGCTTTGATAAAGACATGTCTTCTCTTGTCGTTAAGAAGCTTAAAGGTACGAAAGTGGATATCGTAACAGGAGCTCTTGCACAAAGTGCTGAGCAAACGGATAACGATGTAACACTGACATACAAAGTTGGCGACAAAGAAGAAAAAGTAACGGCGGACTACTTGCTGGTTACGGTTGGCCGTCGTCCTAACACAGATGGCGATCTTGGTCTTGAGCTGGCTAACATTACAGTTGGCGAGCGCGGTCTGATTGAAGTTGACGATCAATGCCGTACTAGCAACAAAAACGTTTATGCAATCGGCGATATTATTGCTGGTCCTGCACTTGCTCACAAAGCAATGTATGAAGGACGCGTTGCGGCAGAGGCGATTTCCGGCCTGCCTAGCGTGATTGATTATAAATGTGTTCCTGCTGTCTGCTTCTCCGATCCAGAATGCGCAAGCGTTGGCTACACGGAGAAGGATGCAAAAGACAAAGGGTATAATGTTAAAGTGGGCAAATTCCCATTTGCTATCAACGGACGCGCAATGTCGCTTAATGCGGCTGAAGGCTTCGTTAAGCTTGTTGCGGATGCAGACAGCGGTCTTGTGCTCGGCGCACATATCGTTGGTATGGAAGCTTCCAATATGATTGCTGAGCTTGGTCTTGCAATTGAAATGGGCGCTACGCTTGAGGATATCGCTCTTACTATCCATGCGCATCCAACGCTGGGTGAGATCGTGCTTGACGCTGCAGAAGTAGCGCTTGGTCACCCGATCCACACGGTTCTTAAGTAATTAATTGTTTTGCTTTAATAAAATAGCAGCTGCTGTATTTGCGGCGGCTAGAGAAGAGGTCCCGCGGCTGCTGAAGCCCGCGGGGCTTTTTTAATGAAAAGTTAATAATTATGTGCTTGGGTGAGAATTTATACAGAATTAGCATTGGCAACTATTTTAAATGATTGATTATAATGATATAATACAAATCTATATGTCCAAAATAGGAGTTGTAAGTGAATGAGTGTTCATACTAGTGAGAACGAATACTTGCAGCTGCTGCGCAGCGTTCTGGAACGCGGCACGGTCAAAGAAGATCGTACCGGAACGGGAACGATTTCCACGTTTGGTTACCAGATGCGCTTCAACTTAAACGAAGGCTTTCCGCTCATTACGACGAAGCGCGTGCCGTTTAAGCTGGTTGTCAGCGAGCTGTTGTGGTTTATAAAAGGCGATACGAATATTCGTTACCTGCTCCAGCACAATAATAATATATGGAATGAATGGGCTTTTAAGAAGTGGATTGAGAGCTCTGACTATACAGGCCCAGACATGACGGGCTTTGGCCTGCGCTCGCAAAGTGATGAAGCTTTTAATGTGCTTTATTTGGAACAAATGGAGCTGTTCAAGCAGCAAATTTTGCAGAATGATGCTTTTGCGGAAAAGTACGGCGAGCTGGGCAATGTATATGGCAAACAGTGGCGCGACTGGAAAACCTCGCAAGGCGAATCCATTGATCAACTGAAGGATGTTATTCATACGATTAAGACTAATCCCGATTCCCGCAGAATGATTGTTTCCGCATGGAACCCAGAGGATGTTCCTAGAAATATGGCTCTACCGCCTTGCCATACGATGTTTCAATTTTACGTATCAGAGGGCAAGCTTTCTTGCCAGCTGTATCAGCGCAGTGGAGATATATTTCTCGGAATTCCTTTTAATATTGCCAGCTATGCCTTGCTCACACTGCTTATTGCCCATGAATGCGGCTTGCAGCCAGGAGAATTTGTGCATACGCTTGGTGATGCGCATATTTATTCTAACCATATGGAGCAGATTAAGACGCAGCTTGCCCGCGAGCCTCACGAGCTTCCACAAGTACGGATTAATCCAGCCGTAAGCTCATTATTTGATGTGGAAGTGGATGATATTGTACTGGAAGACTACCAGCCTCATCCTTCAATCAAAGCGCCTGTAGCCGTATAGAAGGGATGGATACACGATGTCGATTACATTAATAGCAGCGATGGACCGCAACAGAACGATTGGAATCGGCAATAAGCTGCCATGGCGGCTTCCAGCGGAGATGGCGCTGTTCACGAAGCACACGCTTGGCAAAACCGTTGTAATGGGCCGTAAAACGTTTGAATCGCTGCCTAAGCCGCTGAAGGACCGCCATAACGTCGTCTTAACAAGGCAGTCTGATTTTGCCTCTGAAGGCTGTGAGACGGTTCATTCGATTGAGGAGGTTTTGTCGCGTTTCGGTGCGGAGGAGATTATGGTTATAGGCGGAACGGAAATTTATACGCAATTTCTACCGATTGCAGACAAGCTTCACCTGACAGCTGTGGATGTGGAAGTAGCGGGAGGCGACGCTTTTTTTCCTGCGTTCAATGAGGCGGACTGGGAATTGGTGGAATCCATCCCTCATCCCAAGGATGAACGCAATTTGCATGATTTTACATGGCAAACTTTTACACGTAAAAACCGTTAATCGGCTTTTTTCGCGAGGGCACAGAGGGCAAATATGACATCGGAAGCGCATTTATTTGAGTCGACTGGTAGAAACGTACGAACATTATGTTATAAAGTGCAAATGATTGTACGGATAATCCATTAACGATGGCAGGTAAGAGTGTTAGGATTTTGTAAAATGGCTCGCGAAAATTGAAAATGTTTGTTATTGAATAATTGCTGAATTCCCGATATAGTTTGTTAGAGAAGCCTTACAACGGTTGACGGGAATAACGGATGGAGGAAAAGCGTTCATGTCTACACCTACTGGTTTTATGGAATATCAACGAGAGCTCCCAGCCGATCGCGATCCGATTGAGCGGATTAAAGATTGGGAAGAATTTCATAAGCATTTGTCCGATGAACAGCTTCGTACCCAAGGTTCGCGCTGTATGGACTGTGGAACGCCTTACTGTCATTCGGGAATGGAGCTAGCTGGCTCAACGTCGGGTTGTCCGATTAACAACCTCATTCCCGAGTGGAACAATTTGATTTATCGCGGTTTATGGCGTGAAGCGCTGGATCGTTTGCACAAAACGAACAATTTTCCTGAATTTACGGGACGGATTTGCCCGGCTCCATGTGAAGGCTCCTGTACGGTTGGCCTGATTGGTGATGCGGTTACGATTAAGACGATTGAGCAAGCGATTATTGACCGCGGCTTTGACGAAGGCTGGGTTGTTCCACAGCCTCCGAAAGTGCGTACAGGCAAACGTGTAGCGGTTGTCGGTTCGGGCCCAGCGGGTCTTGCGTGCGCAGCGCAGCTTAACAAAGCGGGACATCTTGTAACGGTGTACGAGCGTGCGGACCGCATTGGCGGACTTCTCACTTACGGTATTCCTACAGTCAAGCTTGACAAGAAGGTTGTTCAGCGTCGTGTAGACTTGATGGCGGAGGAAGGCATAAACTTCGTTGTAAACACAGAGATCGGTAAAGATGTATCGGCTGATGAGCTGCAAGGTCAGTTTGATGCAATCGTATTGTGCGGCGGCGCTACGAAAGCGCGCCCGGTAGATATTGAAGGCCATGAGCTTGAAGGCGTTCATATGGCGATGGATTATTTGAACGGTACAATTAAGAGCTACCTGGATTCCAATCTGGAAGATGGCAACTACATTTCAGCGAAAGACAAAAATGTCATTGTTATCGGCGGCGGCGATACTGGAACAGACTGCGTGGCAACCGCGCTTCGTCATGGCTGTAAATCAGTTACGCAATTCGGTACGCACGCTAAGGCTCCACTGGTACGCGATAGTATCAACAATCCTTGGCCGCAGTTCCCGAACGTCTATACGCTTGATTATGCACACGAAGAGGCAAAAGCGCTGTTCGGCGAAGACCCGCGTGCTTTCTCCGTACTGACGAAGAAATTTGTTGGCGAAAATGGCAAGCTGACTGAGCTTCATACGGTACAGATTGAACGTACGGTTGATCCGGAAACGGGACGCAGAATTTATACAGAAATCGAAGGCTCCGAGCAAGTATGGCCAGCTGATCTTGTATTTATCGCAGTCGGCTTTGAAGGCCCTGAAAATACGTTGATTGATGCTTTTGGCCTAGAGCAGGACCGTCGTACGAATGTGAAGGCGCCTTATGGCAAATATACGACGAATGCAGAGAAAATATTCGCAGCTGGCGATATGCGTCGTGGTCAAAGCTTGGTTGTATGGGCGATTAATGAAGGTCGCGAAGCGGCTCGTGAAGTGGATAAGTTCCTGATGGGAGCTTCCTTGCTTCCCTAAATTAATGGTATGATAAATGGAATACAAGCTTATGAGGAGCGCCTTCGGGCGCTTTTCTTGTCGATAGGAGGAAATTTAAGCGTTATGATTAAATATGGTCTGGATACGGTAACGGAGCTAAAGTTTGAGAAAATCGTGGCGAGCATGGAGCGGCGCAATGATCAATGGGTGGATATTGAGCTGTTGTTTGAGCTTTCGGAGGAAACCCCTGCGCCCGACGATCTCATTGACTTCAGCGGACTGGTCATATGTACGCCGGAGGGCAGTATTGCTCAAATGGTGCCGCTGGACGAAGATTGTGACTGTGAATATCAATTTACTGCATTTGAGAAGGAACAAATTACAGCCTTTATTTTGCAGGAGCAAAATCAGCTGAGAATTAGGCAGCTCCCCTCCCCAATATAAGGAAAGTTGTGGTAAAATCAGTGTGAGATGACGTGAAGGAGCGATTCGTCATGCATGCTGAAGAAGCTTATGTGTTATCCCCGGCAGATGTCAGCAATATTCGAAAATATGTCCAGCACAAATATGGAGCGCTACCACAGGAAAAGAAAACCGAAATGATTGCCGATGCGGTGAATCGCATTATACATAAGCAGCTTCCGTCTTTTGACGAGTCGATTAAGCGCCAGGTGACGGCGCAGCTTATTCGAACGGCAGTACTGGAGCAGAAGCGCCCCGTACGTGCAGATGATATTTTTGCAGCTTGTTTATTATTGCTTGATGACCGAGAGCAGGATATGGAGCAGCCGATGCATCAATGGGTGGAGAAGCAGCTGCAAAGCGTCGTCGAGATCGAGCGCTATCGGCAGGCGATGGACAAGCTGCGTAGTTCTATAGAGCAAGCGGACATGAGCGCGCTCCCTTTGCCAAGTGCAAGTCTAACGGTGAACGAGAGCTGGCTTCAGTTGAAAAATGATTTGCAGCCGGCTGACGATGAGCCACTGGCTGAAGATCTGCTTAGAGCGGGAGCGGCCGGCTCCCCCGGCTTGGCTGACGTCATACCACTGCCATTGCCGCTTGCAGCACCTCAGAACGCGCCAGTCCCTCATAAACGGCGCAATCACGTTATTGTGTACGGATTGCTCAGTATACTGCTTGTGAGCGTTACGCTGCTGTATGGAGAGTCTCTGACGCGTACGTTAAGAGGGGCGCAGCCGGAACCTTTAATCCTTGCTCCCAATGAACCTGTGGAGATTGTAGAGCTGGATGGTTTGCCGCAAGAGCTGCGTTATGTAGAAATTGATAAGAAGAGGCTGACGGAGTATTTGAAAGGAAAGTCGTCTATACTTGCCAGAAAGCCTTATTTAGATGCAATTATTGCCCAGGCGAAATTATTTGATATACATCCGCTGCTGCTTTTTGCTATAACTGGACAGGAGCAGGCTTTTGTACCTACTACGAACAAACAGGCGAAGGAAATTGCGAATAATCCATTCAATGTGTTTCACAGCTGGAAGGAATATAATACGACGATTAGCGATTCCGCTGAAATTGCGTCGCGAACGATTGTGAATTTAAGCAAGGGACGGCCAGAAGGAATGGATCCCTTCACATGGATTAACCGAAAATATGCGGAAGACCCTAACTGGTCGAACGGCGTTCGGTCGATATTTGCTTCCATGAAGCAATATGTGGAGACAACAAGCAAGAAGTAAAGAGGCGATTTGTTGAAGACATTAATTATTGCGGAGAAACCGGATATGGGCAGGACGATTGCTGCCGTGCTTGAGCCAAAGGCAGCGAATCGCCGAACGTATTTGGAAGGCGACCGTTATATTATTACATGGGCTATTGGGCATCTGGTTTCACTCGCTGAGCCTGACCAATACGACGCGCGCTACAAACGGTGGAATGATCAGGACTTGCCGATTATTCCACAGGTGTTCAAGCTGTGGCCGAATCCGCGAACGAAGGATCAGCTTAAGACGATTGGCGAGCTAGCCAAGCGATGCGGCAGACTTGTTAACGCATGCGATGCCGGGCGCGAAGGCCAGCTTATTTTTCACCTAATCAGACAATATTTGAAGCTGGCGCAGCCCACGGATCGGTTATGGATATCGGATTTGACAGCGGAGACCATTCGCCGCGGTTTTGACTCGCTGCGCAGTGATGACGAATATGAGCCGCTTACAAAAGCAGCACGTGCCCGCAGCGAAGCCGATTGGCTGATCGGCATGAATGCTTCTCGCGCTTTTACGATTCGTCATAAAGCCTTGCTTTCTGTGGGCCGTGTACAAACGCCGGTTCTGGCGCTGCTGTATGATCGCCATAAGGAAATTACGGCGTTTCAATCGGAAACTTATTTTGTCGTTAAGGCGGCGTTTGATCAGTCCGGATTTGGCTATTCTGGTATTTGGCAGGGGGAGCGTCTGACTGATAAAGCGAAGGCGGAGGCGCTGGCTGCAAAGACAGCAAATAAGCCTGCGAAAGTGGAAGATTACCAGGTGGCGGAAAGCAAGGAGTATCCGTTCAGGCTTTATGACCTGACGCTGCTGCAGCGGGAAGCCAATGGCAAGCATGGCTATTCGGCCAAGAAGACGCTCGATATTGCTCAAGCGCTCTACGAGAAGCATAAGGTGATTACGTACCCGCGGACCAACTCCAACTATGTAACCGAGGAGAACATTCCGGTCATGGGCAATGTATTAACGATGCTTCAGGGCACTAGCGGCTATGGCGAGCTTGCGAAGGGAGCGGACCGTTCTCGTGTTCACAAAGGGAACAAAGCGGTGTGTAATCCATCCAAAGTCGAAGATCACCATGCCATTATGCCTACACCGAAGCGTGCTTCTGGCCTCAGCCAGGAGGAGCAAAACGTCTACGACATGATTGTCAGACGTTTTCTATCGCATTATTATCCGCCTGCTGTATACAAAAACCACACGGTCCTAACGGTCGTCGAAGGCGAAACCTTCCGCACAAAGGCGAAAGAACAGCTGGAGCCCGGCTGGAAAGTGGTGCTGCCACAGCAGGATTCAACTGCGGCTAAACCAGCTAAGCGAGGCAAAGCCAAGGATGATAAGGAAGCCGATGATGAGGAAATGATGACCGATAAGCCATTTAAGCTGGACCCGCATGGAGCGGTTCATTGCAGCAGCGTTGAGGCGATGGAAAAAATGACTCAGCCGCCCAAGTCCTTTACAGAGGGCACGCTGCTCAAAGCTATGGAAGGCGCAGGAAAGTCCATGGAGGATGATGAGCTGCGGGAAGCGATGAAGGACACCGGGCTTGGCACGCCTGCGACACGGGCAGCGACAATCGAGCGGCTGAAGCATGTTGGCTATATCCAGCTGGCAGGAAAGAAGCTGGATATTACGTCCAAAGGGCTCGCTGCGATTGAGCTTATCCGGAATGCAGGAGTTGAGCTGCTCGCTTCGCCAGAAATGACGGGACGCTGGGAGCAGCGGCTGCACCAAATTTCCAAAGGCGAAGCTTCGGATGATCGTTTTATTGCACAGGTGAAGCAATTCGCAGCAGTCATCGTCGATAAGGTTCGTCAGCAGCGTCCTGCCGCGCCTGGGACGTTCGAGGATACCTCTGCGAAAGGGAAGAAGGCAGCAGGCTCGACGAAAGGCGGAGGCCGTACAAGCAACTCACGCTCGTCAGAAGCGAAAGCAGGCACGAAGTCGCCTGCCGGATTTAGCAAGAGCAGGAACTCCACACGGTCAGTCGGTAGCGAAGCGGCGAAGCCGCCCAAGCAAGCAGCGGCTTCTGCGGCTTCAAGAGGGCCGCTAGCTGCCTGCCCGAGGCAGGGCTGCAATGGCAGTATTATTGAAGGCAAGCGTGGTTATGGCTGCAGCAGCTTTCGCGAGGGCTGTTCTTTTGTTATTTGGAAGGAGCAGCAGGGGAAGAAGATTACGCTACCGATGCTGCAATCCCTGCTGGAGAAAGGGGCAACCAGCCAGCTCACCTTTAAGCAGTCTGATGGAAACAGCTTGAAGGGCAGGCTTGTATTGACCGACCGTGACAAAGGGACGCTCACGATTCGGCCGGCTGACTAGTTACCTGACTTTCGTACCCTAGTTGATTGAGCATTTTTCGATTTGATCAAGCGTTACCGAACATCGCAGCAAAATAAGCCGCCGAACCAACAAATCTGCTGGTCGGGCGGCTTATTTCATCTCGAAACGGTATCTTTGCCGCTAGAGGACGGCGACAGCCGTGTACACTTGAGATTAATCTTGTATTTCTTTAACTAGCGATTAATATATCCATAGATGGCTTCCGGCACTTCGACTAAATCATTCAAAGTGAAAAAGGCCCCTTTAGGCTCAACTTCAATATTGACGACATTATATTGCCATTCGGTATCCTTGCGCATATGAATGGCGTGGATGCCGGCAGTCAAGGCAGGCACAACATCCGTACGAATGGAGTTGCCAATCATCCAAGTGCGAGCGCGATCCAGCGCGGTTTCCGCTAAAATATGCTCTAATGCCTCATTGGTTTTATGTTGACGGATATAGATGCGGTTATTAAAATATTTGCTCAGATTGAGCTGATCGATTTTGCGGGTTTGAATCAACTGCTCGCCACCTGTATAGAGATGAAGCTCATGCCCCTGATTCGCTAAGGAGTAAAGAGTCTCCTCCATATTTGGATAGGGCTCAGTATCATGCTCGTATACGCTAAGCCCAAGCTTCCATAGAAAGTCCTGCTCAACAGTAGAGCGCTTCCGACCTGTAACGTCGGAGAAATAGGCGTAGCTGTCAACGAAGGATTGGGGAAAATGCTCGCTCTTGAAACCAAGCACAGCAATTCCGGCGATATCAATTTCTGTTTGTTTATCCCTTACAGCATTTGCAGTAACGTCTTCATATCCAGCAAACCAGGTCGTCATCGCATCAACAAATTGACTAATGACCAAATAGAAATATTTATTACAATGGATTAATGTATCGTCGAGGTCAAACATAATATGTTGCTTCATAAAAAGCACGGCTCCTTTAGCGCAAAATAGACGGTGTATGAAATCAATCTACAGTATCGGGAGCCTTACGTCAACGCAGCAAACCCGTTTTCACAACAGTAAATTAGGAAAATTAAGGATAAACAATAGGACAGCCGGACATTTTCATGAAAAATCAAGCATATTTAAGCTGCGACACCAGCAGCGTTGTCTTAATAAAAGCGATGCGGCGGCGGATATAGAAATCCAAGCTGTCGCCCCGCAAGTCATTCGGAGAGATCACCTCCTCAGAGCTGTTATCAATAATCGTCAACTCTCCGTTTGCATAAAACTTAAAAGTTAAATCCCGACGTGGCCAATTTTTCTCAACGTAACGAAAATTTTCGCAAGTGCTCTTCATGGTGATCCTGCCTCCCTTATTAGATGTTTAAAAAATAGTCAATAGGAACTTTTGTTCTTGTTTTTATTATAGCAAACATTTGTTCGTGTGGAAACTGTTTTTTGTTTCCCGTAAACTAGATTTATATAAATGAGCATTTTGCATAAATCCCCTGAGCGACTTTCAATGTACAATATTTAGAGCGAAGCGGTTCTATCGGTCTAAAGATTGCACCTCGGAGCGACCCGAATCGAATTATACAAAATGCTGAAAATATGATGCGTGAAACAAAGGGGCGCGGAAAATGATAAGAATTTCGAATTTGACGAAGGTAATTCCCGGAGGGCCGAAAGTGCTCGACGATATACATTTGGATGTGGAAGATGGAGAATTTATCGCCATTAAGGGAGCGAGCGGAAGCGGCAAGTCGATGCTGCTTAAATGCTTGGCGCTGCAGGAAAAATGGACGCGGGGAACTTACAAGCTGGATGGAACGGACGTACTAAAGCAAGGTCTTACCGGTAGATTTAAAGTTCGCCGTGAGGTGGCTTATTTGGAGGAGAAGCCTGCTTTGTATCCGAGCAAGACGGGACTGAAAAATGTGGTTATCGGATCGGTGACCCAGACGCCGGCTTGGCGGCGATGGACCGGCATGGTGCGCGGCGACGATTATATGGGCGCTATGGATACGATAGAGAAGCTTGGCCTACTCGATAAAGCACATCTGAAGGCGGAGAAGATGAGCGGGGGAGAACGCCAGCGCATCGCCGTTGCCCGTGCGCTCGTGCACGGAGCGAAAATCATTTTGGCGGACGAGCCGGTATCCGGACTTGACCCGCACACGGCTGACCAGGTGCTCGCGGATTTAAAACGGCTTTGCACAGAGCAGCGCGTTACGGTTATTGCCGTGCTGCATCAAGGGGATTATGCGGAACGTTTCGCGGACCGCATTATTGGGCTCAATAATGGCAAGCTTGTCATCGACATTAGAGGCAGGCGCTTGACCGAACGGGAGAAAATGCTGCTATGAGCGAAGTAAAGCTGAGATTGATTCAGCAGCATGAGCTTTTACAGGCGCTGGAGCTTGAGCAGCGCTGTTACTCACCTGAGGCCGCGGCGACTGGAGCGGGATTTCAGTACCGTTTTCAGGAGTATCCTTCGTATTTCTGGTCCGCCTGGTCAGAGGATGGAGAACTGCTTGGCATAGCCAATGGGATTCGAACGGAGCAGGAAAGCTGCGGTGATGAGATGAAGGGAAGTCACCAAGGCGAATACGCAGGAGACAACTTTTGCATACTGACTATTGCTGTAGCTCCGGCGTTCAGGCGCAGGGGAATTGCTGCAAAACTGCTGGACAAGCTGATCCAGGCATGCGAAAATGAAAGGCTGAAAGCGATTATACTAATGTGCGAGCCGCCTCTTATTTCTTTTTATGAACAGGCGAAATTTACATACGTAGGCAAGGCTTCTTCCACACATGGAGGAATTGAGTGGCATGAGATGAGGCGTAATCTGCATACAATGGAACATTCTAGCGAATAGGCAGGTGTAGCCCGATATGGCGTTCCAATCTCCTGTAATCGTTCAGTCTGTCCGCAGTACGTCTCCAAAGGTCGAACTGTGGCTGCCTCATATTAGCGGGGGATCCAATGAGGCAGCGGATAGTCAAATCAATGGGATCATTCACTCAGCAGCGCAGCATCTCATAGCCGAGCAAGGTACGCTTGAAGACCCGCATGCGGAGATGCAAGGATATTTTGAGCTCAAAAACAACCAGAAGGATGTGCTCAGCCTGTCTTTGTTCAACTATGCTTATACGGGCGGAGCGCATGGACTGACGCTGCAGCAGTCGCTTACCTTCAAGCTGACAACGGGACGTTCTTATGCGCTTGCTGAGCTGTTTAAGCCCGGCAGCAATTATATCGTCAAGCTGTCTGCGCTGGTCACCGCTCAAATCAGGTCACGAGATATTAGCACGCTGTCGCCGTTCAAAGCCATAAGGCCGGATCAGGACTTTTATATTGCGGACCGGACGCTGGTGCTTTATTTTGCCCTCTATGAGCTGACGCCTTACGCTTTTGGTTTTCCGTATTTCCCTATCTCCGTCTATGACATTGAGGATATGATTAATGAAAATGGCCCGCTCGGACCAATGGTCGTCAATTATTGATATGTGCAACTTTGCAGCAGGAGAGAAGACAGCATGATGTATATTATTTTATTATGCGCTGTATTTGTCACGACGATCGCTTTCGTTGTTTATTTGCAGTATGTGAAAAAGGACAAGGGGCCGAGCCTTTCCGCGCCCCCCGTTCGGCGACAGTCTTCAAGCTTGCAGCTGGGTCCAGTAAAGAAAAGCTTTCCTGGCAAGCAAGGCATCGGGCGCAGCCAGCAGGAGCTCAAAGCTTTGGCTGGCAGCGCGGATGCAGCAAAGATAGCGGAAGGCAAAAAGCTGCTTATAGTTGACGACCAGCCGCTTATTCGGCTCATGCTGGCAGAGCTGTTTCAGAAGGCGGGATTTACCGTGTACGAAGCTGCGGATGGGATGAGCGCGCTTGAGAAATTCGAGCGTCATGGTGCAGACTGCATTTTGCTTGATTTTATGCTGCCTGATATGGACGGATTGGACGTGCTGTGCGCGATTCGCAAAAGCGATGCGAGCGTTAAAGTATTGCTTATTACCGCCTACGGAGAGCCTGAAAAAATGGAGGCTGCGGCTGAGCTGGGTATTACCGAGTGGATAGAAAAACCGTTTGACACCGACCAATTGTTGAATCGGGTGCTCGCGCTAGTATAGGGTGCCTGCTTTTGCCTAATAGTTAATGTCATAAATAATTAATGCCATGATTTATTTTGCTTGATTGCTGGCATAAGCCCTTCCGCCCTTACATATAATGCTTAACGATGGGGGTGGTGGGATGATTGCGCTCGTAATCGGGCTAGCTTTATTTTTCGCTGTATGTGCGGCTGCATTAGCTGGGGCTGTGAAGGCGCAGCAAAGTATCAAATCTTCAAGCCATCAGAGCATGACGGCTTATGCCACCTATATTCAAATGCAGCAGGATAAGCATGATTTGAATCTGTTTGGGCTTGCCCAGCAGCTTAGACGCAAATTTGGAGCGGCTGCTTCATTCGGACTATCCTTCAACACGATGGGGCTGTGTGCAGCAGCTTTGTTGTTTCTCGCGCCTGCCCTGCAGCAGGGAGGGCCCATTGTCGTCGGCATCGGCATTCCGCTTGCTGCGTTGTTTGCCTTAATGGTAAGTGCATCGCTTGCTGAGTTGTCATCTGCTATTCCGACCGCCGGTGGCGTCTATCACTGGTCCTCCGCATTAGGAGGACGTGTATGGGGCTGGCATGCGGGCTGGTTTCATATGGCTGGTTACATGGGTCTCCTGCTGCTGACCAATCTGCTATGCGCCTCCTTGCTGGATGGCCTGCTTGCGGGCTGGCTAGGTTATATGCCTTCCATATGGACGAAAGCCATTATTGCCTTGGCAATGGTGATCACGCAGGCCGCTTTACACAGCCGGGGCGTCCGCCTGTTGGCTGTTCTGCTGCGCAGCGGACTGTGGCTGCAGCTTATCGCTGCAATCGCTGCAATCGGCATTCTAATGGCGCTGTATTGGCCGGGTGCTTTTTCGCCAGAGCTGTTATTTACGCTTCCTGCCTATAACGGAGAGGGGAAGGGGCAGTCCACCATTGGCATGCTTGCGGGCTTTCTGCTTCTGCAAAAGCTGTTTCTCGGCATGGACAGCGCTGCCCAAGGTGCCGAGGAGACATCCGATCCCCGCATTCGCGTGCCATGGGCGATCTATTTATCGACGGCTTACACGTTTATTATTGGCTTTGTGCTGCTGGCTGTGCTGACTCTTGTATGGCCTGGCTTCTCAAATGGAGGCATACCGACTGGCGGGAGCGTGTGGTTTGCGGGCAGTTTGCTGGATGCTATAAGCCGATCCCCGCTCGTGTCACTGCTCCTAGTCGTACTGCTCTATTCGAGCAGCAGCAGCGTCCTGATCGCTTGCTCGCGATTGCTGTACAGCCTGACGCGCGATAAGGCGCTGCCTTTCAGCAAGCAGCTGTCAGGCGTTCACTCTGCAACTCAATCACCCAGGAAATGCGTCTGGCTCGCTGCCGTTTTGTTTTTCTTTATCCTCGTGACATCCTGTTTGCTTATTCCAGAGCAGCTGCTGACGGCTGTCGTCCCCAGCTTCACACTGATTTGCCTATACACGGCGTATGCAATACCGATAGCGTTAGCGCTGCACGCAGGCAAGAAGCACAAGCTGCTCATAGATGCGCCTTGGCATCTCGGAAGGTGGAGCCCTGCTGTGAATATAACGGCACTGGTCTGGCTGCTGCTTAGCGTTGTGCTGGCGGCGATCGTGCTTGGCAAGGAGGGCATCATGGGAGCGGGTGCGGTGCTGCTTGTGTCGGCAGTGCTAGATATACGGTACCGAAGACGTCATCTAGAGACGCTGCAAAGCCGCCTGAATAAAACTCACGGAGAAATTATTAGAATTGAGCGAAAATTCGAACTAACGGAATAAGGAGCCAGTATGGGAAATAGAGAGGTGGAAATGAGCCGTCTATTTCCCGGGGAAGCGCACAATCCAACATGTTTAAAATGATTTCGACAGCAGGCTAACGATTGCCTAATAAAGCTTAAAACCCGAGATAGCGTGTCTGCCCACAACAGATGGAGGGGGCAAAATCAGTGGAAACTAGATATGGCAAAATGAAGGCGCTCAGAAGCGATAAAGCAGTATCTAGCTGTTACAAAATGTGTCGAAGCTTGCCTGTAAAAGGGCACTTCAATTAAGGGGAAATAGCGAATCTCATCGGCTGATTTCCGATTTTTTGCCAACTTCTGCTCCCAGCAAGTATAATAAAGGCAGTAACTGGTAGCTTAGGGGAGGACAAAACCATTGAGTCAGCATGATTTTTCAACATTTTTGGACCAATATGAGCTTGGCGCACGATGGGAAATAGCTGCCGGAGATAGCGGCATGAACAATACAACACGGATCGTGCAGGCGGGAAATAACCGCTATGTGCTGCGAGTTTACAACAATCATCAGAATAAGTCGACCGTTTTGCTGGAGCACGAGGTGTTATTTGGGCTGTTGGGGCAAAAAAATCGCCATTTTGACGTTCCGATGCCTGTAGCGAACCGCGCAGGGCAGACCGTAACGGAGGCGCAAGGCGGAAAGCTGGCGACATTATGCCATTTCATTGAAGGAAAGCGGCCTTCCGTCGAAAATATTTCCCACATTAGAGGACTCGGAACCGCTGCGGCTGCCTTATGCAAAGGATTAAGCGTCATTAAGCCACAGGGGGAGCCTATTTATGATCCCTATTACAAGCTGGAGCAATCTTATGAGGCCATAAGCATCCCAGCTATGCGTGATATTGCTGGCGAAGCTGGGCTGCTGCCGGAATTTGAGGAGCAAATCACTTGCTTGCAGCAGGAACGAGAAAGCTTGCGTAGCTACCTGAAAAGCATAGCCGAGCTTCCCCATCAATGGATTCATGGCGATTTGAATTTCAGCAATTCCGTTGCAAGTGGGGATGCTGTAGTCGGCTTGCTGGATTTTGAATTTTGTACCGTCGATGTAAGGGCAATGGAGCTCGCAGTCGTGATTGTGGATTTAATTGACTGGGCAGATGAAGGGCAGCTTGCGCGTATCACCTTGTTTTGTGAAGGCTTTGGGGCGGAATTGCGGCTGACAGAGGAGGAGGCCAACGCCATTCCGCTGCTGCTGAAGCTGCGGATGCTTGATGTGACGCTGCATTTTATGACACGCTGGCGAGAGCAGCTTGACGAAGCGGCGGTATTGCAGAAAATTGTAATCCAAGCGGCAAATATTGTGAAATGGACAGGCAGCAATGAACTGCGTTTGAAAGCGCTATTTCAGGAGCTGCTTGCTGGTGTTGGTCGACCACAATAATTTGGAGGAGTGGGGCTCATGAGTGTTGCAGCCGCATTAGGATACAGCAGCGATGAAAGACTGCTCATTGTTAATGCTGATGATTATGGCTTATGTGGTTCAGTCAATAAAGCGGTGGAGCAGCTGTTGGAAGAGCGCGCAGTAAGCTCGGCAACGATTATGATGCCGTGCCCCGCAGCACGGGAAGCGGCGAGGTGGAGCGCACTACATCAGGAGCACGATGTTGGCGTTCATTTCACGTTTACAAGCGAGTGGGATAATTATCGCTGGGGGCCCGTAAGCAAGCCCGAGAATGTTCCTTCTTTGCTCGTAGAGGGCGGATATTTCCCGAAAGATAGCCGCACGTTCGAGCTGCAGGCCGACTCCGAGCAGGTTGAGCGAGAGCTGGTTGCCCAGATAGAGCTTGCCCTGCAATTAGGGATCAAGCCGAGCCATGCCGACAATCATATGGGCAGCTTGTATGGTCTTGCGACAGGCAAGCATTTTTTACCTATTGTATTCGACGTGTGCGCCAAATATGGCTTGCCTTTTCGCCTTCCGCGTCATTTGCTTGGTGATCGTGCACAAACAGCCTCTCCAGAGCTTGCTGAGCAGGCGAAGCAGCTCGGAATGCTGGCGGATTCCAAAGGCGTCATCATACTGGACTACTTAGTCGCCTTGCCATTTCAACTGCAGGCAGGGGAGACGTATGTGTCGTTCAAAGAGGCGATGAAACAGCAGCTGCGCAGCCTTAAGCCGGGTTTGACAGAGCTTATTATTCATCCGTCGCTCGTAACCGATGAGCTGTTTTCCTTCCATGGCCAGCCTGAGAAACGCGGGCTTGAGTTCCAGTTGTTCCGTGATCGAGAGATTGTGCAGGTACTGCATGGCGAGGGCATTCGGCTCGTTCGCTGGTCGGATCTGCAGCGGGTGCAGCGCGAGCGCTGTGGCTGGGGCCAATAGAACATCTTAATTTTATAGTTAAAAAAAGGAGCTGCTAATATGTCTTACCAATCCATTGCTGCATTATCTGAACAACTGAGAAGCAATATTGGCCGCGTTATCGTAGGGAAAGAGCATATAGCCGATTTATTGTTTATCGCATTAATTACCGGCGGCCATGTGCTGCTGGAGGATGTGCCCGGAACGGGCAAAACGCTGCTGGCCAAATCGCTGGCGAAGTCGCTCAGCCTGACCTTTCGGCGTGTGCAGTTTACGCCGGATTTAATGCCGTCAGATTTGACGGGCATTCATTTTTACAATCAGAAGCAGGGCGACTTTGAGTTCCGGCCCGGCCCTTTATTTACGAATATGCTGCTGGCTGATGAGATTAACCGCGCCACTCCGCGCACGCAGTCCAGCCTGCTCGAATGTATGGAGGAGCGGCAAATTAGTCTCGAGGGCGAGACGATGCCGCTTGCGCGGCCGTTCATGGTTATGGCGACGCAAAATCCCGTCGAGCATCAAGGAACGTTTCCGCTGCCGGAAGCGCAGCTGGACCGTTTTTTATTCAAGATTAAAATGGGCTATCCCACAACGGATGAGGCGCTGCAAATTTTGAAGCGCTTTAAAGAACAGGACCCCCTGGAGCAGCTTGCACCTATTGCAGGGGCAGACGAAATTGCTGAAGCTCAGCAGCTGTATTCCTCCGTACGCGTATCGGATGATGTGCTGCTTTATATGTTGAAGCTTGTAGAGCAGACACGGAGCAGAGAAGAAGTGCAGACGGGCGTAAGCCCTCGCGGCAGCCAGGCGCTGCTGAGAGCCTCGCAGGTGCAGGCGATTTTGCGGGGAAGAGATTTTGTAACGCCGGATGATGTTAAAGCGATGGCGCAGCCCGTGCTGGCCCATCGTCTCGCGCTTCGTGGACTGCAGCGTACACAAGGCAGCGCAGATAAAATTATCGAAGATATTATTAGGCGAACCGAGGTTCCTGCCGAGGCAGGGCTTCTCGCTAAATAGGCTAGTTAATAGACGATGCTTGTCTTTTCTTTTATTATCGCTGCAATCATTATTGTTGTGCTTCAGGCTAAAATTTTTCGCAGATTTGCTCTGCGGAGCATTAGCTACTCTAGGCGGTTTAGTCAATCAACCTGTTTTAGTGGTGATCGTATGGAATTGGTGGAGCAATTGTCAAATGGCAAGTGGCTGCCAGTTCCTTGGCTTCGCGTCGAATCTCAATTATCCTCTCAGCTCATCTTTCGCTCGCAGGACAATCTTGCGGTGAGCAGCGGCGAGCATTACCAGAATCATAAAAGCTTTTTCAGCCTTATGCCTTATACAAAAATTACTCGCACGCATTCGTTCGTCAGCGCCAGGCGCGGGGTGTACAAGCTTCGCTCGGTTGCCCTGACCGGCGGCGATTTGCTGGGCATTCAGCATGATATGAAGCAAATGATGATTGAAGGCGAGCTGCTTGTATATCCGCTCCCTGCAAAGGTACCGTTGGATGAGCTGCCCTCCCATAGCTGGCAGGGCGAGACGTCGGTGCGGCGATGGATTGTGGAAGATCCATTCGTTGTCGTAGGCGCAAGAGATTATCGTCCAAGCGACTCCTTCAAGGCGGTCAACTGGAAAGCGACTGCTCGGGCAGGCAAGCTGCAGGTTCATCAATATGATTATACAGCTGACCGGAAGCTGATGATTTATTTAAATGTAGAGGATCATGAGGGCATGTGGCGTACGATTACGGATGAAGCATTAATCGAACGGGGCATTGAATGGGCAGCAGGAGCAGCGGAGGCTATTACGGCGAGCGGCATGGAAGTCGGCTTTGCTGCCAATATGCCGCTGCAAGGCGAGCTTGAAAGTGCCATGCTGCTGCCCCGCAGCGGACATGACCAGTGGCTGGCGATACTGGAGCTGCTCGCGAAGCTGTCGCTGATCCGGACGGAGCTGTTCAGCGATCTGCTGCAAAGGGAGAGCGAGCGCGGTGTAAGTGGCTGCGATGTGCTCATTATTTCAGCATATTGGAATGAAACGCTGGAGCTTGCTGCCCAGGAGCTGCGTTTTGGCGGCAACTCCGTCTCGATTTGGCTATTAGCAGGGCAGGCTAGCGAACAGCTGGAGGCAGGTGGCGTATCATGAACAAAACGCTTAGCGGAAAAATCGCAGGAATAGCTGTAGGGAAAGGCTTGCTGGAGCTGTTGTTTTTTCTGCCTTTCGTTTTGCCGTTCGGTGCTTATGCGCTCTCAGGCGGCCTTCTTATCGTATGGCTGATCAGCTTGCCATTATGCTATGGCGCTGGCTCGCTGCTGCTTGCCATTTCAGAGAAGCTGATTAACAGCAATCGCGCAATAAGACTATGCCTTGCCTTGCTGATTGGCATTTTGCTTTCTGATGGTTTGCTTGCCGTATGTGGGGCAATTGCAACGGTACCAGGAGCAAGCTGGCAAGCTTGGTGGCCAGCGCTTGCTATTTTCGGCAGCATCGCTGCTTATCGGGGAATGAATGAACGGCTGCACAGCTGGCCGATTATGTTTACCGGCAGCACGATGATGATAGGCATTTTCGGCTATTTAGCGCTGCAACTGGCTCAATTTTGGCTCATTCCGCTTCAGCAATACTCGATTTGGATGACAGCGGGCGGGATCACAGCGTTGCTTGTTTATTTTTTCATGGTGAATGAGCGGCTGATGCAGCGCGAGACGGATCAGACGGGGCAGCATCGCCCAATCTCAGCCTCTATAGAAGCCTTCAAACGTCAAAATAGATGGATGCTTGCTCTGCTGCTGCTTCCTATCATTGCAATCGGCTTCATCAGGCAAATTACGCAGGGAATAGAATGGGCAGTGCGTTCTCTCGTTCAGCTGCTTCTGTCATTAATGACGGGACGCGAGGCGGAGACGCCTGCTTCACAGCAGCCGGAAGCATCGCCGCCCGCTTTTCCGCCTGTGGAGCAAAAAGATCCTGCCCCTTGGCTCGTTTGGATAGAAAACGTATTGAAAGTCGTTATTATAATCATCGTTATTGCTGCGATAGGACTAGCTGTTTATTGGCTGCTGCGAGTCGTGTATCGCCTCTCCAAAGCCTTTCTCGCCAAGATGGCAGAGCGCTCTGCTGAAAGGCTGGGAGGCGAGCAAGGCTACACGGATGAGGTTGAAAGTTTAATGACCTTAAATAAATGGCAGGATGGCTGGCGGCTGCGCAGAAAAAGCAAAAGGGGAGAGCAGGCTGTGAAGTGGGAGGAGCTCACGGGAACGAGGGAGCGAATCCGCTATTTATACAGCCGCTGGGTGAAGCGCAGCATAATCAAGGGGTATGTGTTTCAGGCTCATTTGACACCTAGGGAAACGGTCGAAGAGCTCGTCAAATGGCAGGAGACTGCGAAGGGCACAGAAATGGACAGCTACAGCGAAATAGAAAGACAGCAGCTCATTAAGCTGTATGAGGAGGCGCGCTATAAGGAGGAGGATTCGCAGGAAGAAGCGGTAAACGCCTTGTATGCGCGCCAGAAGAAACGCGGTAAATAGTTCAAAATAGCCTGGTCGGAGAATGGTCCGGTCAGGCTGTTTTGAATGGGTGTTCAAGAAAAACAAATGACTAGACTGTGAACGGCATTAAGATGGTAGTTTAGTTGAAGATGCGATTGGGTGAAGCGTATCACAAGTAGGGAGAAATGAATCACACCTTGCACAATTGTATGCAATAACACTTATAACGAAATTAAGTTATTGATATATCGCCCCAAGGACATATTATGAAACAGTGCTTTAATAAAGGAGTTGTGGTGTCAAATGGATAGGAATAAAAGTACAGGAATGAAATACTCTTCAAAAGCAGAAAACATTCTACCACAGATCAATAGTAAAACTAAGCTAGGCGACTTACGAAAAATCGCGAAGGACATTAAAAAAGATCACGAACTAGCTATGGAACTTTGGTCAACCGAAGAGTTTTTACCCAGACTATTAGCAATCTTAATTATGGATAAAAAACTGCTTTCAAAAGAAGTGCTAAATAAGCTTGATAAGGATATGCAGACTCACACCTTTGATGAGCGAAATAACTTAATGGATTGGTTAATGGCTAATCAGCTCTCCAAAGACAAGAAGACAATTGCATTGATGGAGTCATGGGAAAATAGCCCTTCTGCTCTTCAAAGGCGAGCTTTCTGGTATTATCAAGCGCGATTGAGATGGGTTGGACAAACACCGCCTGATAACACCGTAGACTTACTTTCTACATTAGAAGCTAATATTACGCAGGAAGAACCGGAAGTTCAATGGGCAATGAATTTCACCGCAGGCTGGATAGGCGTTTATGATCAAAAGTATCGAGCACGTTGTATTAAACTTGGTGAGAAAACGAGTCTTTATAAAGATGAAATGGTATCAAAGGGCTGTACTCCCAATTATTTGCCGGAGTTCATTGCAATTGAAGTTAACAAACGAAATAAAAATTAGTTACCCCTGAAAAACTTCATTAGTGTTTGATGTAAAAATAAAGGAATTGAAATCCTTAATATGGACAAAGGTTCTGAAGGTAAGCTTCCAGATCCTTTTTGCTTAAAGAATTTCGCCTCTAGAATGATACGGTTAACCGTAACCACAAGTACCGGCAAGTTTTTTTGCTAGTAACAATAGATAAGGCAGGATTTCATCCTTAGCATATGGGCAATCAATAAGTATTTTGATAATCCTGATAATGAGGATAAATATCAAGCATGGGTTGATTCTTTATTTGCAAAACGTGATGCTAAAACAAGACGAGAACTAGGCATTATTACAACTGAAGAGACTAATACTGTTATTCAATATTTTAATAAATACCGATCATTTAAATTCTGCCCTACATACTTGTCGCTCTCACCGCTGCAGAAGCAGACCATGCTAAAAAGTATGCATTCATATGATTCTTGGAGCGTCAAAGTAACACGCCGAGACTCAGACTCAGACTCAGACCTTATATTTAAGCCTAGATAAAGGATAGTATCCGATAATTGACTAAATCATTATATTAACAGACACATTAATCCACTCGTATTTACATTTTCGTTCAAAGAAAGACCATTCTTAGTTGATGGTCTTTCTTCATAACTTGCCGTTACAGAAAGCGCACTGAACCGTATCATAAATAAAGGCAGGTTTTTGTGAAGGACTCCATGCGGGGCATGGATTTGTATATATGTGTGTAGGATTCGGGCTATGGTTTATGAAAATGATATATGTAAGAGAAATTACTTTTTTTAATTTTATGCTAAGGAACTCTGTAGCTTGAAATCAAATTAATTCCATTTTTTGTGGATATGGCATAGAATAAAGGTAGGCATTCAAGGACAGCAACGGTCTGCCCATATACATAGCAGTTTCGGCTTGAAATTGTAGGTGTTGGACCAGGCGGAGCTGTTTTATGTAAAGGTTTACAAAAAATAGCTTGAATGATTGCAACAAGAAGTCCGGGGAGGGTAGGACTTCTTCGATGTCAAATCTTAGTAGTCTAGCCGGTCTGTGATATACCCGGATACATGCCATGTATTCGTGCTGTTATAAAATTTAAAATAATTTCCTACCGGTTGGCTTAAACCGTATACACTGCCGGGAATCGCCGCAGCGACCTTCACATTATTTTTGTAAATATCGAATTTGCCATTGATCTGATCGACGGTAGTGGATCCAAGACTGACTAGACGGAATTCAAAACGGTCGGTTCCGACTATCGAGATTGCATTGAAAAATGCCTGATTTCCTGAAGCCAGCGGGGCTTCTGTCCAACTCGCTATCGCATTGCCGCTTGTCGAGGTCAGCCAATTGCCTGTCGTTCCATCCAATACATACAACGGTTTTTGTGAAAAAATACCGTGGACATATGTGGATGGTGCTGCTGAACTGCTTAAACTAAAACCCATTACAAAGATGGAAAACAATAGAACAATAGAAGTGACTAGCCTTTTTTTCATCATTCCACTCCTTTAACTTGATAATTGCCTCCCCACAAATGGAGCATATGATAATAAAACTAATATATACATAAATATGAAAATAAGGGTAATTTACCGCCGTTTTGTTCTCGATTAAATCGATCTCTATTAGATTTCTAATGGCAGCGTATCCGCCTACCCGGGAGGCGCTCGGGATCTCTGGGAGATGAAGTTGTTTGGAGGCGCTTATCAGTTGGAAGGCATCACCAACAGTGAAAGGCCAAAATACGGCGCGTTAGATTTAATGTTGCATTCTGATGGTCCGTCTCCGAGGTTTGGTTCGTGTTATTTCCTTCTTGCTTCACAGGCATCCTATCGTTGCACATATACTTACGGTGGTTCTCAGGATGATCCTCTAGAAAAAGGAACCTATGAAGAATTCGATGACATTTTAGCCGCCGTTCTTAAAGATGCATTCTTCAGAGAATATGCTCTTGGAGAAAAGGATCTGTCGCCCCGAAAAGTGGTCGATTGGCTTTTGTTCTGCTTAAATCTCCCTATCACTGAACGTATAAAACAGATGCCTAGTCGAAATCTTAATCACTTCATTGAGGCTCAAATTCACGGTGATATTTTTCTGCAAGATGACGTGGAAATACTGGTGGCCGATCCTTCATTTCAAGGAACAGACATAGAGGGAACTTTTGAGAAGCTATGCTTAAAATATTCAATAGAACTTCATTGGCATAAGGGATTTGCTATCCAGGCCGATAAAGTACCACCGGATTTTAGGGGGTCAACCATGCCATTACTCGCCAAAAGTATAGCCATCGACAATCTAATTGACGTTAGAGCAGTCGGAACTGCGGTCAATGATTTGATATGCAATCCGGATCTTTGGAGTGATAGAGGAAATTTAGATGGGGTGCTTCAGGAATTAAAATACATGTGGCACGTGCTGGTGCGATTCGGAGAACCGTACCATAAGTAGCGGCAATTTTTTTTGTTGAAACGTAAAGAAGATGATTTAAACTACTTAGGAAAGATGGCAGCTTGGATACAGATTATGGTGAGAGCGAGTGATTATTGATGATAATTAAATTGTACAGGGAAAGGGTGAGTGAATAACAATAGAGGAGGTAAGCCTTTGTACAACCATTTAGAACTAATGAGCATTCAAGCAGAAGTTCTCTATATTCATGATCATGCTGGACGTATCACAACGATTAATGAGCCCACGAACCAGCCTGCTCCTCGATTTTTTTTGGGACAGACCGTTGGTGGTCGCATTGTAAGATTCCGTCGCGACGTACCAAATCGCCTAGTCCATGACATTCTGCAATTCATGGATCAGGGTGATTCAACCGAGCAACTTGCTAATGTTATTCGCACGTTGGAGAAGGACAGAGAAATTAGAGGCTTATGGATGGGCCCGGCTTTTACATTTCATGAAACTGTAAAGGATTACACAGGTGCCACCTTGGTTACTGAAGACAATAAATACTACTTGGAACCAGGGTTTCCTACTCTGTTATCGGAACTGAAGTTTCGAGGACCTTGTTTTATGGTGACGGAAAACCACACGGCTGTATCTGTCTGTTTTAGCGCAAGAAGTAGCAATAAGGCTGCAGAGGCCGGAGTCGAGACATTGAAAGATTATCGAGGAAAAAGATATGCGATGCGCGTAACATCCTCATGGGCCCAAGCGATAAGATGGTCTCAGAGGATCCCTTTATATAGTACATCATGGGATAATTATTCTTCGCTGTCCATTGCAAAACGCCTCCGTCTTCACTTTTATGGAACGGATATTTCAATACATTAAGATTTACATCTAAAAGAAAGGCCATTCCGAAAAGGATGGCCTTAAAACTTGCCGTTTCAAACAGCGCGGTGAGCAGAATACTTTCAAGGTTTCTTCAAAAAGTAAGGCTCTCTTTAACTTTCGATATTACGTCAATATTCATACGAAAGACTTATTTGCTTTCCAAAATCGGACTTCTTTAAAGATAAGCTGTCGATATAAAATAAAACTTGAATTAAAGACTCGATTTGTCTATAATTAAATTTGTAGCGCGATAACGGATATCAAGTATCTTTAATAGATGATTCGAAAGAGGTATTCTAAACAAAACAGTATATACTTTTCCAATCTCTAAATAATCGTAGCGCAATAGAAAACGTTGAGCATTAGAAAGCGTTTTGTGATTCAATTAAAGACATTAAAACTCTGGGAAGGTGGTTAATATGAAACAACTGATGGATGTTGCGATTATTGGTGGAGGGCCGGCAGGGCTTAGTGCCGCGCTAGTATTAGGCAGAGCGAGGAAGAGTGTTATCGTCATTGATGAAGAGCGTCCGCGCAATCGGGTGACACAGGAGTCGCATGGCTTTTTAACGAGAGACGGCATTAAGCCTGGCGAGTTTCGTCAAATCGCGCGCGAGCAGATCAGTGTTTACCCATCCGTTCATTTTGAAAATGATTCAGCCGTAGCGATAACGGGAGTCGATGGGGCATTTATGATTACGACCGCAAAAGGTTCAGCCTTCGGGGCCAAAAAGCTGCTTTTTGCCGTAGGGATGAAGGATCTTCCACTTGATATTGAAGGATTAACTGACGTTTATGGAAAAAGCGCATTTGTGTGCCCGTATTGTGATGGCTGGGAAATGAGGGATAGGAAGCTGGTTATAATATCCAAGGGGGATCATGCGCTGCACTTTGCCAAAATAATAGCAGGATGGACAAGCCAATATACCATCTGCACCAATGGTCCAGACGAAATGACCGCTGAGCAGCGCGAGGAATTGCAGCAGCATGATGTACCCATATTTGACTCGAAAATTCAGCGAATTGAAGCAGCTAACGGCAGCGTTCAGCAAGTTGTGCTGGAGGATGGATCGATCCTATCATGCGAAGGTATCTTCTTTGTGCCGAAGCTGGCAATTGGATCGGATCTTCCGCAGACTATGGGCTGTGCAATGACAGAAGCAGGGGCTGTTATAGTCGATGAGTTTGGCAAGACGAATGTGCCGGGCATCTATAGTGCCGGAGATGCTGCTTCCCAAAAGTATCAGGTCGTTGCGGCGGCTTCAATGGGATCAATGGCGGCTGTAAGCATCAATAGTGAATTATTGGGAAAAGCATGGAGCGAGCGTGGCTAAACGTTTCATGACAGATTTATAAAAGAGGCTGCCCATACTCAGGTGCACAGCGCATTATATTGCGCTCTCTGGGCATGGACAGCCTCTACTCGTTATGGTTCTTGCATTTTATTTGTCGACTGCGGTGCTTTGAGCGATATGCGAGGCAATTTTTCTGCCGTGGAAACGTCCGGTTTCGATGAAAATTTCATTCGCTTCATGGCGTGAAGCAACAACACCGGCCAAAAACAAGTTTGGCACATTCGTCTCCATCGTCGCTTCGTTGAAAAACGGATAACCTTCCTCCGCCATCACGACGCCTGTGTCCGTCAGGAAATCCCGATCTGGATGAAAGCCTGTCAGCGCAAGCACAAAATCATTTGCAATCGTATGTTTGCCCTCGAGGTCTTCAATCGTGACGCTGCGGTCGTCGATGCTCGTGACGCGAGAGCGGAAGCGCATCGCAATTTGCCCCTTGGCTACCTTGCTTTCAAAGCCTGGTTTCACCCATGGCTTAATGCTTGATGAATAGTGCTCACCGCGATAAATGACGGTCACCTTCGCCCCGATCCGTTCAAGCTCAAGCGCTGCATCTATAGCAGAATTGCTGCCCCCAATAATCGCGACCTCCATTCCGGTATACGGATGGGCCTCACGGAAAAAATGCGTTACCTTCTCCAGCTCTTCCCCAGGAATGCCCAAATAATTTGGATGGTCAAAATAACCGGTGGCAATAATAACATAACGGCTGGAATAGGTTAGCGGTTCGCCAAAACGATTGGTGCTGGAGAGCGTGAAGCGGCCATTATCACCAACGACTCTCGTTACCGTCTCGTAAGGATTAATCCGAAGCTCATGGCGCAGCGCAGCTGTGCGATAGTAATTCATTGCTTCAAGTCGCGAGGGCTTGTCATTGGGCGTCGTGAAGGGAATGTCGCCAATCTCAAGCAGCTCGGGCGTACTGAAAAAATGCATGTAGGTCGGATACTGCGAGATCGAATGGACCAGATGGCTTTTTTCTATGATAAGGGGCTGGATTCCGATGCGCTGCAGCTCAATTGCGGCAGCAAGGCCGCATGGACCAGCGCCAATAATGATAGCTTCTTCTCTAATCATGTATGTACCTCCGATAATGATTTCCCCACCATTGTACTGCGGCGCGTGGAATTAATGCAAATTTGGCGAATGGCTATCTTGTACACCAGTTGGATTATTGTATAATAATGTGGAAACGTTGTTTTATAGAAGGAGGTCAAACATGCCGCGACGGTTTGTTATAGAGGCAGTGATGGTGGCAACTTATGGTCACCTTCTCGTTCCAAGCAGTGCCATTGATTATGTTGTTCCTTATTCA
This sequence comes from Paenibacillus sp. R-74696, assembly GCF_055814915.1. Taxonomy (NCBI): domain Bacteria; kingdom Bacillati; phylum Bacillota; class Bacilli; order Caryophanales; family Paenibacillaceae; genus Paenibacillus; species Paenibacillus sp. R-74696. The sequence goes on from NZ_JBPULM010000034.1 coordinate 105,980, forward strand.
TCCATTTTAGAGCTTTATGATATGAGAGACGGATCGGATCCCGTTATGGAAGATCCAGATGATGATGCTCATGTCAAAAATAAAATTGGCGAGCTGATTGCTTTTTTTGAAGATCCGCTCAACCGTAAAAAAATCGAACGTACGATGCAGGTGCCTTGGCGGGAAAGCTCGCCGCTGCTGCTAAACGAGCGGATACAGTTTACAATTGTACATGCTGTAGACAGCGCACAATACGGCGAGGCATTTGATCCGATCGAAACCGAGCTGCTGCTGACCGCATTGAAATTTAATTTGCCGCTGCTTTCCGACCAGTTTGAGTTTCAAGATAAGCTGATTCAAGCAGAAATCCCTGTACAAATTTACGACATTGAAGATTTTGAGTTTGCGGTGGAAGAGGGCATTTCCGCTACAGATATGGAGCTGTCCAAAGATTTTTGAGCATATTATATAGCACAAAACGAAAAGCCTTCTTGCATAAGCTGAACGCCAGCTGCAGCCGAGAAGGCTATTTGATTTTAGTTGGCTGGACTAGCCTGGGCCAGTTAACTTCGCCAATTATCCAGAATTATTCCCGATCAATTGCTTCCGCCATCGTCTTATCGGTCAAATGGGCGTAAATTTGCGTCGTCTCTGGCGATGCATGCCCAAGCTGCTCCTGCGTTTTGTACAAGTCATTGCGCAAATAATAATCAGTTGCGAACGAATGGCGCAGCTTATGTACAGATAAGTAAGGCTTGCCGAAACGCTTCGCGTATTTCATAACCATGGCCTGCACCGCCCGTTTCGTCATCCGCGAGCCTTCTTTTTTGCCGTTAGCAATGGCAAGGAACAGCGCTTTTTCACGCTTCGGAGCTTTATAATGACTATCGCGCATTTGGAGGTACACCTGAAGGTCATCTACCGCCTCCTGGCGAAAATAGACCGGGGTTTTAAACGAATCGTCGTTTTTACCTTTGCGGTAAACATGCGCGAGCTTTTTTTTCATATCAATGTCGTCGACGTTGAGATTGATCAGCTCAGAAACACGCAGGCCGGAATGCAAAATAAAGCTGATGATGCACGTATCCCGTATTTTGTTCAACTCATAGGAATACAGCGCCTGCTTGTTGCTGGCAAGATCGGTTTCGTAGCCGCTGGCAATATAAGCAAGAAACTCCCCAATTTCCTCCTCCTGCAGCAGCTTGCCTTCCAGCTTTGCCGCCGTATCCTTAGGCTTGCTTGTGCGCTTAATAGCAACCTTCGCCATGACATTGCGCTTCAATAGCGGATAGAACTGCTCATCCTCCGCGATCTGGCTCAAATAATGAAAGAGCGAGCGCAGCGAGGACAGCTTGCGAGTTATCGTCGTTTTACGATTATTATGGCTCGGATGGGTGGCGAGAAACATGCGGAAGCTGTCAATGCTGTCCATATGAAGCTGCTCCAGCTCTGTTAACTGAACGTCCTTGATTACCGCAGCCTCAGAGAGTCCTTCTGTAATAAGCCAATTTAGAAAGAGCTCATAATCCCTTACATACTCAAGCAGCGACGAAGGAGAGAGGTCTGGCAGCTTATAATTAATAAATTTCTCAATATACCAAGGCATGGATGGAACCCGTTTGTCGAGCTCCTGCCGATCCTTCACTTTAATAATGTTCATCCTTTATCACCTCTGCCGATCATCTAACCCTCATTATAGCAGTTCCCTGGAGAAAACTCCCGTACAGCGTATAAGAGAGCCGAGTACAGCTGTTCTAACATTAGTAAATTCATGTAATTAAGCAAATACGGTTACTTTCATATTAATACTATGCTAAACTCATACGAGTGCTGAAATTAATAAAAAATATATTTTAAAAATAAGTTTTTAACTTGTTTTGCAAAGGAGGAATATTAGAATTATGAAAAATAAACGAATATTTCGCAATTGCTTAGCATATATATTTGCAATTGTTATGGTCGTCAGCTTGCCGCTTCAAATCGTTGGAGCCGCGGCGCCAGCTACACTGAGCTATGGCAGCAAAGGGGTAGATGTTCCCGACGTTCAGTATCGCTTAAAGATTTTAGGGTATTTTATGAATGACGAGGTAACGGACTTCTACGGTAAAATGACGGAGGATGCCGTGAGACGGTTTCAAAAAGATTATGGCCTTCAATCCGACGGCATTGCTGGCAAACAAACCTGGAAGACGCTGAAAAAAGTATCCGTCAGCGAGCATGAGCTTAATCTGCTGGCTCGTATTATTTTTGCCGAATCGCGTGGCGAGCCGTTTAAGGGGCAAGTCGCTGTAGGCGCTGTTGTTATGAATCGGTTAGCTTCCTCGCAGTTCCCTGATACGCTTAAAGGCATTATCGAGCAGCCAGGTGCGTTTACAGCAGTTGATGATGGACAATACCAGCTTAAGCCGGATTCTACAGCTTACAAAGCGGCAGTCGAAGCCGTTGCCGGGAACGATCCGACGCATGGCGCACTGTATTATTTTAACCCAAAGACAGCAACATCATCCTGGATTTGGACGAGGGAACAAATCGTACAAATTGGCAATCATATTTTTGCTATTTAAAAGCATCATATCCAGCACGCAGCAGCAAAAACTCGCTCGCTTCCTGAACAAGGAAAGCTTGGCGAGTTTTTTTAAAATATAAGCATTTATAAGTTTCCCCCATATTCTCCGCTTCTATTTCACCGCAAAATGTTAGCTTTACCGCCAGAGGACGGCGAAAGCCGTTTACGCTTGTAGGCATTAACTTATCTAATTGGTATAATATTCATTAATAAGGGGGAGGAGCAGGCAAATGAAGCGTAATAAGAAATGGCGAAATATAATTATTGGCGGGCTGGCATTGCTAGTGCTGCTTGGCGTTTTAGAATATAAGGGAGTCATTTGGCATAATTCCATATTTGCGAATGCCTATGAGGTGAAAGGGCTGGATGTATCGCATTATCAAGGCGAAATAAACTGGCAGCAAATAAAGGCGACGGGGAAATATGAATTCATGTTTGTGAAAGCGACGGAGGGCAAGGATTATACCGATAAGTGGTTCGAAGCAAATTGGCAGGGAGCGAGGGAGCAGCGCTTTTTGACGGGAGCGTATCATTTTTTCACAACGATGAGTACGGGGGAGGAGCAGGCGGCCCATTTTATAAAAACAGTTCCTTATGAGCCGGATAGTCTACCACCAGTCATCGATTTGGAAATCAGCCTGGACCATGACCAAGCTAAAATACATAAGGAACTGCAGGCGCTAGCGGATGGCATGGAGGCGGGTTATGGCAAAAAGCCTATATTGTATGTGACGTACGATACTTATCATACTTATATAGAAAATGTATCTGCGTTTGCCGCCTATGAAATCTGGATTCGCGACATTGTAAAACATCCGAAGCTTGAAGAGCGCGGCTGGCAGTTCTGGCAATATCATAACCGTGGACATGTGGCAGGTATTGACATGTACGTCGATATCAATGTGTTTAAAGGAAGCCGTGAGGCTTTTATGAAGCAGTTTGCGGTTTCTAATTTCACTAATAAAGAACAAAAAGGGTGAAAAGCTTAAACAAATTCGTAACAGTATAACAATTTTGTGTAAGGTATGACACTCTTAATGAGACCTCTGTTGCCAACACCTCGCAGTTCGGGACGCTCCTTGCATTCTGACGCTCTTTCCATGCTTTTGGAGGACTGAGGTTCCGCTATTCTGGCTTTTTATGCGATCTCAGGCTGTACGCGGACAGGAAATCCGCTATTGCCTTCATTATGCCGTCTAAATGACGATTGACCGCACCTTAGCGGCTCCTGAGTCCGCCACCTTGCTATAACCCATGATTTTGTTAAAATAGCGGCTGCTGTGTCCCAGCAAGTCTATCTTTGTGCAGAAAGTCAGCGCTGAAACGAAGCGCATGAAGCCGCCATTCGGTACGTAAATTCATCATGATCTGGTTGGCTATGTTAATTTTGTTAGACTGCCCAGGCTGTAGCCGCATAAAAAACGGCTGACAGCAGCAGGCAAAGCGGCGTAAACAAATACAAGTCAAATCTGGCAAAGCGGGTATTGCGGACTTTTCGGAACACGCCAACATAGTTGAAATCACCAATCGTCCGCAGCATAAAGGCAGCTGCACATGCCCAACAGCTCCACTTGATGAAAGCAGCATCTAAGAAAGCGGGGAGCAGCCTTCCTTGCATGAGCAAGAGCATCGCCGCACAAAACAGCAGGCAGGCTACGATCATCGTACCTGCTGCTCCCGGTACAAATAGTGTTTGCTGCGATCCTGCTTTCGTAGGCAATGCGGCGCTTGCGCCCCATTTTCCGCCAAAAGCCCAATAAACATGAATGGCGCTAAGCAGCAGCAAAATAAATCCGCTTATTGCAATCCACAGCATCATGCGAATTCACCTCTTATTTTTAAGCCATCCCAGATAACTTCAAAACGGCGTTCAAAGCTGGCCTGCATATGTGACATATCCTTATGGGAGGCTGCCCAATCAAGCAAAGCATGAAAGTACATCCCCGACAGCACGGCAGCTATATCTGCGGAAGCTAATTGGGACGGCAATTTATTGAGCTTCTCGGCCTCATCCAAAAGGGTGCAGAGCAGCTCTTCAAATTTATTAATGACGTTAAATTCTTCTTGCAGCAGCAGAGGAGAGCGCAGCATTTCCAAAATGGTGAGCTTCGCAAGCTCAGCATTGACGGCATATTTTTGAAACAAGTCGCGAAACAGGGTCAGGAATTTTTCTTTAACGTCATTAATTAAGTGGTATCGTTCAAGGTTTGCTTGAGTGACTTCCATCTGTGTCTGGCCCAAATCCAGCAGGATCGCTTCCTTTCGAGGAAAGTAATTATAAAAGGTTCCTTTTGCAAGTTTTTGGCAAGCGCTATAAAAAGTCCACCATTATAAATAAATTCGAATTTTAAAATGTAACCGCATTCAATATGATAGAGCTGTACAAAGAGATTGGCATAACAAAGGGAGGCTTTATATGATCGCACGATTCAAAGGAAGGTCAGCATTCACAGCATTGCTATTATCGCTAACACTCGTTGTGGCAGGATGCAGCGGCACAGGCAGCGGGGGAAACACGCCAGCAAGTGAAGGAGCTAGCAGCCAGCAGCCTGCGGAATCGCCGAAGGGCGAGGCGACATCGACGCCTGAGGAGAAAGAGCCTGTAACGCTCAAGTTTACATTTTGGGGAAGCCCGCAGGAGAAGGCGGCGATGGAGCAGGCGACCAAAACCTTTACGGAAAAATACCCGTGGATTAAAGTAAACGCCATTCATATCCCGGAAGCTGACTATGATGCGAAAATTACGGCGATGGTTGCAGGCAACGACTCACCGGATCTCGGCTATATGCATGGGGAGCTTGCAGACCCTTGGCAGAAGGAAGGCAAATTCGTCAATCTGTTTGAGCTGCTCGATAATGACGGCGAGCTGAAGCGCGAGGATTTCCTCGACTATATTTGGTTCAAATCTTCCGAGGATTTTGCTTACGGCATTAGCACAGCGGGCGAGACGTTCGGTTTATTTTACAACAAGGATTTGTTCGATCAGGCGAATGCAGCGTACCCGCCCTCGAAGGCGGAGGATGCTTGGACTTGGGATGAGTTCGTCGATGTTGCCAAGAAATTGACGATTGACAAAAATGGCAAAAACGCCTCTGAAGCGGATTTTGATCCGAAAAACATCCGTCAATACGGTGTATCCTTTGAAACCTGGCATGGCCCTGTGCATGCGACGGTGATTAACAATGAAGGCGAATGGATTACGAAGGATGGGAAATTCGGCTTTAGCCAGCCGGAAGCGACCGAAGCGATCCAGCGTTTAGCGGACTTAATTAATGTGCATCATGTTGCTCCGTCTCCGGTACAAATGAAGTCGATTCCTTCACAGGCTGTGGCGCTGCAATCGAAGCTGGTTGCCATGTCGATGCATGGGCAGTGGATTAATCTCGATCTCGGGGCGGCTGGAGTCAACTACGATATCGGCGTCCTGCCGAAAATGAAGCGCAGCGTGCCAATGGGCATTAGCGGGGCGTCGGTCATTTACCAATCGACGAAGCATTTGGAGGAAGCGTGGCTGCTTACGAAATTCCTGGAAAATCCGGAAGGCTCGATCGACCTCTACAAAGGCGGCCTTTGGATGCCAACGATGACGAAATGGTACACCGATCCAGAGCTTGTAGCGAAGTGGGCAGAAAATAACCCTGCGCATCCGGCGGGCTTCAAGGATGCGATGATGAATAATCTTTTGCATAACGGCGTTCCGAATGGCTCTTATTATATTAAAAATTTCTCGAAGGTGAATGCCATTACCTTCTCCGGCATGGATGAAGTATGGCTCGGCCGCAAAACAGCGGCAGAAGCGATGAAGGAGCTCGAAGCGAAGGTACAGCCTGAAATTCAAGGCCGCTATGATGTGAGCGAATAAACGATAAAACGAGTTTGGAGAGAGCTGTTATGAAACCACTGGCAAGCGTTCATGAGCGTGAATTAAAGGCGGAGCGCGGAGTCAGGCAAAAACGGAAATTCGGAGAGCTGGGCTTTGGCCTGCTCTTCGCTTCTCCAGTGCTGCTTGGCTACGTCATTTTCGTCATCGTGCCGATTGCGGCAACCTTCTATTTGGGCTTCACTTCCTACAGCGTCGGCACTGTGCCGAAATGGATCGGCTTTGACAATTATGCCAGCTTGTTCAGCGGGGCAGATCCCTTTTTCTACCCGGCAGTGAAAGCAACGGTTTATTATGTTGGACTGAGCGTGCCGCTGGGCATTATTTTATCGTTCTTTTTAGCCATACTGCTGAATCAGCAGGTTGTGGGCAAAAGCTTTTTTCGCGGCGTCTTTTACCTGCCCGTTATTATCCCGCTTGCAGCATCCTCGATGGTGTGGATGTGGCTGCTGCAGCCAGACTTTGGCATCGTCAACTATGCGCTGGATGCGCTGCATTTGCCAACCTCCAGATGGCTCGGCGATACGACCTCCGTGGTGCCAACGCTCCTTTTATTCAGCTTCTGGACGCTGGGCAATACGATCGTTATTTTTCTAGCAGGCTTGCAGGGCATTCCGGGTCATTTATACGAGGCGATCGAGCTGGATGGAGGCAACCGGCTGCATAAGCTGATTTATATTACCATTCCGATGAGCTCGTCGATTATTTTTTTCAATACGGTCATTGCGTTCATTAATGGGTTTCAGACATTTGTGCAGCCAGCGGTTATGACACAGGGCGGACCTAACAATGCGAGCTTGCTCTATGTGCTGTATTTGTTCAACGAAGGCTTCAAGTCTTCGCGAATGGGCAGCGCCAGCGCGATTTCCGTGTTGCTGTTTCTCGTCATTATGCTGTTCACCGCAGCGATTTTCTACTTCTCCAAGTCATTGGTCTATTATGAGGGCAAGGAGGAGCGCAGATGAAAAAGCAATCATTGGGCAATCGAATCATTATTTACACGCTGCTTATAGCAGGCAGCCTGTTTTTCCTGTTTCCGATTTTTTGGATGCTGCGCACCTCGCTCATTAATATGGGCGATTTGTATCAAATGCCGCCGAAGCTGCTGCCAGACGATTTAAGCTGGGATAATTTCGAGCAGGCGCTGGGCGCATATCCATTCGGGCGATTTTTTCTCAATAGCACCGTCATTACGGCATCTGCGATGCTTGGCGTGTTATTTTCCAGCTCCGTCTGTGCCTACAGCTTCTCACGCATTCACTGGAAGGGCCGCGACAAGGTGTTTGGATTTATATTAACGGGGTTAATGATTCCGTTTTTCGTCGTTATGATTCCGCAATATGTGTTCTGGAATGCGCTGCATTTGACCGATACGTTCGTACCGCTCATTGCGCCCGCGTGGTTTGGGGGAGGCGTGTTCAACATTTTTCTGCTGCGGCAGTTTTTCCTCAGCATCCCGGCAGAGCTGGATGAAGCCGCCAAGGTGGACGGAGCTGGGCATTTCCGCATCTACTTGCAAATTATTTTACCGATTGGCAAGCAGGCGATGATTGTGGTTGGACTACTCACGTTTCTCGCCAATTGGAACGATTATTTAGGACCGCTGGCATTCATTACCTCAGAAAGCAATTACACGCTCATGCAGGGGCTGACCCTGTTCCAAGGCTCCTATTCGGCGCAGTGGCATCTGATGATGGCGGCAACCTCCGTTATTGTTATTCCTTCGTTGATTGTCTTTCTCGTTGCGCAGCGGCATTTTATTGAAGGCATCGCCATGACGGGCATAAAGGGTTAGCAGGGGAAGATAAACGTGGGAAAACGAACATATCCATGAAAAATAAAAAGGGAAAGCGCCTGCTTGTTCGAGCAGGCGCTTTCCCTTTGCTGCAAATATAAGGGTAGTATAAGTTTCCCCCATATACTCCGCTTATATTTCTCGGACTGAAACGCGCCGCACCGCCAAAGGACGGCGACAGCCGTTTCACCTTGAAATATAAGAATTTATAAGTTTTACACGTATAAATGGGCTTATATTTCTCCGACAAAGCTCTTCGGTCGTCCCAGAAGGACGACGAAGTCGTTTTTGCTTGGTGCATTTAGCCGCTGGCCAGCTTGCCCAGCAGCACGGACTCCACCTTGGAAATATGCGCCTCCATAAGCAGGGATGCTTCCGTTGGCTGCTGTGCAGCAATGGCAGCATAGATTGCCTGATGCTCGCCTTGCAATCGCTCCGCAGTTGAGCGTTCGGCATAAAACCATAGAGCCCGCGTATCCTTCATGCTTTCATGCAGCTTGGTGGACAAGGATTCCATCATCTCCAGCAGCACGGGGTTATGCGTCGCTTTCGCAAGCTCCTGATGGAAGCGGATATCTGCCTGCTCGCTGAAGGCTTCATCGCCAAGGCGTTCATGCATGCTCTTCAAAATGGAGGCCAGCGCTTCAAGATCGGCTTCGGTCCGATTGCGGGCAGCAAGCGCAGCGCAGCCAGTTTCCAGCACCTTGCGCACCTCCAAAATATGGCGCAGCGTCTCCGCACGGTCCATCCACGCTTTGTCATAGAGAAAGCTTGGAGCCGATAGGGTAGCAGGCTCTGGAGGAGCTGTAACAAACGTCCCGCTGCCTTGGCGAATGTTCAGCCTGCCCATGGCCCGCAGCGCGCTCAATGCCTCGCGGATCGTTGATTGCCCAACGCCATAGGAGGCGGCAAGGTCGGCAACAGAAGAGAGCTTATCGCCTGGGGCGAGCGAGCCCCCGTCCATTTTTTGCTTAATATCGTTCATGACCCACTCGTAGCTTTTGAGCGGCCGGTTTGGGTTAATCTCCATATTAACTCCCTTCGAACAACAAATTAGCATGCTCCAAAATAACGCTTTCGCTTTTATCTATTTTATTGTATACTTTTTTCAATTCAAAGTCATCAGATGACCTGATTAATTAATGGGTTAATGGATTGAAGCTTTATTTTATGGAAGGGGACATCAATATGCTGCAGGAACCGATTCGACAACAACTGCTCGCTATAGTGGGAAGCGATTTTTATAAAGATGATCCGCAGTCGCTTGTGACTCATTCTTATGATGGGACACCAATGCTGCAAGCGCTGCCAGACGGCGTTATCTATCCCGCGAGCACGGAGCAGGTGAGTGCGATTATGAAAGTGCTGAATACGCATCGCATTCCCGTCATCGGCCGAGGCTCAGGCACGAACTTATGCGGTGGTACTGTTCCTGTAGAGGGTGGAGTAGTGATGGTCATGCACCGGATGAATCGCATTTTGGAGGTCGATCTTGAAAATTTGGTTGCAATCGTCCAGCCTGGCCTCATTACAAAATCTTTTATCACCCATGTGGAGTCGCTCGGCTTATTTTACCCGCCCGATCCGAGCAGCATGGCGATTTCAACCATTGGCGGCAACATTGCCGAATGCTCCGGAGGGCTGCGCGGACTCAAGTACGGCACGACCAAGGATTATGTCCTCGGTCTGGAGGCGGTGCTGGCCAGCGGCGAAATTATTCGTACCGGCGGCAAGCTGATGAAGGATGTAGCAGGCTATGATTTGACCAAGCTGCTCGTCGGCTCGGAAGGGACGCTTGCGATTATTACCGAAGCGACACTTAAGCTAGTGCCGCCGCCAAAGTACAAGAAGACGATGCTGGCGATGTATAAGGACTTGTATGGCGCGGCGCGAACCGTGTCCAAAATCATTGAAAACCGCATTATTCCTTCAACGCTCGAATTTCTCGATAATGCGACGGTGCGGGTGGTCGACGACTTTGCCAAGCTTGGCTTGCCGCTCGATATGGAGGCGATTCTGCTCATCGAGCAGGACGGAGAAACCGAAATGGTAGAACGGGACATTGCCCGGATTGAGGAAATTTGCCGAAGCGAGCAGGCGCACAGCGTCAGCGTCGCTGAAAGTCCAGAAGAAGCGCTCAAGCTGCTGACGGCAAGACGCAGTGCTTTTACCGCACTCGCACGCTTGCGGCCAACGACGATTCTTGAGGATGCGACGGTGCCTCGCTCCAAAATTGCCGAAATGGTGCTGGAAATTAATCGAATTGCCCAGAAACATCAAGTGACGATCTGTACCTTCGGCCATGCGGGCGACGGCAATCTGCATCCTACAGCAACGACTGATGCACGGGATAAGGAAGAAATTCACCGCGTTGAGGCGGCGTTTGAGGAAATTTTTGAGGCGGCCATTCGGCTCGGTGGGACGATTACAGGCGAGCATGGCGTTGGCCTTGTGAAATCCCCATATCTCGAATGGAAGGTCGGCTCGGCAGGCATCGAAGTGATGAAGGCCGTTAAACAGGCGTTCGATCCGCACCATTTGCTCAATCCCGGAAAAGTATTTGCCAAACAGTCGCGCAAGAGGGTGGTGCTACAGCATGGTTAAAACGGAAGAAAGGCTAACTGTTGGAATTACATCATCATCAGCAGCAACAGCCGCAAACGTAAATACGCATGGAACGGAACCAGCGTGCAGTTCGCCGCACTCCCCGCAGCTTCAGCTTGCTGGAAAGCTCAAGCTGCGGCTCGATGAGGATCAATTGACGAATTGCATGCGCTGCGGCTTCTGTCTGCCTGCATGCCCAACGTTTCGTGAAACGGGTATTGAGGCGGAATCGCCACGCGGCCGCATCGCATTGATGAAAGCGGTTTCTGATGGTTTGATGATGCCCGACCAGTCCTTTGAGGAGCAGATGAGCCATTGTCTCGGCTGCCGTGCCTGCGAGCCGGCTTGTCCGGCAGATGTGAAATATGGCCAGCTCATTGAGCAGACGAGGGAGGCGATTGAAGAGCATACGGAAAGCCACCGGTGGTGGGTGAAGCCGCTGCGGCAGGTGGTGTTCAAGCAGCTTTTCCCTCACCAGAAGCGGGTGCGGCTGCTCGGCGGAGCTATGCAGCTGTATCAGCAATCCGGGCTTCGGAAGCTGGCGCGAAGCGCTGGCGTTATGAAGCTGCTGCCAGCTCATTTGAGCGAGATGGAGCAGGTGCTACCGAATGCCTCAAGCAAAGGCATTGTCCAGAAAATCGGCAGCCATCATCCGGCCAAAGGGATGAAAATAGCTACAGTGGGCATGTTTCGCGGCTGCCTCATGGATATGCTGTTCACGGAAACGAACATCAAGACGGTGGAGCTGCTGACGGAAGCTGGCTTTGAGGTCGTCATACCTGATACACAGGCTTGCTGTGGTGCGCTTCACGCACATAGCGGGGAGACGGAGGATGCCCGGTCACTTGCGAGGAGGAACATTGCTGCTTTTCAGGCAGTTGGTGTAGATTACATCGTATCCAATGCGGGCGGCTGCGGCGCCATCTTATCGGAATACGATCATTTGCTGCATGAGGATGAGCAATGGAAGGAAGGCGCAGTGTGGTTGGCGAAGCGTGTGGTGGATATTAGTGATTTGCTGATCCGTTCCGGCAAGCTTGCTACTGCCCAGACAAAGGAACAGCCGATTCGGATTACGTATCAGGATTCCTGCCATTTGCGCAATGTGATGCGCTCTGCTGATGCTCCCCGGAAGCTGCTGAGGGAGGTAAGTGGGGCTGAGTTTGTAGAAATGTTTGAGGCTGACCGCTGCTGCGGCTCGGCGGGCACTTACAATATTGTTCAGCCGGAAATGGCGGGCGGGCTGCTGGAGCGCAAAATGGAGCATGCCAATGCGACAAAGGCGCATTATTTGCTCACGAGCAACCCAGGCTGCCTGCTCCAAATGAAGCTTGGAGCAGCCAAGCATGGTGACGGTCAAATGCAGGTGCAGCATATTGTTGATTTTCTGCATGAGCGTTTGGTTCATAACAGCTCCGAGAAGGCCAAGGAGCAAGCATAGGAGAAAGCATACAGACAAACAGAAGAGGCCAGAAGATGAAAACATGTAAAGCGATAAAATTTCAGGAGGCTGAAGTTTAATGGCATTAACCATTGAAGATTGCAAAACGGAGTATATGACGAATCCGCTTGGTATTGAAGCGGCTAAGCCGCGCTTGTTCTGGAAGCTCCGCTCAGAGGAGCGTTCTGTTCGCCAAACGGCGTATCAGGTGCTGGTCGCTTCTTCAATAGAACGGTTGGCCGCAGATGATGGCGATCGCTGGGATAGTGGGAAAACAGAATCGAGCGAGTCGATCCAAGTGGAATATGGCGGCAGCCCGCTAGAGGCGGCAGCCGAATGTTTTTGGAAGGTGCGCGTCTGGGACAATTATGGACGCGTATCGGAATGGAGCGAGCCTGCCTTCTGGACGATAGGACTGCTTCATAGGGCAGCATACCGGGGGAAATGGATTGGCCGCAAGCATGATGAGGGGGCAGCAGGCAGACAGCCTTCGCCCCACTTGCGCAAGCCATTCACCTTGAGTGGCAAGGTGCGCCGCGCCATGGCCTATGCGACAGCGCTCGGCTTGTTCGAGCTGTACGTTAACGGGCAGCGTGTAGGGGATTATTTTGCCCCAGGCTTTACGGACTACAATGTCCGCTCACAGGTGCAGGCTTATGATATTACGCCGCTGCTGCATGAAGGCGACAACGCCTTTGGCGCCATTATTGGAGAAGGCTGGTATGCGGGAACGGTTGGATTTCTTGGCGACAAGGTGTACGGAGAGCGTCCGTTTTTTATGATGCAGGCTTACGTGGAATATGAGGATGGCACGAAGCAAAGTATCGCAACCGATCATACGTGGAAGGTGAGCAAGGGGCCTATTTTATATTCCGATTTTATTATGGGTGAAGCTTATGACGCGCGGCTTGAAATGGCGGGCTGGTCGGAAGCAGGCTTTGATGACAGCCTATGGGAGGAGCCAGATGTGCGGCCTGGCTATAACGGCATGCTGGTGGCGTCTAACGAACCGCCGATTAAGGTAATGAAGACGATTAGGCCGGTCCGAATGGAGCGGACACCGGGCGGCAGCTATATTTTTGATATGGGACAAAATATGGTCGGCTGGACGGAGCTTCGCGTTAGCGGAGAACGCGGCACGACGGTCACGATCAGCCATGCGGAAATGCTGAGTCCTGATGGCTCGCTGTATTTGGAAAATTTGCGCGTTGCTGTTCAGCAGGAGCATTATACGCTTAAAGGCGAAGGGCTGGAGCGCTATGAGCCGCATTTTACATTCCATGGCTTTCGTTATGTGGAGCTGATTGGTTATCCCGGCGAGCCTGATTTGGATACAATTATGGGCAAGGTAGTGTATTCCGACACGCCGGAGACTGGGCATTTGGAAACGTCGAATGCGATGATAAATCAGTTGTTTTCCAACATTACTTGGGGGCAGCGCGGCAACTTCTTGTCGGTACCAACCGATTGCCCTCAGCGGGATGAGCGTCTCGGCTGGACGGGGGATGCGCAGATTTTTGCGCGTACAGCCTCGTACAATATGGATGTGGCAAGGTTTTTCAATAAATTTATGTGGGATATGATTGATTGCCAGCAGCCTTCGGGCGCTTTCACCGATGTGGCGCCGGATGCAGGCTGGATTCGCTATAAAAACTGGAGCACGCGCCTGAACTGGTATGCGCCAGATAATGCAGGCTGGGGCGATGCTGGCGTCATTATCCCTTGGACGCTGTATTTAATGTATGGCGATGTGCGGATTTTGGAAACGCATTACGAGGCGATGAGCAGATGGGTCGATTACTTGCACGCAACGACCGAAGAGCTAGTAAGGCCGAATTATGCCAACTATGGCGACTGGCTGTCCATTGATGCCGATACGCCAAACGAGGTGCTGGCAACCGCTTATTTTGCCTACAGCACGAAGGTGCTTGGATTAATTGCCGGCGTGCTGGGCAAGGAGGAGGATGTTCGTCGGCTGGAGCAGCTGTTTCAGGGCATTGCCGCAGCATTCCGCCTTGCTTTTGTAACGGAGGAGGGCCGCATACATGGGGAGACGCAAACGGTATATGTGCTTGCGCTGCAATTTGGTCTGCTGACAGACGAGCTGCGGTTAAAGGCAGTCGACCATCTCACAGCGGATATTGCCAGCCGCGGCAACCGCTTGACGACAGGCTTCCTTGGCGTTGGTTATTTGCTGCCCGCGCTATCTGATAACGGCCGACTCGACGTAGCTTATCAGCTGCTGACGCAGGAGGCTTTTCCATCGTGGATGTATTCCATCAAGCATGGAGCGACGACCATTTGGGAGCGCTGGGATGGCTGGACGGAGGAAAATGGCTTCCAGACGCCGCAGATGAATTCATTCAATCATTATTCGCTAGGCTCCGTTGGCGAGTGGATGTTCCGCTATATGGCAGGCATTGAAGCAGACAAGGGAGCACCTGCCTTCCGTCATGCCATTATCCGTCCTCAGCCGGGCGGCGGCCTTGCTTATGTGAAATCCCATTTCTCTTCGTTATATGGGAAAATCGAAGTAGACTGGCAAATCGATAAGTCCGGCGAGTTCCAGTTAAACGTGAGCATTCCCGCTAATACGACGGCAACGCTATACATTCCTGGGACGGTCAAGGCAATCGATGGAGCAGCCATTCATACGCTTGAGGATGCAATAACTTCTACAGAGCTGCTTCCAGCTAGTCCATCTGACAGCGAGGATATTAAGGTGATTGAAGCCTTTGGCAGCCAAACGGTGCTGGAAATCGGCTCCGGCTCCTACCGCTTTGCCAGTCAAGTTAAAGACTAGTCAAGCCAAGCCTGCTGTGCGAGCAAGATTTCGGAAGAGAAGCCCCGTTTTTACGATTTATTTTTCAGTTTCATAATGAAAGGAAGCAAGTTCATTCGCCTAGAGCCGTCTCTTATCTTAGAAGCGGCTCTGGGCTTTTTAAGCGTTAGTTTTTAGAACTCCCTCTATAAAGTGGGGGATGACGAGTATGCTTTCAAAAACACCTATTACCTGGCAGATGGGAAACATCGCACATTGACAGCTGCTTTGAAGAAAAGAACGAAGCAGATTAACGTCGAAGAGGCGTTTCAGCTAGTATGGGTGACTAAGCTGGGTAGCCGAATACATCACAATATAAAAAAACAACCAATCGTGCAGATAGAAGCTTTGATTATAAAAAAATTGGAATGCTATACGGATGGTTCTCATCAAAATAAAAAGAACCGGAATTAATTTGGTTTAAAGATGGAAAAAGACTTGGTGACTAAAATGATTTTAAATGATAGTTCAATTAATAAATGAAGAAACAAAGCGGCAGACCAAATTCTGGTCGGCCGCTTCAATCATTGAACTATCGTTCCTCGAGGGAGCGTAATCACCTTAAGTGACAAGATCATCTTACCGTCTGATAAACGAGACCTATGGCTCCAGAATCAAAGGTCTTGTTTTCGATTAGCTTAAGATTGATCTTCTCCTTGAGACCTTGGAATAACGGTAATCCCTTACCGATCAGGACGGGAGAAACCGTGATTTTATACTCATCAATTAAATCAAGCTGCATAAGGTGGTGTGCGAACCTAGGACTGCCGAGGATGACGATATCCTTACCTGGCTGCTGTTTGAGGTTATTAATCTCTTCCTCGACATCTTCTTTCACTAGTTTGGAATTATTCCATTCGACTTTCTCCAGTGTCGTGGAAAAAACGAGTTTTGTTGTCTTTTCGATCCACTCGGCATGATTCCGTTCATGCTGCGAAGCTGATGGGTCCGAAAGCACAGATGGCCAGTAACTGTGCATCATCTGATAAGTCCCACGTCCCCAAATGACAGTGTCGGCAGTGCTCAGAATTTCTCTCGCGTGTTTCTCCAAATCAGCATCGTAGGAAACCCAGCCAATGTCCATTTCACCATTCGGTCCTTCTACAAAACTGTCAAGCGAAGCGTGCAGAAATAGAACCAGTTTTCTCATTTCAGTTCTCCTTTGTCCATGAGGGGTATCTACATGATACTTTAACTACATTTTAGCATAATTCAACTTGGGTTGTTTCTTCTGGATTTATTGGTGTAACCCTCATAGTGTCCCTTTACATGGTCTGGATTATGAAAGCAAAATGTCGTTCGCGGCGGTAGCTTCATTGAGCAAGAAGCCACCAACTTTTAAGTGGTTGGAAGTTCACGATAAACGCTTTTTGTTATAGGTTCGCATCGCCCGATTCGTTATAATGAAAATAAAACAGGTTTGGCCTGAGGGGGAATTATTATCCGGCTGCGCAATGAGCTGTTGCTGAGCTACTTTATTATTATTTTGGTGTGCATTACACTGGTCGGTTCGGTCTCCTTCTATATTTCCTACAAAACGATGGCAACTCAAGCGGAGGCTGCCAGCCTGCTGCTTGTCCAGCAAATTGAAAAAAATATGGACAATGATTTTCATAGCAAGCGCAATCTGCTGCTGGCCTCCTACAATGAGCAGAGCTATATTGACGGCGTTAATCGTTACCCCGAGCTTAGCGATCGCGAACGGTTCCTGTTTCGGCAGAAAATCGGCGATTTGTATTTGAAAAGCTTCAATGTAACGCCAATTCGTGATTTTTTGCGTTTTCAAATTTATTATAGCAACGGCGAGCTGCTTAGCTCCTCTGACGAAAGCGGACAGCATAACCCGGCGAAGGTGCGGGGCTCCGAATGGTTCCGCCAAACGGTAGCGAAGGATGGCGAGGTGTTTTACAGCGGCTTCATCCCAGCGGCAGACCGGACAGTGGATGGGGAAACGGCCTATTTTTCTTCCATTATGATCCGCGATTTTTCCAATCCCGAGCAGTTTATTTTAGTGCGTGCCGAATACCGCGCCGAGCTGTTCAACAGCATTGGCCGCAACGACGGGCTTTCGGCAAACAGCAGCATTGTTATTCTTGACGAAGGCAACAGGCTTGTTTATGCGCCTGGTGATGCGCAGCGTTATGCAGGCGGGAAGGAGCTGACAAGCCGTATAAACGGCAGTCAAGGCAAGTTTTGGCTCAATCTGGATGGAGAGGATCGACTAGTGTCGTATACGAATTCCGCTTATTCGAACTGGAAGGCTGTGCTAATCGTGCCGAAGCATGATATTTTTGGCGCATTAGATATTATTAAGACGACGGTTATTGTGACCGCTTTCATTGCTTTTGCGATTACGCTGATTATTTCGGTCCTGTTCGGGCAGCGGATTACGAAGCCGATTCTAGACTTGTACAAGACGGTTAACCGCATTAAACGCGGCGATTTTTCGGTGCGCGTTGAGGTGCGGCGCAATGATGAAATCGGCAGAATCGGCATGAACTTCAATGCGATGCAGGATGAGCTGCAAAATTTGATTGAGACGCGGTATGTGAATCAGATTAAGCTGCAGGAGGCGCAGCTCGCCATGCTTTATTCGCAGATCAATCCGCATTTTCTGTACAATACGCTCGACAGCATCCGGGCGATGTCCGACTATTATCAAGTTCAGGAAATTAGTGAAATGGCGCAGTCGCTCGCTGATATTTTTCGCTACAATACGAAAAACAAGGATGAAATCGTCACGCTGCAGGAGGAGCTTGTGCAAATAGAAGCTTATATGAACATTCAGCGTATTCGCTTCGAAGACAAAATTTCCTTTGAGCAGCAAATTGATGACGACCTCTACAGCTTTCCTATGCTTAAAATGACGCTTCAACCGCTCGTTGAAAATGCGGTATTCCATGGCATTGAGCGCAAGCGCGGCAAAGGAACGATCGCTGTAATCGTCAGCAGAGAGGGCGGCAGCATAACGCTTACCGTCAAAGACGACGGCGTGGGCATATCCGACAAGCATTTGGCCGATATCAGAAGCAGCTTGAAGCCTCCGCTTCAACAGGGCGAAGGGTTGAGCTCGGACACGCGCAGCGGCATCGGGGTGCAAAATGTGTATTCGCGTTATCGGATTCGTTATGGCGACCGCTTCGAGTTTCATATTAACAGCCGCAAAGGTGCTGGGACCGAAATTAAGCTCCTTATTCCTGAATATTTGGAAACGTATTCATAAAAGTCGGAATATTCAACATTAGAAGTCAAAATCATAGACAGAATTAAGGAAGCGCTTTCAATACAATAAAGAGGCAGATCATTATGAATGAGAGGGTGTCTTATCATGAGAAAGATGAAAGCGGTTCACCTCACAATGGCGCTAATGCTGGGAGCATTTTCACTAACGGCTTGCGGCAGCAACAATGGCAGCACGCAAGGGACGAATGCCCCGGAGGGAACAGCAGCAGCTGAAGCGTCCGCACAGCCGTCAACAAAGCCCGTTACGCTGACCTTTCTAATTCCGAATACGGAGGATGTCACGCCTTACAATCTTATTTTCAAAGAATTTGAAGCGAAGACGGGCAATAAAGTCGAGGTACAGGCGCTGCCAGGCGGCGACTATGACAATATGCTGAAAACTCGCTTCTCAACAGGTGATTTCCCTGACGTATTCCTCATGCAGCCGGGCACGAAGCAATATGTAAAGCTCAGAGCGGATGAGACGCTGTACGAATGGTCCGGCGAGGCTGGCGTTTGGGACAATGTTATCGATACAATTGTGGATTTCCAGAAGGACGCGGCTGGCAAAGCTTATGGCGTGCCTTTTGGCAAAACGGGCATGATGGGCGTCTTTTACAATAAGGATGTATTTGAAAAAGCCGGCGTTGCCGCTCCAACAAATTATGCGAATTTAATTGAAATTGCTAAAAAGCTGAAGGGCGACGGCGTAACGCCGTTTTACGAGGGGGTAAAAGATGGTTGGCCGACGCAAGTCTTTTATTTGACCGGCTGGGTTAGCCAGGTAGATCAGGAGATCGGCGACGAAGGCGTGCAGAAGCTGAACGTCAATCAGTTGAAGCTGTCGGACATCGCGGCGCTGAAGGATCTTTTTGTAAAATCGAAGGAAATCAAGGATCTCGGCTTGTTCCAAAAAAATACGCTGTCCGGCACATTCGACGAGCTGCAAAACGAGCTGGGCGAAGGCAAGGTAGCAATGGCCTTTATGCTGGACGGCATTTTGCCACAGCTTGAGAAGAAATTTGGCAAAGATTTTGTAACGAATAAAATCGGCTTCTTCCCATTCCCAACTGCAACAGACACAGGCACGGCTATGATTACGCCTCCGAACCAGCTGATGGTGCCATCGAAGGCGAAAAATCTGGATGCTGCCAAAGAATTGGTTAAATTTATGATTTCGAAAGAAAGCGTCAATACCTTCTACCAAAGCCAGCCGGGCATTCCGGTGTTCAAGGATGCGACCAGCGAGCTGTATCCGATGCAGCAGACGGTTAAAGACTATATTGATGAAGGCAAATCGAAGGTCAATGTGCAAAATCGCCTGACGGCATCGTTCCTGGACTTGGGCAAAATTCTGCAAAACTTCCATATCACAGGCGACGTGGACACCGCGATCAAAGAAATGGATGCGAACTATGTGAAGGACGGCAACTCTAAGCGTCTTGAAGGCTTTGAATAAATGAACGGGGCAAAAATAAAACACAGAGACGGCAGCAGAGCAAGCCGAAGCTGTTAATTACCGGACGGGATAGGTACTGCGGGCGATGCGATCAAGGTGATCGAGACGATTAAGGTCATCGAGGCTTCGCCCCTCGCCATCCCAGCCAAACAAGGCAGGAGCAGGAGGGCAGGCCCTATGGAGAGAAGCAAATATCCGCTATATTTTTCATTTCCGGCAGTTTTCGTATTTTTATTGTTTTTCATTACGCCAACCATTATCGGAATCTATTACAGCTTTACCGACTGGAATATTAACGCCGATGCGATTAAATTTATTGGACTTGAAAATTACAAGGAGCTGTTTAACGAGCCTCGACTGAAGCAGGCTTTTATAAACACCCTTATTTTCGCCGCCGCCGTTACGCTGCTGCAAAATGCAGTCGGCCTTGCCTTGGCGCTATTGTTGAATGAAAAGCTGAAGCTGCGCAATCTGCTTCGGATGATCTTTTTTATGCCGTATGTCATTGCTCCGCTTGTTATCGGTTACATCTTCCGGGCGATCTATCATCCGGAGCATGGCATCGTCAATCAGTTTTTCGGGATACTTGGCATCGATTTTATGGTCCAGGATTGGCTGAATGATCCGCGCTTTGCGCTGTTCACCGTCATTATGACCGACATTTGGCGGGTGGCTGGCTTTTCGATGGTCGTGTATTTGGCTGGCTTGCAGTTCATCCCGAAGGATTTGACGGAGAGCGCATCTATTGATGGGGCGAACTATTGGACGCGGTTCAAGCATGTTGTTTTTCCGCTGCTCGCACCGGCGTTCACGGTTAACGTGCTGCTGGCGATGATTGGCTCGATGAAGGTGTTCGAAATCGTAATGGTGCTGACCGAAGGCGGCCCAGGCTACACGACGGAAGTATTTTATACGTACATCCGCAATACATTCAGCTCCGGTGAAATGGGCTATGCGACGGCGATTAACATGCTGCTGTTCGTACTGGTAACGCTTGTGGGCATTCCGGTATTGCTGGCAATGAAGAAGAGGGAGGTGGAAATGTGAGAAGCCGAAAATATTCTCCTCTGCTGCTGGAGCTGCTCGCGATCTGCCTGGCTATGCTCATTCTCATTCCGTTTTTTATGATATTCATTAACTCCTTTAAGGATATCCGGGAGTCGGCGCTGTTCGGGCTGTCGCTGCCAAGCAATTGGGTGTTCAGCAATTATAAAGAGGTATTTAATCAGGATAATCTGCTGCGTGGTTTCAAAAATAGCTTCCTGCTGTCGGCGCTCGTCGTCGTCAGCGTCAATTTTTTCGCTTCGATGGCTGCATTCGTCATCCAGCGGCGCGGCGGGAAGTTTTTGCAAGGCGTCTATCTTGCCTTCATTATGGGGCTGATTGTCCCCGTGTCGATCATTCCGACGATTCGGCTGATGGATTTGCTGCATATTAAAGGAAGCTACTTAAGCATCATTATGTATTATACGGCGGTGCTGCTGCCGTTTGCGGTGTTTCTGCTCGTTGGATTTATTAAATCGGTGCCGCGCGAGCTGGATGAGGCTGCGATTTTGGAAGGCTGCGGCTACTTCCGGCTATATTTTAAAATCATTTTGCCGCTCATCAGCACGGTGCTGGTGACCGTCTCCATCGTCGTCATTGTATCGGTATGGAATGACTTTTTCGGCCCGTTTTATTTGGTCACAGACAGCACCAAATGGACGATTGTGCTTCAAGTATTTAACTTTGTTACGCTGTACAGCACGAATTGGGGCGTTGTATTTGCCTTTATGATTGTTGTCATTACACCGGTGCTAATCATTTATTTGTTCCTGCAGCGCTACATTATTGACGGCTTGACCGCGGGCTCTGTGAAAGGCTAAGCGAATAAAAAGAAGGCAGCAGGAAGGGGGCGTGGGCCATGCGCAAGGTCATGGTTGTAGACGATGAACGCTGGATACGGCGAGGACTTATTCAAATGATTCCATGGGAGGAGCTAGGGCTTGAGCTTGCATGTGAAGCGGTTGATGGCGAAGAAGGCTACGAGCTTGCGCTGCTGCATAAACCCGATCTGCTCTTTCTCGATATGCGTATGCCGGGCTTCGACGGCAAGGAACTGCTCGGCCTGCTGGCGGAATCTTTGCCAGACGTTGTGACGATTGTCGTCAGCGGCTACTCGGATTTTGAATATACGAAGGAAGCCATCCGCCATAAGGCGTTTGATTATTTGCTCAAGCCGCTTAAGCGGGAGGAACTGATTACGGTGCTCGGCAAGGCGCTCGCGCTGCTGGAGGAACGCGACCTACGGCAAGAGCAGCAGCAGCGGGACAGCCGGAGAAAATGGCTGCTCGATGTTTTGCAGCGAGGCATGCGCTCTACACAGGATCAGACCCAAGCTTCTGCTCAGTCGTCAGCGATATCAGAGATAAAGACAGCGTCATTGACGCAGAGCTTAACTGAGCTTCCGGGCGGAGACTCAGACCAAAAAGCGCTGCTGCTGCTCGCACATCCGGACTATTATACGGAGCAGGCCAGCATTCAAGAGGCAGTTGGGAAAATAGAGCGGAGGCTGCAGCAGTGCCAGTCCTTTTATTTTGAAGGCTGCTGGACGTTTATCGCAGTCGCCTCCCCGCTTAACCTCGGCGAAATAGCCATCTGCTTGTTTGGCAGCCGCTTCGAGCATATGGAAATACAGCGGCTTGCCACTTTGCTTCAAGGCACGCTGCACGAGGAGACGGGCACAAGCTACAGCATTACCGCTGGGAGCAAGCCTTGTCTTGCTAATCAGCTTCCAGCTGTATACAGCAAGCTTCAGCGGCGTCTGGACGAGAGGCAGCTCGGAGAAATAGCGATCATGGAATTCGTGGAGTGTGAGTTGGAGCCGGTGGAGAAGCCGGGTAAGCCGAGTAAGCAACAACCGCATTTGCCTACAGGTGCTGGAAATGGCGATTTTTACCCGGCGGAGCTGGAACAAGCGTTTCTCGTGCAGCTTCAGCTTGGCAATGTGGAGCAGTTGCACGCGGAATTCAATCGTTTTTTCACGGCGCTTGCGGCTCCTTCACAGACGGTGGATGGATTACGGCGCAGCGCCACCATGCTGGTGCATGCGCTGGAGCGGCAGCTTCAAGCGGCGCACACAAGTCTAGAGCAGCTGAGCGGGAAAAGCGCACTCGCCTATATGGAGCTGATCCGGCTGCGCAAAGATCATGTTTCGGTTAAGCGGCTGTTTGAGGAGCAAATATTGCCGGCCCTTGCTGCCCAGCGCGGCAATAGCCAAGGACGGCATGGCGAGCAGCTAATCCGCGAAATCCAAAAGCTGATTGAGCTGCATTATGACCAGCCGCTTAGCCTGCCGCAAATCGCAGAAAGCCGCTTTTTGAATGCCGATTATGTGGGCCGTTTATTTAAGAAAACGACGGGCAGCAATTTTGTCGATTATTTAACCGAATACCGGATTGCCAAGGCGACCGAGCTAATGCGTTATCCGCAGTATAAAAACTATGAAATAGCCGAGCTTGTCGGCTATGAGGACTACCGTTACTTCAGCCAAATTTTCAAAAAGAAAACCGGGCAAACGATTGGCGAATACCGCGGCGCAGTCGGAAAAACGCCGCAATAAACGTTAGGGAGAGACTTGCGATGCAAACGAGACAAATACCAGCTACGCTGACGCTTGCGGATAGAGCAGGACATGCAATGAATGCGATTGTGGGAATGGCAGACCGCGACTATAACGATATCCCTTTTTTTGCTGCAAACCTGATGAAGGAACCAGCCAATTTGACACATGGGGACTGGGATTATGGCTCGTCTCATGGCCGGATGGTGGACGGGATGATTTTGGCCCGCCATATGTCGGGGGAAACGTTCGGCAAGGAGACGGAGGAGAAATACCGGGCGAATCTGCTCTCTTTTTTCAAGGAAGATGGCCTTAGCTATCGCCAGACGAACCCGAATCACAACTGGGAGCCGAATGCCAATCTGATCGACCAGCGTGCGGTCATTTTATCGCTGACGAGCTGGTATATGGAGACGGGTGATCCGAAGGTGAAGGAGGCGGCGGATAACCATGTTGCGGCCCTTAAACGGATTGCAATCAAGGAGCGCGATGTGTGGTATTATCCGGCGTCAGAATATAAGGAAGGCGGCTGGCCTTCGTCCAATGCCATACTGCTGCGGCTTGCGCCAGATCCCGCTGCCTTCTGTGGACGGCTCGTTATGCCGCTGCTGAAATACCATGAGCTGACCGGCAATGCGGATGCGTTCGAGCTGTGCCAGTTTTTCACGGCCCTCATCGTGCAGCGAAGCGGCGTGTTCAACGCCGATGGCAGCTTTAACGATGCGCTCGCTTACCGCAGCGGACATTTTCATACGAGGCTTGGAACACTCGACGCATTGGCGCGGTTTGGCGTATTCACAGGGGATGCGGCGCTGCTCAGCTTTGTGGAAAAAAGCTACGCTTGGGCAGTAACCCAGTGTACCGCCTTCGGCTGGACGCCCGGCGACATGAAGGAGCAGGCCTATGAGCATGAAACCTGCTCGCTCGTCGATCTCATCGCTACGGGCATTACGCTTGCACAAAGCGGCTATACCCGTTACTGGGGCGTGACCGAGCGTTATATTCGCAACCACCTTGCCGAGTCGCAGCTGCTCGATATGGACTGGGTTAAGGAAACGGAAGACCGATCCGGCAACGTTCCTGGACTAATTACGCATGAAAATATTGCCAAGCGTACGCGAGGGGCTTTTGCTGGCTACTCGGCACCGAATGATTTCTGCTGCAACGTCAACCACGGGCGGGGACATACGAATGATTTGCAAATTTGCTGCCTCGGCTCGGGCACGCGCGGGCTGTTCATGGGCTGGAGCAACACGGTTACCGAGAAAAAAGGTACCGTTAGCGTTAATTACCTGCTCAACCGCAGCTCGGCTTGGCTCGATGTCGACAGCTATTTGCCGCATGAAGGCAAGCTGGTGCTGCATATCCACCGCGATATTCCGCGGCTTCAGGTCCGTATACCCGAGTGGGCGGGCTTTGCGAAAGTGGCCTTTACCCGTGAGCTGAACGGCAGCACAGAGCAAGGCAAAGGCAGCGAGCCGAGCCGCTGGGTGAATGAATGCTTCCTGCTGCTTGGCGCAGCATCCGCTGGTGAAACGATTACGATTACGTTCCCGCTCTCGCGTCGCCAGACGGTTGAAACCGCAATCGGGCAAACGTTCATAACCCAGTGGCAGGGCGATGATGTCATTGGCATTTCGCCGGAAGGGGAGCATCATCCATTCTACAGCGGCAGACAGGTATATGAGAAAGCACCCATGCGCGAAGGCAGCATAAGGCGGGTTGAGAACGAGCTGATCTGGTAGTTCTGTAGAGCAGATTAAAGAACAGCTTAATGAACAGGTTCAATAATCGATCCAAATGGAGGCTGGGAATATGACAACGGTAGTTGCGGTTTATACCGGACAAGGGCTTGCTGATCCGCTGAAGGCTGTGTTTCAGGAGGTACTGCCAGGCGTGCGGCTGGTCAACATTATTGATGACAGCCTGATCGGCGATGTCGTCAAGGCGGGGCATATTCCGGCGGGAGTGAGCAAGCGGCTGAAGCAATATTTTCAGCATGGGGAGGAGCTGGGGGCGGATATCATTCTGAATACCTGCTCCTCTGTCGGGGAAGTGGCTGATGCTGCGCGGGGACAGCTTGGCATTCCACTCGTGAAAATTGACGAGGCGATGACTGCCAAGGCAGTAGCCGAATACGACGCGATTGCAGTGCTGGCCACACTGCCTTCAACGCTTGAGCCGACGATGCGGTTTTTGGCGAAGCAGGCGGAAGCCATTGGCAAAGAGGTCACCGTTTTGAACGGGCTCGCAGTCGGAGCCTTCGACGCTTTGATAGGAGGGAATCCAGCGGAGCATGACCGCATTTTGCTGGAAACGGCGCTTGCGGTCAGCGATAAAGCGGATGTTATCGTACTGGCCCAAGGATCAATGGCTCGGATGGAGGGAGCCGTACGAGAGGCGACAGGCAAGCCGGTGTTATCGAGTCCGCGGCTTGCTGCCGAGCAAATTAAGGAGATGCTGGCAGAGCGAGGCCTGCTGTAGCGGCAATGATTTTAGCAAGAGCAGCTGCAGCATGGGATAAAGGCAGATTTTGCGGGAGGGAAATAGCATGGAACAAGAAAGAGTAACGGCCGTCTATCTGATAGAGACACCCTATACGCTGGAACGTGCTGCCGAGGTCATTGCTGGCGAGCAGTCGACGGGCACCTTTACAGCGGTGCCAGGCGAGACGGACCAGCTGAAAGAGCGGCACGGGGCACGGATTGAACAAATTGTCGAGCTTCCGTCTGTGTCTTCTCCGACGCTGCCTGGCTCCAAAACGCCGTCGGGTCATGATGGTTTTTATAGACGCGGAGAGGTAACGGTATCCTTTCCGCTGCACAATTTTGGTCCGTCCATTCCGAATTTAATGTCTGCCATTGCGGGCAATTTGTTCGAGCTGCAGGAATTGTCCGGGCTGCGGCTGGTTGATTTGGAGCTGCCCGAAGCCTTCGCAGCAAGGTACCCCGGTCCGAAGTTTGGCATCGCGGGTACTCGGGAGCTAACCGGCGTGTATGATCGTCCGATTATGGGGACGATTGTCAAGCCGAGCATTGGACTTCCAATGGCTGACTTGCAGCAGATGATTATGGACGTGTCGGCTGCCGGGCTTGATTTTATAAAGGATGATGAATTGAATGCAAATGGGACCTACGCCCCTCTAGCACAGCGGGTGAGTGCGGTTATGGATGCCGTCAACCGAGCGGCTGATGCCACGGGTAAAAAAATCATGTACGCCTTCAATATTACGGGGGACATCGATGAAATGGAGCGTGGGCATGAGCTCGTCGTCAAGGCAGGCGGCAACTGTGTCATGGTCAGCATAATGAGCGTCGGACTGACGGGGCTTGCCCATTTGAGCAAATATAGCGAGGTTCCGATTCATGGTCATCGCAATCAGTGGGGCATGATGACGCGCTGTCCGCTGCTGGGCTTCGCTTTTCCAGCCTATCAGAAGCTCTGCCGTTTGGCAGGAGCAGACCATCTGCATGTGAACGGTTTAGACAGCAAATTTTATGAAAGCAACAGCTCAGTCGTCAGCTCTATTCGTGCTTGTTTGAAGCCCATGTACAATGGCTATGGGACAATGCCTGTCGTATCCTCGGCACAATGGGCGGGAACTGCTCCGGCTACTTATGAAGCAACAAAAACGGTAGATGTGATGCATTTGGCAGGCGGCGGCATTTTGGCCCATCCGGGCGGGGCAGCGGCTGGCTTTGCAAGCATGAAGCAGGGCTGGGAAGCAGCCGTTCAAGGCATTCCGCTCGCTGAGTATGCAAGTCGGCATCCTGAGCTGCAGCAGGCTATAGCAAAATACGGAAAGGGCTGAGCGGTGATGGACAGAGGGGAATTAACGCATAAGCCAGACGATTGTGAAACAAGCGGTATCGGCAGGGAGCTGGCATTCAGCAAAGGCAATAGGGGGGATGCCACGAGGCAGCAAGAGCGGGCGCAATTCGCCGATCGTCTCCCGTCTGCGCAGCGCCTGCTCAGCTACTATGGCGACGATTTCACAGGCTCAACCGATGTGCTGGAAGCGTTGTTCCGAGCTGGCCTTCGGGCAGCATTGTTTCTGGAGCCGCCTAGCGAGCAGCTGCTTGCCAGCAAATTTGCAGATTTAGAGGCCATAGGAGTAGCGGGCATCGGGCGTTCGCTGACGCCAGCTGAGGCGGAGCGCGAGCTGCGTCCGGTACTGGAGCAGCTGCGGAAAATAGGGGCTGCTGTTACGCATTACAAAATATGCTCTACATTCGATTCCTCCGCTGAGGTTGGCAGCATCGGCAAGGCGGCGGAAATAGGCCGTGCGGTGTTTGGAGCTGGTTATGTTCCGGTACTGGCAGGGGTTCCTTATTTAGGCCGCTATACGTTGTTTGGCAACCATTTTGCAGCGGCGGGCGATGAGACGTACCGGCTTGATCGCCATCCGACGATGTCGCGCCATCCGATTACACCGATGGCGGAAGCGGATTTGCGCCAGCACTTGGCGCAGCAGACGGATTTAAAGACGGCGCTGATGGATATTTTGGCGCTGGAGGGAGCCCAGTCCGAAGTGGGCGAACGGCTGGCTAAGCTTGTAGAGCGCGAGCAGCCTGATCTCGTGCTGTTTGATGTGCTTGACGAAGCTAGACTGGCAGCGGCTGGACAGCTGATTTGGGCGGAAGCCCAGCAGCGCGACGGCTTATTTGCCATTGGCTCCTCTGGCGTGGAGTATGCGCTTGGAGCCTGTTGGAGGCAGCTTGGCTTGCTGCCGCAGCAGCCAGAGATTAGCGCTGCTCCAGCAGCAGAGGTTGAACGTCTGCTCGTTGTGTCGGGTAGCTGCTCGCCGGTTACGGAGCAGCAAATCAAAGCAGCGCGGGCATCGGGTTTTGCGGGCATTCGGGTACCGGCAGAGGAGCTGCTGGACGGAAAGAAAGGTGCGGCTGCCCGGCAGCGGCTGCTGAAAGAGGCTCGAGAAAAGCTTGCCGAAGGGCGCAGCCTGCTGCTTTATTCAGCGGAAGGTGTAGACGATCCAAGCATTCCGCTTTTCCGTGAAACGCTTGCTGCGCAGGGCTATGGGCCTGAGCAAAGCAGTCGCCTATTGGGCGCTTTGCTTGGAGCGCTGGCGCGGGAGCTAATCATTGATGAGCAGCTTACACGCATCGTCATCGCTGGTGGGGATACGTCCGGTTATGTGACGCGCGGCCTGGGCATTTATGCGCTGGAATGCGTGGCTGCGCTGACGCCAGGGGCGCCGCTATGCCGAGCCTTCTCGGAGGAGTCCGCGCTGGATGGGCTGGAGCTAGTGCTGAAGGGTGGACAAATCGGAGAGCGGGATTTTTTCACCCGTATGAAGCAAGGGAGGGCGGCTCATGCCAATTGAACGCGAGCAACTGCCAGATTATTGCAACTTAAACGTGCTGGAGCGCAGTACAATGCCGCCACGCAGTGAACTCATTCCATTTGACAATACCGCAGCCGCGCTGCGTGGTGACCGGAACGAATCGCCCTATTACAAGCTGCTCAGCGGGAATTGGCGTTTCCGCTACTTCGATTCGCCTATGCACTGTGCGGTCGATAGCCATTTGGAGGCTTGCGATGATACGCTGTGGGATCAGATTCCCGTGCCCTCCAATTGGCAAATGCACGGTTACGGACAGCCACATTACAGCAGCTGTCCTTATCCATTCCCGCTTGACCCTCCACATATTCCACTGCTCAACGCTACTGGCTGCTACCGTACCAGCTTTACGGTTCCTGAGCATTGGGAAAAGCGCCAAATTCGCCTCGTATTCGGCGGAGTCGATTCCTCCTTCCATGTATGGCTCAATGGCGAGCTGGTCGGATACAGTCAGGGAAGCCATCATATGGCAGAGTTTGATATTTCCCAGCTGCTTCGTCCCGGCTCTAATTTGCTTGCGGTTCGCGTCTATCAATGGTGCGATGGCAGCTATTTGGAGTCGCAGGACAAATGGCGGCTGAGCGGAATATTTCGCGATGTTTATTTAACGGCACAGGCTGCTGTCACAATTGAGGACATACGGGTGCGAACCACATTTGTACCCGACTCCGCGTACCAGGAGGCGAGCCTCAGCTTGCAGCTTACGCTTGCTCAACGCAGCATTTGGAAAAACGCGGTAGAAACCGCGAGCCAAACCATAAACGAAACGGATTACAGCTCGGGAGAAGGCTTCCATTTAAGCGTCGCCTTGCTAGATGCTGGTGGAGAGAGCGTCGCTATTCAATCGTTCAACCTTCCAACGTCACATTCGCTTAAAGAGCTCCGAACGTTAGCAGTGCAGTTTCCTATTTCAGAGCCTCAGCTATGGACAGCGGAAACGCCTTATTTGTATAAGCTTTTGTTGACGCTCCATAGCCAAGACGGAGCGATAGCGGAGGTAAAGCAGCTTTCAGTTGGCTTCAGGGATATTCAAATTGAAAAAGGGAAGCTGCTTATTAATGGGCAGCCTATCGTCATTCAAGGCGTCAACCGCAATGAGTTCCACCCGCAATTGGGTTATGTAACAACCCCCGAAGCGATGCTGGAAGATATAAGGCTGATGAAGCAGCATAATATCAACACGGTTCGGCTGTCCCATTATCCAAACGATTCACGTTGGCTTGATTTATGCGACCAATTTGGCTTATACGTTATAGACGAAGCAGATTTGGAGACGCACGGCTTTCATTTTATGGGCGATGAGTCTTATTTGAGCAAACATCCAGATTGGCGTGAAGCCTATATGCATCGTGCGCAAAAGATGTTTGGACGGGATAAAAATCATCCGTCTGTCATCGTATGGTCGCTAGGGAATGAGTCAGGCTATGGTGAAAATCATGATGCTATGGCCGAGTGGATCCGTAGCGCCGATCCGACTCGCCTGGTTCACTACGAGCGGGCTTATGAAGCCGCAGTCGTTGACATCGTGAGTTCCATGTACCCTTCAGTCGACATGCTCATAGAAGAAGGACGCAAGCCGGATGACCGCCCTTATCTCATGGTCGAGTTCGGTCATGCCATGGGCAATTCCACGGGCAATTTGCAGGAATACTGGGATGCGGTTTACGAATATCCCAGGTTGCTGGGCGGCCTTATTTGGGAGTGGTCAGATATGGGTATTTTGCGGCAAAAGGACGGCGAAGCTGCGTTTTACGCATATGGCGGCGATTTTGGCGATGCCCCGCACAGCGGACCATTTTGCATGGACGGGCTGCTGTTTCCAGATAGAAGCATTAAAGCGTCTCTGCTGGAATACAAGAAGATCATTCAGCCGGTGAAAATAAAGCCGGACCCCGCGCAGCTTGGCCGAGTTCATGTTGTGAATCGATACAGCTTTTTGTCGCTGGGACATTTAAAAGGATATTGGCAGCTGCTGCGCAGCGGCGCTGCGATTGCGCAAGGCGAGCTTGCCCGCTTGCAGACGCCGCCCGGCGGGGAAGAGACGTTAGACATTCCGCTCCCTTTGGAGCAATTAATGGAAAAAGGCGAGTATGCGCTGCATATCCGTTTTACAGAGCGCAATAGTAGCTTGTGGTGTGACGCTGGTCATGAGACAGCTTGGGCCGATTTACTGTTTGAGGAGGCGGGTTGGCACCCGCAAGAGAAGGTTACTGCTTATTCTGCTAATGATGCGTTTTCTAGTATCGTTCACCCATTTGCAGGCGATGCCTCTGGAGAGATTCCCGTTCTAAAGCCCCCTAAGCATCAAAATTTGCAGCGGGAAGACGGCAAGCTTGTATGCCGCGTAAGCGGGAACGGGTTTCAGGTAGACATCGATCAAATGACAGGCACAATCAGCAATTGGCTGCATTACGGCGATGAGCTGCTGCTCACAGGTCCACAGCTGCAGCTATGGCGTGCCCCGCTGGACAACGATGTTCATTTGGCAAAAGAATGGGTGAAAGCCGGTTATGATCGGCTTGAGTGGCAGCTGCGCCAGTTTTCGGTGACGGTTGACTATCAGGGAAGCGTCATAACTACGGCTGAAGCGATCATTGGCGCAAAAGGCGAACCAGCTGCTTTCCTCTGCAAAATGCTTCACCAAATCAACGCTGACGGTTCCATAGGCGTGGAAACGACGATTGAACCGCTTGGAAACGAGCTGCCGCCACTACCGCGATTTGGTTTGGAGCTGC
Source organism: Paenibacillus sp. R-74696 (assembly GCF_055814915.1). NCBI lineage: Bacteria > Bacillati > Bacillota > Bacilli > Caryophanales > Paenibacillaceae > Paenibacillus > Paenibacillus sp. R-74696. The sequence goes on from NZ_JBPULM010000034.1 coordinate 137,442, forward strand.
GTCTCCGTGACAGCTATGACCAGTTCAGCTGGTATGGCAGAGGTCCTCATGAATGTTATGCCGACCGTAAAGAAAGCGGTAAGCTTGGTATTTACGGCGGCACGGTAGCGGAGCAGTTTGTTCCCTATGTTAAGCCGCAGGAAAATGGTAATAAGGCTGATGTCCGCTGGGCGAAGCTTGGGAATGGGGAAGGTGCTGGAATCGGTATAACAGGCAGCGAGCGGTTCAACATTAGTGTCCATCATTATTCCACGGAAAATCTGTCGCGCACCAGCCATGTCCATAAGCTGACCAGACTGCCAGAAACGATTGTCAAAATCGATGCCATACAAAGCGGCATTGGCAACCACAGCTGCGGATACGCGCCGACGCTGGACACTTATTTAGTAAAGCCACAGCCGATGAAGCTGTCTATTATGCTTTTTCCGCTGACGAGCGCTTAGTAGGATGGATACTTATCAACGAATATTGAAGTGGGGAAAAATAGCAGGAAAAGGCCGATCCGGTTGCTGGATCGGTTTTTTTCGTTATTTTCACAGCATGCCGTTTGGTTCACATTCAGTTCACAAACGAGGATTAATATCCATCTATAAACCGCTTTAGGGAGGCATTACAATGACAGTAAATGATCGATATAAAGAAGAGATAGGGAAGAAGGGCGGCGATTGGGCAATTGAAGCAAATGGACTTGTGAAGATGTTTGGCAGCAATCGCGCGGTAGATGGCGTAGATTTGAACGTACGCGCCGGAACGATTTATGGTGTGCTTGGCCCTAATGGAGCAGGCAAAACAACGACCATTAGAATGCTCGCCACGCTATTGCGCCCCGATGCCGGCTCGGCACGCATCTTCGGGTACGACGTGGCGAAGGACCCGCAAATCGTAAGGCAATTAATCGGGGTGACAGGCCAATACGCATCAGTCGACGAAGCGCTCAGCGCTACGGAAAACTTGGTTATATTTTCACGGCTGTTAGGGCTTGGGCGATCAGAGGCTAAGCACAGGACGGCGGAGCTGTTGGAGGAATTCGGACTAACGGAAGCGGCGAAGCGTCCTTTGAAGCACTTTTCCGGTGGCATGCGGCGTCGGTTGGATTTGGCTGCCAGCCTTATTGCACAGCCGCCACTTATTTTTTTAGATGAACCGACGACAGGACTTGATCCTCGTACACGTACACAAATGTGGGATACGATCCGCCGGCTAGTGAAGACCGGCTCAACGGTGCTTTTAACGACGCAATACCTGGATGAGGCTGATCAGCTGGCTGATCGAATTGCGGTTATTGATCGCGGCCAGGTCGTTGCAGAAGGGACGGTCGATGAGCTGAAAACATCCATCGGCACTTCCTCGCTGCAATTAAAAATTCAAAATCCTCAGGACATTGCGGCCACCCGCGAAATCATGGAACAAGTGCTTATGGTCGAATCTATGGTGTCTGGGGACCATGCAAAAATTACAGCGCCGCTAGCGGATATTGACAAGGTTACCGACCTGCTGGTTGCGCTTCGGGAGGCGGGCATTTATTTGGCGGAGATGAGTGTACAGAAGCCTACACTTGACGAGGTGTTTTTAACGATTACAGGCCATGGTGTGAAAGACCATGCATCATTGTCGTCCGAACCATCCAATAAGAAAGAGGAGGCAGTCGTATGAAAAGCGCGACCATCCATCCACGTAGCATCCGCCAGTTGAAAAAGCACACAAGCTTGGGACAGTCGATTCGCAACTCGCTCACGATGGCCTACAGAGGATTATTAAAAATTCGCCGCACACCGGAGCAATTATTTGACGTGACGCTTCAGCCGATCATTTTCACATTAATGTTTGCTTATATTTTTGGTGGCGCCATCTCAGGAAATGTCGTTGATTATTTGCCAGTTATTATTCCTGGTATTTTGGTGCAAACGGTAATTACGACGTCTATTGTCACGGGCGTTCAGCTGCGGGAGGACATGGATAAAGGCGTATTTGACCGCTTCAAGTCACTCCCAATAGCACGAATTGCTCCACTTGCGGGAGCTCTGCTGGCAGATACGGTGCGCTATACAATTGCGACTGCACTCACTTTTTCCATGGGTTATATTTTGGGGTATCGACCTGATGGAGGATTAGGATACGTCATTATTGCGGCCCTTATTGTCATCGTATGTGCTTGGGCGATTAGTTGGATTTTTGCTTTTTTTGGCGTCATTTCGCGTACGGCATCCAGCGTTCAAGGTATCTCGATGATTGTGTTGTTCCCGCTCACCTTCGTGTCCAATGCTTTTGTCCCGGTTGACACGATGCCAAGCTGGCTCCAGTGGTTTTCAAGCATTAATCCGGTTTCCCATTTGGTTAGTGCCGTAAGGGAGCTAGCCAATAATGGTGTAATTGGCGCAGATTTTGTATTTTCACTGGTCGGCGCAGCCGTTATTGTCGCGATTTTTGCTCCACTAACGGTAAGGGCCTATATGCGCCGGACGTAGATATTCGACCAGTCAGGTTTACGAAATTCGAGAATAGTTGATAAAATAGGATAAAGGCGGTGAACGGGATGACCCGAATATTAGTCGTTGATGATGATCCGCATATCCGAGAATTAATTGGTCATTTTTTGCGGCAGGAAGGCTTTGAAATCGTTGAGGCGATAGACGGTCTTGATGCGCTGCGGATGCTTGCCGATGTTAAGGCGGATATGGTGATTTTGGATATTATGATGCCGGGAATGGATGGGTGGGAGCTGTGCCGCAAGCTGCGGGAGCAGACCGACCTGCCGCTGCTGATGCTGACTGCCAAAGGAGAAGCGTCCCAGATCGTAAAGGGCTTTACGCTTGGAACGGACGACTATTTGGTTAAGCCATTTGATCCAACCGTGTTGGTCGCCCGTGTGAAATCTTTATTCAGGCGCTATCGCATTCAATCCTCGCAAGCGGTCAAAGTTGGCGATGTGACGCTGCGCCGAGATACGTTCGAGTGCCGCGTAGGTGAACAAGATTTGACCTTGCCGCTTAAAGAATTTGAGCTGCTGTTTAAACTAGCCAGCTATCCACGCAAGACGTTCACACGCGATCAACTGATTGAGCAGATTTGGGGCTACGATTATGAGGGCGACGAAAGAACGGTCGATGTGCATATTAAACGGCTACGGGAGCGGTTTCCGGAGGAGGAGCATGGCTTTCGCATCAGCACGATCCGGGGGCTGGGCTACCGGCTGGAGGTGCTGTCGTGAATCAGAAACCGGGCTTCCTCCATGTGGCGACGAATTTTGTGCTTGTCCTGTCGGCCCTGCTCGCCAGCTGGATCGTTTCGTTTTATATAACAAAAGCCGTTTATTCGGCAATCGCATGGACCCCCCATGACTTGCTCAGTTTGCTCATAAATGCGGTGCTCGGTTTTTGTTTCTTTGGAATTGGAATTGCCATTGTGAGCAAGTATTTTCACCGGAGGGAGCATTACTTTCTGAACGACATGCTTGAAGCGCTAAAACGTATTTCACATGGCGACTTTCGGGTCAATCTGGAGTGGGATTTCGGCAGAAACAACGAACAGCAGCGGCATCCCTATGTGCAGCTCGTTGACAGCATCAATAGCATGGCGGCAAATTTGAAGGAGATGGAAGAGCTTCGGCAGGAGTTCATCTCGAATGTATCGCATGAAATCGGCTCGCCGCTTACCTCGATCAGCGGGTTTGCCAAGGCGCTAAAGGATGACAAGCTGAATGTGGAGCAGCGGCATCGATATTTGACCATTATCGAAACGGAATGCTTCCGTTTATCGAAGCTTAGCGATAATCTGCTGAAGCTGGCCGTTCTGGATTCGGATAGACAGCCGTTCCATCCGATCACTTATCGGCTCGATAAGCAGCTCGTATCACTTATTCTCGCTTGTGAGCCGCAGTGGGAGGAGAAAAATATCGATATGAGCGTGGAAGCCGATGAGCTAGAGATCAGCGCGGACGAGGATCTGATGAGCCAGGTGTGGCTGAACCTGATTCATAATGGCATTAAATTTACTCCTGAAGGCGGGAAAATATCGATTTCCCTCACACGCACCGAAGACTATGCGCTCGTGCGCATCGCGGATACAGGTTCAGGAATTGATGAGCAGGATCATGCACGTATTTTCGAGCGCTTTTATAAAGCAGACAAATCACGTGGTAGAACGATAGGAGGCAGCGGCCTTGGGCTGTCCATCGTCCATAAAATTATGGAGCTGCATCGCGGCTCAATAGCCGTACGCAGCAAGCTGGGAGAAGGGACCGAATTTACGGTTTCTTTGCCACTGCAATTAGCTGCTGCTAAAGCTTAGAAATATTTGGGGAAAAGACCCGAATCTCATAAAAATGAGTAGAATCGGCAGCTCACTTAACCTATAATATGGATATCACGAGACTTTGTTAAAAGACAATGGAATCTCAGGACGTCTTGATCGGCAGATCATGGCGTTCCAACAATAACCGGATTGCCCCTGCAGATCAGCGGGCGATTCGGTCATTTATGTTGGGATGGTTTCGTGCATATTTTATACTACTACGAAATGGGAGAGTGAGAGATGTTTATCAATCTTTCGCAACAAATGAAAAGGATCGTCGCGGTTAGCGTAACTTCCTCCATTCTCGCCTGCGGCTTGTTGGGAGCATCGGTTGTGTTTGCTGAGAAGCCTATTATTAGCAGCACCACCCCAATGTATGGAGTTGGCTCTGCTCCAGCAGTCAAACCAATGTGGAGCTTGTCGCTTGCGAAATTTGATCAGGATGGCCGATCCATAACAGCAGCGCTTGCAGAGGAAGGGCGGCTGTTCGCACTTGTGGATGGAGGGCAGCTTGCTGCTTATGACGGCATAAGTGGAAGAAAGCTGTGGAAATATGGTTCTGGCCTGAGGCCTGTGCTCGCCTATGATCAAGGCAGCCTGTATGGTCTTACAACAGATGGCTCAGTCATTGCTGTTACCAAAAATGGCAGCAAGCAGTGGACGACAGCGATTGGTGCGAATAAAGCCGATAGCATCGTTCCGATTGGGGATACAATTTATGTGACGCAAAATTTCACTCTTTTTGCACTAGACCGGGCAACGGGTAAGCTGCGCTGGAAAGTAACGGAGAAGGATAACTTCTACTCATCAGGATCAAGTGACATAATCGTAAGCAAAGGTGTCGTGCTGCGTAATTATTTGGTTCAAGGCGCTCTTACCTCTAATCAGATTAATGCCTATGACCAGGCAACAGGCAAAAAGCTTTGGACGTCCTTTGCTCAATTTTCCCCTCTCTTGGTCAAGGACGGGCTGGTCTACTCGGTCATGGACACATTCATGAGGGGAGATGACGATTCCAGCAATAGAAGTTTGCAAATCGCCGTCCTTGACTTAGTGTCTGGGAAGAAGAAGGGCGAGCGAGTGTACAACTGGACAGTAGTGCCTGAGGTCCCTGGACAAATTCAATTCGGAGGCGCTTATGGCTCCGCATTTCTGGATGGTAATGACCTATATATTTATCAGGGAAAAGCGGTTGCCAAATACAATTTTTTCTCATATGCCCCAAACGGTAAAGCTGTTCAGCGTTGGAATGCGCCAGATCCTAAACAATATCAACCGCTCTATAGCATTTATGGCGGCAAGCTGCTCTATCAGAGCTTCCGCGATAATTCCATTCTCGCTCTAAAGACGACGAGCGGGCAAGAAGTCCCGTTCCCGTTCGGTATTCAGCCCGTGCAGACGGATATTTTCGCCAACGGCTTGTTTGTTGCCCGTGCAGATGGAACGCTGGATGCATATAATTTCGCAACCACAAAGCCCGTTTTCAGCGTGAAAACGGGCTCGCGCGAATTTGATCCGACGCTGAAGTCTGGCGATATGATCTATGTTCGCTCTGGCGGCACGCTGCTTGCTGTAAAGCTGCCTGCAAGCTTAACAAAGAGTTAGATAGATGAGATGGGTAAATAGACGCCTCGTTGAGAGTGCGTCTATTTAGGATGTGTATACAAATCGGAGCCGGCTTTCTGCTCTTGGCTTAGCGCTTATTCGAGGCCAATCTCATCTGACGATTCAAGACTTAAGGAACCGCAGCACGCGATTACGGGTACGAGCAAGGTTGCTGATACCCCTGTGGCTGAGGCATTGAGGCTTGGACGCGCACTACTTTTTTTGCAGGACTGAGTTTCCTCTATTCTGGATTTTTATCCTATTTTCGGATGAGTTCGGACAGGGGATCCGCTATTGTCCTCATTTTCCGGTCAAAATGGCGATTGTCAGTCCATTAGCGGCTCCTGAGTCCGAAGGCTGCTCCATACCCTTGATTTTGTTGAAATAGCGGTTGCTGTGTCCGCCAAGTTTAATTTCGTGTTTTGTGCAAGGTAGGGTGTGACCCTCTGCAACGAAGAGCATGGAGCTGCCTGTTCTCTGCAAAATCAGACATTTTTCTACAAAATCTCCGCTTGCAATCGGAAATCAGTCAGCAGTACGATAAAGGTATTCTCATACCCAAAATGAAACGAACAGGAGCGCTGTCCATGTACAACATTTTGCTTGTGGATGATGAACCGGGGCATTTGGCGGGACTATCCAAAATGCTGCAAAAGCTCCGTCCTCAATATGCGATTTCTACAGCGCGCAACGGAAAGGAAGCGCTGTCAAAATGCCAGGAGCAGCCATTTCAGCTGATCATTTCGGACATTCAAATGCCTTTGATGAACGGGCTTGATTTTCTGGAACAGCTTCCATCATCGAATCAGCCGCAGAAATTTATTTATTTGAGCGGTTATGATTATTTCGATTATGCCCAAAAAGCGATAGGGCTCGGCACCTTTGATTATTTGCTAAAGCCTGTGGATCAGGAGAAATTCGCGCTTGTGCTGGAGAAGGCGGAGCGAAGCCTTAAAATCGAGCAGGAAGTACAACTGGCGAATAGTAAGCTTGAAGTTAAGCTGAATACGATTGCGCCATTGTATCGCAGCCGTGTGATGAAGGAATGGCTGCTTAATCAGTCGTTATCCAAAGACGAGAGCATAGAGATGGAACAATGGCTTGGCTTTGGTGGCTCCGGCATACTGCTGTTAACCGAAATTCGGCAAAGCAGCAAGGAGGCGGGGCAGCCGGTAGACATGCTTTTTCCCCATGTGCAGCAGCAATTGGAAGCTTGCCTTCAAGCAACAGGTGGCGCAGCCTTCAGCATTCCGCTGTATGATGGGGAGGGCCGCAGGAATGGCAGGCTGATCACCGTAACGAATGCGTTAGTTAGTGCGGAGCAGCTGCAAGCGCTGCAGCAGAACCTGCAGCAGGCGGTTCCCAGCTCCTATCAAATCACACTTGGCGTGAGCAGGCTGGAGGAGGATGTGCTTGCTTCCGCTTCGCAAATGTATGCTGAGGCAGGGCTAGCTTTATCTGAAAGCTTTTATGTGGTGGATCGGACCGTATTTTATGCCGCACAAAGGAATGTGAGGGCAGAGCTTGCGCTTAAGCTTGATGCCCGCCATGAGGCCATGCTGCATGACGCTGTTGTCCATGGACTGGAGCAAGGGCAGCTTAAGCTTATCGCAGGCGAGCTGCTGCACAAGCTGCTAGGGGAAGCAGGCAGCGGGCTGCCACGCCCAGAGCTGCTGCATCGCTGCGTCCAGAAGCTGCTTGCCCGGCTGTCGGAAAGCTTGACTATGCCGGAGCATCAAACGCTGGAGGCATGGAGGCCTCGCATGGAACAGGCATTAGGGGAAGCGGCCAGTCTATCCGCTCTGCAAACCGTTATCGCGGAGCAGCTGGGCATACTGGCAACCGCTCATGCTGATGCCAAGCGGGAGCATAAGGAGCAGTTGATCTACAAATGCATCGCTTATATTGACGAGCATTATATGGATGATTTGTCACTGGAGTCGATTGCGGCCGTCTTTCATTTTAATGCCAGCTATTTCTCCCAATATTTCAAAAGCAAGCTGAATATCAATTTTAGCCAATATGTCACGCAGGTTCGGCTTGCAAAGGCGAAACAGCTTTTGGAAGAAGGCAACGATAAAATCTATCAGGTAGCGGGAAGCCTCGGCTATCATGATGTGAAATATTTTAATCGCGTGTTCAAAAAGGAATTTGGACTGACGCCAGAGGAATACCGGTCCATAGCCCGTCATATGAAGCGCTCCTGACCCTAAGTCAGAAGCCGGAGGAAGCAGGGAGCATTTTGCGGAAAATTCGCGAGCGTGTACGGGATATGAAATTCAGAACGAGGCTTATTTTATTTTTTGTGCTGTTGATTACGCTTCCATCCGTACTAAACGGCATTTTACATTACAATGCCAGCTCGGACATTATTGTAACGAATGCACGAGACAGCATGCTGGAAATTGTGAAAAAAAACAATGAAATCGGCGATATCGTGTTCAGTAATATTGAAGAGCGCACGGTATCGCTCATTTCTGACCCAGACTTATACCGCCTGTTCAACCGCCCTAAGCCGCAAAACGATTACGAGCTGGTCCAGATGGACCGGCAGGCAACCGTTATTTTGAACAAATATTTTGGACATGATCAGGATTTATATACGGCCCAGCTCGTTACGAGCTATTTCAGCTTTGGATCGGGCAGCGGCATGTATACGTCTTCCTCCCCGTTCGTCTCGGCAGATCCGCAGGGCTTCCGCCAGTCGACTATTTATAAGGAAGTGCTGGCCAGCAGGGGCAGCCTAATTTGGGTGCCTACCTATGATTTAACCCGCGCTTTCCAACAGGAGGCGCTATATGACATGGATGCCAAGTTTCGGATGGTGTTTTCCTGCGCCCGCCTGCTTAACAGCTCACCGATTATTGACGGTGCTATCTACAATTGGCCAGCGCATGTCGAGCGTCCGGTGCTGCTGCTTAATTTCAATGAATCCTTTTATCAGCGCAGTGTGCAGCAGAGCTTGTCCGCCATTCAAGGCTCCTATTTTTATATCGTCTCCAAGGATGGAAAGATTGTAACGCACCCCGAGCTAAGCAAGCTTGGTACAACTGACCACAATCAATGGTATAAGACGGAGTTTCAGCAGTCCTCGGGCACCTCGCTAGTTAAAGAAAATGGGGAGGATGTACTGATCAGCTACGATACGTCTCAGCTAACCGGCTGGGTGACGGTTAATGTGACGCCGTACAAGCAGCTGCTTGGCAACTTGCCAGCCATTCGCTATATGGATGTATTTTCAGGCCTCTCGCTGCTCATTATTTCAATCATCCTTGCCTCCTTCATCGCAGGCCGTCTGACCCAGCCGATCAAAAAAATGCTGGTTGCCATCCAAATGACCGGAGCGGGCGATTTCACGGCAAAAATTCCTGACCAGCCGCAGCTGGAATTCCGCATTTTAACGAAGAAATTTAATGTGATGAATGATAAAATTCGCGAGCTGATTCAAGAAAACTATGAAAGCCAGCTGCGGGAGAAGGAGGCGGAAATTATGGCGCTTAACCTCCAGCTAAATCCACATTTTTTGTACAATACGCTTAACATTATGAACTGGATGGCAATTGACCGGGACCAGCCCGCCATTAGCCGAATGATCGTCAGTCTGTCTTCCATGCTGCAATACACAGTAAAAAACAAGCAGGAAATGGTGCGGCTGCGCGACGATTTAAATTGGCTGCAAAGCTACACGCATATTATGGAAAATCGCTTTGATGGCATTTTTAAAGTGGCCTATGATATGGAGGGGGTGCCGGAGGATTGCCTCGTTCCGAAGCTTTTTCTCCAGCCACTAGTGGAAAATGCGATCATACATGGCTTTGAATCTGGTGAACCGGGTGAACAGGGCGGTCTTGTGAAAATTAGCGGCCGGCTGGCGGAGGATCGGCTGGTGTTCGAGGTAAGCGACAATGGAAAAGGCATGAGCCCGCAGCAGGCGGCAGACGCAAGGAGCACGGAAAGCGGAGGAATCGGAATGAGCAACGTCATTTCGCGTCTGGCTTTGCTGTACGGAGAGCGAGCTGAGCTCCGTGTGAACTCTACAGCTGGCGAAGGCACGACGATTACCGTTGTCATTCCCTTTAGGGAGGAATAGGCACAATGAAATTTGAACACATCACCTTATGGACAAGCAGGCTGGATGCGCTGTATTCCTTTTATAACGAGCAGCTTGGTTTCCCGGTGCTGGATAGAAATGAGCAGTCCTTCACTACGGCCATTGGCAGCACGAAGCTTACATTTCTGGCGACAACGGACCAGACCGAGCCCTTCTATCATTTTGCCATTAATATACCGGAAAATAAGCTAGCAGAAGCGAAACGCTGGCTGAAGGGAAAAGTGGCGCTTATTGAGGAGGAGGGCAGAGACGAGGTATTTTTCGCATCATGGGATGCAGGGGCCGTTTATTTTGCTGATCCTGCTGGAAATATCGTCGAGTTCATTGCCAGGCATCAGTTGAAAAATGGTACAGAGCACCCGTTCAGCTTCTCCGACTGCCTCGAAATTAGTGAGCTGGGCATCGTTGCTGCAGAGGTAATCCCTATCGTTCGAGAGCTAAATGCGCTGGGCATTCCCAACTGGCGGGAGGATAGCGAGGGATTAACCCCGGTCGGCGATGAGCATGGGCTATTTATTGTGGTGAAGCAATTTCGCAAATGGTATTTCTCAGGTGGCAGACAGGCGCAATTTTATCCGGCGGAAGTAGTAATCGTTTCATTAGGACGATTGGAGTTTCCGCGGATTTCGCAAATTCACTTGCACCATACTTAAGCGACTGTTTATAAACGAATAAAGAGATTTATTTTCCGTTTTATGCCTATTAGAGAAATAATTCAAAGTATTAGCTTTTCTATGACATAGATAGGACAACGGAGGCGTATTTTCTGAATAGTCTGAAATCACTCTGTTGGATACATAAATATAATTATGTAAACAAAATAAGGGCAGAATGGGGAGAGGGAACTGAAAGCATTTATTTTCGACATGGATGGTGTCATTATAGATGCCATTAAGGATATTCCGTTATCACAATTACAAGGAGGTTTTACTTGTTGAATACTCGTATGACTACCCTCGAGCTTGTGGAGCGCGTTGAGAACTCCGAGCTTGTATACATGCTGGATCGAATGAAGGCCATTCAGGAACGGGAGCATAATCCGATGGGGATAGCGCTTCAGCGCTTCGGCCCAGCAGTGGCTATTGCCAGCCGAGCAATGCCATGGCCGCAATTTAATACGGTTAAAGGCTTTGGCCGTGCAGGCGCAGCACAGCTGGATGAAGTGCTAAAATGGTATAAAGAGCGGGGCGGGAGTCCGCAATTCGAGATCGTGCCTTCGCGTATAGATGGGGACACGCTGCTGGCGCTGGCCAAGCAGGGGTATTATCAGTCGGGCTTTCATGCGAGTATGGCAGGAAACATCGCTGAACAAGCAGGCATGAGGTCGGAGGAAGGTCAGACAGGCCTTGTCGTGCGCAGGCTTGGTGAGCACGAGGTTGATCTTTACGCAGAGCTGCATGCGCTGGGCAGCGGGCTGCCGATTGCTGGGAAAAATCACATTGCGGATAATAACCGTATGCTGTTCAAACGGGATGGCTGGCAGTTTTATGCTGCTGAGATTGATCATATCGCTGTTGGGGTTGGCGTCATGCATATACATGAACGTATCGCCTCCCTTACATTTGCCGCAACATTGCCAGAATATCGCAAGCGAGGTGTTCAAGCGGCGTTAATTACAGCGCGCTTGCGTGCTGCTGCCCAAGCGGGCTGCAGCCTCATGGTCGGACAAGCCGCCTATTGCTCTAGCAGTCATCGGAATATGGAGCGCGCCGGCATGAGCCTTTGTTATACGCGCAGTACATGGAGCAGACTTCCCTCTATGTAAAGCTGTCTCTTGTTTACCTACAGGCGAGAAGACAGGGAGCCAAATCCTAAAAAATAAGGCAGCAAACCGTTTATTGACGGTCTGCTGCCTTATCCTTTTTCCTTAGCTTCAAAGTTCAGGCAAGGCTTCCCGGAGGAAGCCAGTACAACTTGGCTTGGCATCGCCTGCGATTTAAAACCGAACGCCCTGCAGCCTCTTGGCGCGCCGGGGTCCCAAGTTACATAATAATGGCGGCATTTCATGCAATTCTTGCGCTCCTGCTCTGTCATTACAATGAATCATCCTTCTATGAATAAGATGCTAACGTTTATTATAGCATTTCTCGGAATGAAACGCGCCGCGCCGCCAGAGGATGGCGACAGCCGTTTCACCTTGAAATATAGGAAAGGATATCCCAAAGCAATCCTTTCTCTATATTTCTCGGACTGAAACGCGCCGCGCCGCCAGAGGATGACGACAGCCGTTTCACCTTGAAATATAGGAAAGGATATCCCAAAGCAATCCTTTCTCTATATTTCTCGTACTGAAACGCGCCGTGCCGCCAGAGGATGGCGACAGCCGTTTCACCTTGAAATATAGGAAAGGATATCCCAAAGCAATCCTTTCTCTATATTTCTCGGAATGAAACGCGCCGCGCCGCCAGAGGATGGCGACAGCCGTTTCACCTTGTTTTATGCTATAATGGCAAAAGATTTATGGATTTAGCTAATGGAGGGATTACTTTGTCTGGTATGATGAACAACAAAAAAATCGTAGTAATGGGCGTCGCGAATGAACGCAGCATTGCTTGGGGAATCGCCAAGTCGCTGCATCGGGAAGGGGCTCAGCTTATTTTTACATACAGAAAGGAACGTTCTTTCGAGAAGCTGAAGGGCTTGCTTGCGCAGACAGGCATTACTCCACTGCTGACAGTATCCTGCGACGTATTGGATGATGAAAGCATAAGCGCAGCTTTTGCCCATATTAAAGAGCAGGCCGGAAGCATTGACGGAATCGTGCATTCGCTTGCTTTTTCGGATAAGGATGAGCTTAAGGGCGAATACCTGGAAACCTCGCGTGAAGGCTATCTGCTGGCGCAAAATTCCAGCGCTTTTTCGCTTGTGGCGATCGCTAAGCAGGCGAAAGGCGTAATGTCCGAAGGCGGTAGCATCGTTACCCAATCCTATATCGGCGCAGAGCGCGTAGTGAAAAATTATAATGTCATGGGCGTTGCCAAGGCAGCACTTGAAGCAAGCGTACGATATTTGGCCGAGGATCTTGGCAAATATAATATTCGGGTCAATGCCGTTTCTGCAGGGCCGATCAAAACATTATCTGCAAAAGGCGTGTCCGGCTTTAACGAAATCATGCAAACGATTGAGGAGCGGGCGCCGCTACGCCGCAACATTGATCAGGAAGAAGTGGGCGATGCGACGCTATTCCTTCTTAGTCATCTGTCACGCGGCATTACTGGCGAAGTGCTGCATGTCGATGCAGGCTATCACATATTGGGCTTGTAACTTTAATACAGTAGGCAGAGAGCGGAGGGAAACGTTTGAACGTCAAGCAATTGGCAGCAGAGAAAGCCGTTCAGCTTGTGCAGGATGGCATGCTTATTGGGCTAGGAACAGGAACGACGGCATATTGGGCGATTTTAAAGCTGGCGCAAAGAATGAAGCTCGAAGGACTGGACATTAAAGCCGTTGCCAGCTCCAAGCAGTCTGAGGATTTAGCGGCTGAGTACGGCATTCCGTTAGTTCCGCTCGCTGAAATTACGGCGATAGATTTAACGATTGACGGTGCGGATGAAGTAGACGGTGAGCTTCATTTGATAAAGGGCGGCGGCGGTGCGCTTTTGCGGGAAAAAATTCTTGCTGCGCATAGCAGAGCATTTATTGTAATCGTGGACGAGTCCAAAAAAGTTAGCCAGCTTGGACATTTTCCCCTTCCGGTGGAAGTGGTGCCCTTCGCCTCTAATTTGACGCTGCAAAAGCTGAGGGAGCTTGGCTGCACTGCTGAGCTGAGGGCATCGGCTGACGGCATTTTTGTAACGGATAACGGCAACTATATTGCCGATTGCCGCTTCGGTACGATTGCTTCTCCTGCTGAGCTGCATGATCAGCTGAATGCGATTCCCGGCGTGGTGGAAAATGGCTTGTTCATCTCTATGGCTAGCCAAGTGATCGTTGGCTTCAATACGGGTGAGACAGAAATTTTAACAAGAGACATACCTTAATTGATTTGCGAAAATTTTGCATGATTTTAAAAAATGGGATTCAGCGAGCGTTGCCTTAAAGGCAGCGTTCTTTTTATTTTTTTGAGGCCTACAAATCGATCTTTACAGCCCATAATCTAAGGAAGGAACTGCTGTATAAATGTACATTTGGGGTGTTGCGCCAAAAATCGCGTGTATTACTAAAAAGTCCATTGAATAATTAAGTTCTACTATTTATGATAAGCAAGGCATACAAATGAGAATAAATATCAGTAGAGGGAGCGGAAAAGTTATGGCTTTTGGTAAAAAAGGCTTGTCCTTATTGAGTGGTATATTGGTGCTTGTCATGGTGCTTGCAGCATGCGGAGGCGGAGTAGTGAAGGAAGAGGCGAGTGCGGTACAGACCGAGCAAGCATCGCCAGAAAAATCTCCTGAAAATCAAACCACGAATATGCGCACCTTTGAGCATGTGCTCGGTAAAATTGAAGTCCCTGCGCAGCCACAGCGCATTATTGGATTATTCGTTGAAGACGAAATGAGTACGCTTGGCGTTAAGCCGATCATGCAATACTCGAGCGGAGCTTATTATCAGACCTATCTGGAGGAATATTTGAAGGATGTTCCGAAGCTCGACACGAGTACGATTAACTTTGAAGCCGTAATGGCTGCACAGCCGGATCTCATTATTCTTGGCTTCCAGGGTTGGGCAGAGGAAGGCGCCTATGAAAAATTATCACAAATTGCGCCGACCTATGTATTTACAGGCAGTGAAATTCAATATCCGGAAAACTGGAAAAAAAATCTTCTTATTGTAGCTGATCTGCTCGGAAAGACAGATCAAGCGGAAGCTGTAATTAAAAAGCGTGAAGCGGAAACGAAGCTGGCTAAAGAGCAATTGCAGACTGCTGCTAAAGGGACAACAGCAGCTATGGTTCGCATCCATGCCAGTAAGGAGCTAAGATTGTATGGAGGACCTGGAGGTCAGGTGGGGACAGCATTGTATGGTGATTTTGGGCTGGAGCCTGCTCCAATTGTGCGCAAGCTGGCTTGGGGAGAAGACATGGATATCCAGACGATTTCCATGGAAATTATTCCACAGCTCGATGCCGACTATATTTTCCTAGCTGTAGATGAAGGAAGAGAGGGACAGGCTGAAGAGCTTAAAGAAAGCAGATTGTGGAAGAGCATTCCTGCCGTCCAGCAAGGCCATGTCTATGAAGTGCGCGGTGATGTATGGATCACAAACGGTCCACTTGCCTATGAGAAAAAGCTGGAGGATGTCATGAAGGCGATCATTCCAAGCAAATAACAAATAACAAAGAAGAAGCTAGTTAGCCTAATGGTTGACTAGCTTCTTCTTTGTCTATTAGAATGATGATAATAATTCTCAATAAATGCAGGAGGCATCCGTGAATTCAACGAATAGAAGTACTCCAAATAGGGGCTACCAAGCGACTCCTTTTCATTCGTACTTTTTTAGACTGGTTGATGTTGTATCCCTTGAACACAGTAAGGACAGCGCGATCTTCCCTAGTGTCAGTCTGAGCTACAGGCTGATTATTGTATCAAGCGGCTCAGCCAGCTTTCTTATAGACGACAGCTGTTATGCAGCCACCCTTGGCAGTTGTTATGGAATAGCGCCTGGTGCAAAGCTTGACATCGCCGCTGATGGAGGAGAGGAGAAGGAGCTGCACTATATGTGCATGACCTTTGACATCGTTTGCTCTCAGCTCAACAGCAGCCTTCCTCTTCCTTTCGCTCATGGCGAAATGATAATCAAGCCTTTCGATCGTATGCTGGTGGGAATACGCAAGCTGATCGCCATGAAAAATTCTAAAAGTGAGAAAGATCGGCTCAGCTATTATTTTCGTTTCCAGAAGCTTATGTATGCGATCCTAGAGCAAAATACGGCCGTCTCAGAAACGACCACTTCCATGCAGGCCGTAGAACGGACCGTTTCTTTTTTAAAAGACCATTATAACGAGGAGATAAGTACGCAGCAGTTAGCAGACCAGGCTGGCCTTGGCACAAAGCAATACATCGTTTTATTCAAAAAAATAACAGGCTCAACGCCTCATGAATATGTAACAGAGCTGCGAATACGCAAGGCCAAGGAACTGCTGCTTATTTCTAGGCAGCCGCTTTCTGACATTGCAGAGCAGGTTGGATTCCGCGACAGCTATTATTTTAACCGTCGCTTTAAGCAGGTAACAGGTGTACCTCCGCGAGTATATGTCAACACGCGCCAGTATAACCTTTTGTCCATCGATTATGCTTGTGCGCTTCTGGCGCTTGGCATAAAGCCGGTTGGCGCACCTGCGTATCATTTGGGCTATTATGCTAGGCGTTCAGGAGAAGCCATTTCTAGCATTGGAGATAAGTCAACATTCTATTACGACAAAATGACTGCACTAAAGCCTGATCTTATCATAAGTAGTGACACGCTAGACATTGAAATACAACAAAAGCTTGAGCGTATAGCTCCGATTGTAAACATTCCATGGATGGGGCTGCAAGCAACGGGGCATTTACAGGAGATCGGTGATTTGCTTGGGATGAGCAAACAGGCACAGAGCTGGATCGACGGCTACGAAATGAAGCGAGCGGAGGCTCACCGGCGGATCAAGCCCTATTTAAATGTGAATGAAACGGTTGGCCTTCTCGTCATAGAAGGAGAGGAGCTATTTGTACTTGGGGATCGTAATGCGGGCGAGGTCATGTATCGTTCCTTTGGATTGCAGCCACCCCCGCTTGTTCAAAGCGAGCTTGCTAAACATCCTAACCAATACGGCAGGAAGGTAGCGATTGAGCAGCTCTGGCAATATGAAGCCGATCGGTTGTTTATCATCGTATATGGGGCGGAGGCTGCCCAAACCTATAAGCAATTGCAGCACAATCCTATCTGGAGGGAATTGTCGGCTGTCCGTCAAGGCAAGGTGCAAACGATAGATCCGCAAAAGTGGATTTATTATGATGTGCTTTCGCTCTCAGGGCAATTGGAGGATGGGATCAGCATGCTTGCTAAACCATGAGGCGTATAAAATTGGATCAATAAGGAAACCTATAAGTGCTATTATCATTTAAAATAAACGCTTGGGGTGGAATTCGAGATGGTTAAGGCACTGCATCAAGTAAGCTTTCTACAAATTTGCATGATTCTCATGATGACGGTCGGCTTAACGAATCATGTCATTGTGAATCCTTTAATTTTGGAAGCTTCGGGCAGAGATGCATGGATTTCCGTCTTATTGACAGGTGTATTATTTCTTCCTTGGTGCATATTGCTTGTTCTATTTATGAAGAAATCCGGTCAACAGAAATTGCACCCTTGGCTGGCATCCAAGACGAATCCGTTCATAGCTTGGCTGATGATCATTCCGATTTGTCTACAATTGCTTTTCATCGGGGGATTTACATTAATTGATACGGTCAGATGGACCACAACCAATTATATGCCCAGTACGCCAAGATCGGCTTTAATTATCACCCTGTGTCTCGTATGCTGTTATTTTGCAATGTCTGGCATTCGCATGATTGCGATCGCTGCAGGTATTATGCTTCCCATAGTCATTTTGCTGGGTTACTTTGTGGCGATAGCCAATACGCCAGAGAAGGATTATCGTCTTTTGCAGCCTGTCCTTGAAAATGGCTGGCAGCCCGCCGTTCATGGCATGATTTATGTTGGTGGTGGATTTGTAGAAATGATTATGCTTCTAGCTGTTCAGCATCGAATCAAATCCCGGGTTAAAGCATGGCAGCTTCTCATTTTGGCCGTTCTCTTAATTTATATTACGCTCGGGCCTATCATCGGGGGCATTGTGGAGTTTGGACATGTAGAAGCGGCGAAGCAGATGGAATCCCCCTTTGAGCAGTGGAGGCTTGTAAAATTCGGTAATATTGAGCATGTAGATTTTTTATCAGAATTTCAGTGGCTGTCCGGAGCCGTTATTCGTACAAGCTTTGCGATGTTTTTATTGGGAGAACTGATCCCCTTACCAAACAAGAAGGCGACGCGGCGACTCATTCTCCTGTTGACACTCGGCTATATTTTCTTGGGATTCATACCCATCAATGGTTACTCCTCTTATCTTTGGCTCTATCACTATTATTTCCCCGTTACGCTGTTCACGGTTTTGGTTCTTTCGGCCATATTCATTGCAATCGCTTTGCTGAAGCGGCAGGGGAAGGGGAGCCCCGCATGAACAAAACAAAACTTGAGCCTGCCAAGCCGTGGAGCCTGCAGTCGATTTCCGCCTTATTTCCGCATTCTGCAGATGTGTTAATCCAGCGATTCCAATTTGATGAAGATGTGCGTTCAGAGGTCATCCTTATTTATAGCGAAGGATTATGCGATACCTCTCAAATTGGAAAATATATTCTTCCGGATCTGGAGCAGCTATACCGTAAAAATGGGTTTGCTCATTTGCAATCGGGCAAATTATACGGGACGCTGCCGCTTATTCCAGCAACTAGGGACGCGCTGCCAGAGCAGCTTTGCGAGTGGATTTTTCAAGGTGATTTGCTGCTCCTATTTAATGAGTCAAATACATTATTTCGAATGACGCTCGGCCATCACCCACATCGTACACCGGAGGAATCGACTACAGAAGTATCGATTAAAGGGCCTAGAGATGGGTTTGTAGAGGATGTTAGCATTAATGTGGCTCTCATTCGCAAACGGATTCGCAGCCAATCTTTATGCTACGAGACGGTAACGCTTGGCAGACGAACGAGAACGAAGGTTGGTTTATTGTACATCGACGACATTATTTCGCCAAATGTGCTGCAAGAGGTGAGGAATCGTTTAAATAGCATTGATGTGGATGGGCTTTACAGCATTAACCAATTAGAAGAGATGCTTGTGGAAGAAAAATATAGCTTGTTCCCTTTGCTTGACTTTACGGGGCGTCCGGATTATGCCGTAAGCTGCCTGCTGGCAGGCAGGTTTATCGTTATTGTGGATGGCAATCCAATGGTCTTAATTGGGCCGAGCACCTTCTTGCTCATGCTGAAATCTCCAGAAGACTTGTATTTTAATTTTCAATACGTTTCCTTTGCGCGCTTGCTGCGCATTTTCAGCTTTTTTATTTCCATTTTGCTGCCGGGGCTGTGGATTGCGCTTTCTGCGTTTCATCAAGATCAAATACCGTATAGGCTGATGGCAACGATGGCTGCTACCCGAGTTGGACTGCCATTTTCAGGCGCATTGGAATTTTTAATTTTGCTCCTGCTGCTGGAAATATTCAGAGAGGCCGGTGTCCGTCTGCCAAGCTCCATCGGTCAAAGCTTAACAGTCATTGGCGGATTAATTATTGGAGACTCTGCTATTCGGGCAGGCTTTGTTTCGCCGAGTGTCGTCGTTGTGGGTGCAATTACGGCAGTAGCTGGAGCGACACTCGTTAATCAGTCGTTAAGTACGACGGTGAGCGTCATCCGTTTTCTGCTGTTTATAGCGGCTTCATTACTGGGAATGTTCGGATTTATTTTAGGGATTGTCGTGCTGATTGGATATATGGGACGGCTCAGCTCCTTCGGTGTCCCTTATTTGTCGCCATATTCTCCTCCTATTATGAAGGAGCTTTTTGCGGCTACGCTTAGGCTGCCCTGGGTAAAGCAGAAACAAAGGCCAGAAACATTGCATACGGTTGATTCGGACAAGCAAGGGGAAGATTAGCATGAATTTGTGGATAAAATGGGGCCTTATCACTGGTTTGCTTCTGCTAAGTCCAGGCTGCTTTGATTCAAAGCCGATACAAAACATGGCTTATGTTACAGCTATCGGACTGGATTATAAGGATGGACATTTTATTACTTACGCTCAGGTGCTGAACTTCTTAAATGTGGCAAAATCCGATAAAAACGAAATAGGAAAAAACATACCGGTATGGATCGGCCGTGGTATAGGAAAGACGGTGACAGAATCACTGTCCTCGCTGTCCGAAACATCGCAGATCAGAATGTTCTGGGGGCATGTCAAAGTTGTTGTGGTGGATGAGGAGCTTCTAAAATCGCAAGCGATTGTTCGACAGAGCTACGAGGCCATCAATCGCTATCGCGAGGTTCGATATAATATTTTGCTCTATTCAACGAAGACGCCGATGGTAGACATATTCAAACAAAAGTCAATTTTTAATCTTCCGGCATTGGATTCCATTTTGGATACCCCCGAAGATACCCATGCACAGCGCTCCAACCTTGATCCCCAATATGGCTTCAAATTAATTGCTGAATTTAATGAGCCGGGCAATACGGCCATGATTCCTACGATTGGCATAACGAAGGAGGTATGGAGGGAGGATGCCCGGAAAATGCCGATGTTTAAAATTACGGGGGCTTTTTTTATGCGGCAAAATGAGAAAACAAGCTGGTTTTCAGAAACAGAATTGCTTGGAAGAAGATGGGTGCAAAAAGAAAATAAACGCTCCGTTCTTCTAATTGGAAATAGAGAAGCTCCGACTGCTAACCTCATTATTGTAAAACCGCATTACCGAATACAGCATGTTAGCAACAACAAGCAATTGCAGTTTAAGGTTGAACTGAAGGCGAAAGCCTTTGTGGAGGAAATGATTAAAGAGGCAACAGTAAAAGAAATGGAGGCTCTTGCGGCAAAAGCCATTCGTGATGAAATAATGGCTACCTATGAGAAGGGTCTTGCGACTCAAACGGATCTGCTAAATTTATTTGGCGAGCTTTATCGGAGTGACGCCAAGCTTTGGCATCAGCTGAATAACAGCAAACAACTTCTATTAAACCAAAATACGCTGGGCCAAATCGACGTGAAAGTAACGATTTCCAATACTGGAAAATACAAAGGTAGACTGTAACATTTTTTGGTTAGATCAGGGAGGCAGGCGGGGGTGAGAGTCTTGACTTAAGCGTCCATGAAGTGATATATTATGTCAGATTGCCTGAACGTGTAAATGAAAGGGATGTAAAATATATTGGCTACGAGCGAAGACATTACGAAACCGAAATTATTACCTACCAAAATTTTGAAATGTAAAAACCCCGAATGCAAAGCGTGGGTAAGAGATGAATTCGCCTCGGCAGAGCAAACCTGCCCGTTATGCAAAGGACCGATGCTAAGAAGCATGAAGCATTTGCCAGCCGTGCAGAACAAGCCAAAGCCGCAGCCTAGAAAACCGAAATCCGACTTTTAATTTCAATTTGAAAAAAAACCGCCCGAACGGCTGCGTGATTTTAGCGCAGCCGTTCGGGCGTCTATTTGGAGGCGCTGCAAAGTATGACACAACATCATTATCCGTTTGATTTTGACCCGTCACAGCCTTACATGCAGCAGGCAAGCGACTGGATCGCGGATGTTTTTTACGAGAAGCTTCCCGAAGCTGGGCTTGAGCTGCGCGATGAGCAAATTTATATGGCGTTTCAGCTGGAACGGGCTTATGCGGACAAGCAGACGATTTTCGCCGAAGCGGGCGTCGGCACTGGCAAAACCTTTGTTTATTTGCTTTATGCCATTAGCTATGCACGTTATACTCAGAGGCCAGCTATTATTGCCTGTGCTGATGAATCGCTCATCGAGCAGCTGGTAAAGCCGGAAGGCGATATTGCCAAGCTTTCCCGTCATTTGGGGCTGACAATCGACAGCAGATTGGGAAGATCGCCTGACCAGTATGTCTGCTTGAACAAGCTTGATGATGCACGCGGCGACGCTCAATTAGAGGGCGCTGAGCATTTTGACGACATTTACCGCAGCTTGCCGGATTTTGTTCATAAACCGGAAACGATGCAAAGCTTTCACCCTTACGGCAATCGCCGGGATTACCCGGAGCTCAGCGATGAAGTATGGGACCATGTCGGCTGGGACGTCTTTCAGGACTGTATGGTATGCAGCCGCAGACATCGCTGCGGACAGACGCTGTCGCGTGATCATTACCGTAAATCGACGGATCTAATTATTTGCTCGCATGATTTTTATATGGAGCATGTATGGACTTATGAAGCGCGCAAACGAGAGGGACAACTGCCCTTGCTGCCGGAGCATAGCTCAGTCGTATTCGACGAAGGGCATTTACTGGAAACAGCGGCGCAGCAGGCATTAACGTATAAGCTCAACCATGCGGTATTTGAGAGCATTATTACGCGTTTGCTGGAAGGGGAAATCCGCGAATCGCTGGCGCTGGCTATCGAGGATGCAATTGTGCAAAGCGAGCAGCTATTTGACCGTATCCAGCAAAGCAGCCGCGCTGTAACAGCATCAGATCGTCGTGAGCTGCTATGGGACAATACGCTTATACAGGAAGTCAACCGACTGCATCAACTGCTTGATCTCATTGAGGAGGAGCTTGTATTCGAAAGCGGTTTGTTCACGCTTGATGAATATCAGCTCAAAATCGTCGAGGAGCATCTGGAGATGATCCAATATGCTCTCTCGTTGTTCCGCAAACCCGAAAAGCCGATTAGCTGGGTGATGGAGGACAAGTCGGGCATTTCACTTGTTATTATGCCTAAGATGGTGAAAGAAGTGCTGGAGGAGCAGGTGTTCTCTCGCAAAATGCCGATTGTGTTTTCATCGGCTACGCTGTCGGTTGACGGCTCCTTCGAATATACGATGGACAGCCTTGGCATTAAGCAGGCCGAGTCGTTCTCGGTTGCTTCGCCATATGATTATGAGAATAAAATGCGGGTGCTTGCATCCGATTCTGAGGCACTGGATGAATTTGCGAATCAGATGCAGGCAACGGTGAAGCTGCTTGGGGAAGCGGAGGGCGGCACACTTATTTTGTTCCCTTCTCGTGAAGAGCTCGCTCGCTTCAAGCAGGCGATGAATGACGAGCCGCTTGCGCAGCAAAGACGGTTTCTTTATGAAGGAACGTCGGAAATCAGCCATTTGATTGAGACATTTCAAGCCGATGAGTCCAGCATACTATGTGCGGTAACGCTTTGGGAGGGGCTGGATATACCGGGGCCGTCTTTATCTCAAGTCATTGTATGGTCTCTGCCATTCCCTCCGAACGATCCAGTGTTTGCTGCAAGGCGTGAGGATGCCAAGCTGCCTTTCGAAGAAGTGGATATGCCTTATATGCTGCTGCGCTTAAGACAGGGCATGGGGCGTTTGATTCGTACAAGCAGCGACCAAGGTACGGTTGTCATTTTTGGCGAGGAAATGCGCCAGCCGGCTGTTAAAGAGCGGATTCGCGCGATTATGCCGAAAGGTGTTAAGCTGCTGGCTCTATAATTGTATAAATTCATAATATGCTTATTTTCATAGGACACCAGAGAGGAAATTAGCTTCAAATGAAAATAAATAAGAATCATAAAAGGCTCAGGCTTGCTTTGCTGCTAGGTTCTTTCTCAGCGCTGGGTCCACTGACGATTGATATGTATTTGCCGTCATTTCCGCAAATAGCCGAGGATTTTGGTACGAAGGCTTCACTCGTGCAATTGAGCTTGACTGCCTGTTTAATCGGCCTTGGTCTCGGACAGCTGGTCATGGGACCGATGAGTGACGTTCATGGCAGGCGCAAGCCGCTGCTGCTGTCCTTGGTCGTTTATTTGATTGCTTCGCTGGCCTGTGCGTTGGCACCGAATATTACTTTGTTTATCATCGCCCGTTTTATACAAGGCTTTGCTGCTTCATCGGGCATCGTTATTTCAAGAGCCATTGTCCGTGATTTATATAGTGGACATGAGCTCACCAAATATTTTGCACTTATCATGCTTGTGAACAACGTTATGCCTTTGCTGGCACCTGTTGCCGGAAGCGGAATTATTTCCTTCACCACTTGGATCGGTGTGTTCATCATACTTGGGGCGATAGGCCTTACACTAGCGCTCATTGCAACGTGGCAGCTGGAGGAAACGCTCCCGCGTGAAAAACGAATTTCTAGTAATTTCGGAGAGCTGCTGCACAATTTCGGGCAGCTGCTCAAGGATCGCGAGTTTACAGGTTATGCGTTGACGCAAGGACTGATGATCGGCGGCATTTTCGCATATGTCTCAGGCACACCGTTTATTTATCAGCATATCTACGGTACCTCTCCGCAAGTATTTGCCTTTTTGTTCGGTACCAACGGCCTCAGCCTTATTTTGGGCTCGCAGATCGTCGGGCGGCTTAGCCACAAATGGTCGGAGCAGCAGTTCTTGCTGCTCGGGCTGCTGCTCTCCGGGGCATCGAGCGTTTCATTGCTGATTGCGGTGCTTGTGGAGGGGCCGCTGTGGTCGCTCGTCGTTCCTTTATTTTTCTTTGTATGCTCGATCGGTATTACAGCTACTGCTTCGTTTTCGCTGGCTATGGAAAATCAGGCTCATATTGCCGGCAGTGCATCGGCCTTGCTTGGCTTGCTGCCTTTTATGCTTGGCGCTGTAGCCGCGCCACTCGTCGGTATTGCCGGAGAGGAAACAGCTGTGCCGATGGGCGTTATTATTTTCACCGCCAGCATGCTTGGAATGGTTGCTTATTTCGGCCTTGTCCGCTCTAAGCAGCGTGCTTCAGGAAAATAGATTAGCAAGCAAGAATTAAATAAAGCACGCCTTATTTAACGGGTACCTATAGTCTGGACACTTTGAACAAAGTGATCGGACTGTGGGTACTTTTTTTAAATTATAAGCATGTAACGGCGACAGCCGTTTCACCT
>NZ_JBPULM010000002.1:0-77468 GCF_055814915.1 Paenibacillus sp. R-74696
ACCTTTTTTTAAGTGTCCATCTTATAGGGTACATTTTATTCAGTCCACTGCCTTTTTTATTTCGTAACCATAGGGCTTCTAACCCCAGCGTTCCTTTTTTTAAATAACAAGATCGCAAGAAGTATAGCTATGCATACAGCGGCAAGACCCAGCCAATTTAAATATAGAACGGATGTACGGCTGATGACAAGCCCGCCTAATCCAGATCCCAGTGCAAAACCAAATTGGATGAACGACGTATTTACGCTTAGAGCAATGTCCGGATTTCGAGGCGCTAGAGTAACCAGATAAAGCTGCTGGGCAGGGGAAATACTCCAGGTGGCTAACATGAAAATCATCAAAACCAAGATTAATACAACGAGATTGACACCAGCTAGAGCAAATAAAAGAAGAGCTGCTCCTTGTAACAAGAGTCCGATATAAATGGTAAATTTCGTTCCCTTTGCATCTGCCAATTGTCCGCCCACTTTTGATCCGACGAAGCTGCAAATTCCCGCTAGGAATAGAACACCGCTTATTTCGGTTATGGAGAGTGAGGATGTGGCTTGCAAGAAAGGCGCAATATAAGTGAACAGTGTAGCATAGCCCCCGATATAAAATAAAGTAATAACCAAGGCCGTCAGAACTTTTAAATTTCTTAAAATGGAAAGCTGCATCCAAAGCGTAATCTTTTCCTCTTCTTTGATTACCGGAACCTTTTTATAGATGATGATCAATGGGAGAACGCTTAATAAACCGATCAAAATAAATAAAACTCTCCATCCAAACATCTCACTAAAAAATGTGCCGATTGGGACACCCAGCACTAGCGAACTGCTGAGCCCCATTAAAATGATACCGATGGCATTCCCCCTTCTTTCCTGTTCAACGAGTCGTGTCGCTACAGCCATGGCTACTACGGTAGTGATTCCTCCGCTAGCTCCTTGAATCATTCGCACCCCTAGCATTGCGTCATAAGAAAGGTTTATAACCATTAGTCCGTTGCTGGCAATAAACACACTGAGGGCAGCCATCAACAGCTTCCTGCGATCTACATTTATCGTTAATGCAATCAGAATCGGAGCGACAATGGCCGCTGAGAGAGCAAATACCGTCACCAATAACCCAGCCTCGGAAGTAGACACTCCCAAGTCCATAGCCATCATTTCAATGACTCCTGTAATGATATATTCAATGGTTCCTATTAGAAAAATAGCAAGGGCCAGAACATAGATCATCCGTTTATTTTTCAATTCAATCCGCTCCTCATCCAGCTATCTATTTATGATCGAAATTTGTATTTCCGTTAACTGCGTATTTTTAAGGTTTTATTGCATCAAAAAACGTTTTAGATTTTTATCTATAAATTCGGAATCTGGTTCATGTTGTCCAATGCCTGCACAATGCCCCCACTTCGATTCAATCGGTAGGAAGAGCGCATTCGGCATATGCTGTGCCTCATATTTGTTATCCTGGGGAGGGAAAAAAAGATCCGTACTTCCCGGCATAACCAGTGCCCGTGCTGTAATTTCGCTTAATGCAAGTTTAAAATCGCCGTCATACGTCGGATTAGCACTAATGTCACCAGTGATTCCGGTACGTAACATGGTGATCAAGTCATTAGCGTCAAAGGCCAAAAACACTTGATCCCAGTAATCTACAAGATATTCCTCCAGTGTGTGATAGCCCTCTTGCTGATAGAGCTGTTCTAGATAATAAGCCTGAGAGAAGCCCCAGGCTGCATAGATTCGACCCATAGCTGCCAATCCCTTTGTGGGTTCCGGCGTATAAAAGCCATTGTTCCAAGCAGAATCAGCCTGAAGTCCAGCAATCATTCCTTCAAATACAACCTTTGCATGCGGCCGGGTCATGGCAGTACCTCCGAATGGAGCGATTCGTTCCACCATATCGGGATAGCTTGCTCCCCACTGAAACGTCTGCACAGCTCCTAGTGACCAGCCTACAACGAGAGCAATTTTTGTAATGCCAAAATGTTGAGTAACCAGCTGATGCTGCAGTCGCACATTATCATAAATCGAAATCAGCGGAAAATTAGCTTGATGGTAAGGCGGTGGCGTATTGCTTGGCGAGGAGGATAGTCCATTACCCAGCATATTCGGGACGATGATAAAATACTTTTCTGGATCGAGTGCCTTACCAAGTCCAATAAGCCATTCATTATCGGTATGTAGACCTGCAAACCAGGTGGGGTATACAATTACATTATTTTTTTCCGCATTTAGCGTGCCGTAGGTTTTGTAGGCAAGAATGGCATTTGGCAAAGTGTCACCGGATTGCAGCAGAATATCCCCCAGTTCATACACTTCATAATCTCTCATATAAAAATCTCCTTTTCTTAGCCAAGATCGACTGTCTTTCTTGTCATCACTCTACGACGATGCTATTGTTAAGTCAAAGAAACGTTTTCGAATAGAACGTTCATTTTTTTTGAATCAAGGGGTGAAACTATGGAATTGCGCCAACTGAAAACCTTTCATATGCTTGCTTCCACGCTCAACTTTAGTCGGACTGCAGAAGTGCAAAACTATGTTCCTTCAACGGTTACGATGCAGATTAAGTCCTTGGAGGATGAACTAGGTGTCAAGCTCGTCGATCGATTGAATAAAAGAGTGACTCTGACCGATGCGGGGAGAAATTTTTTGCGTTATGTAGATAACATATTGAGTACACTTGAAGAAGCGCAGCATGCCCTTAAGCAATCGGGCGAGGTGACGGGTACGGTGGTCATAAGTGCCGATGAAACGTTGTGTACATACTGGCTGCCGGCTATACTTCGCCGATTTCGCTTAAGTTATCCAGGAATTCGGTTGATATTCAGACCGCTGGCTAATCCGAACCTCAAACAGAGCTTGCGGGAAGGGGACGCAGAC
Organism: Paenibacillus sp. R-74696; assembly: GCF_055814915.1. NCBI lineage: Bacteria > Bacillati > Bacillota > Bacilli > Caryophanales > Paenibacillaceae > Paenibacillus > Paenibacillus sp. R-74696. The sequence goes on from NZ_JBPULM010000002.1 coordinate 2,871, forward strand.
ATTATTTTTATGCTGGATGAGAACAAGGAATCGGCTGGGTTTTGCGGAGAGAAAATGCTGGACGAGCCCTTTTATTTACTGGCAGCACCTGATCACCCTTTGGCTGCATATACAGCACTAGCCATTGAAGATTTTCATGGCGAAACCTTTTTGTTGACGGAGAAGAGCTGCTCCTATCGTACTTTTTTTGAGCGAAGTCTTTCACAGAAGGGCATGGGTGGAATTACCGAATTGGAGTTCAACAGCGCTGAGGCCATTAAACAATGTGCAAAAATAGGAATGGGCATCGCCATATTGCCTGAAATGGCCGTGATCGCAGAAGTGAATCGTGGTGAACTGGTTCCATTACCTTGGGATTTGACCGCCACATCGTTTGCAATCCAAATGTTTTGGCATGAAGAAAAGTGGATTTCGCCAGCGATTGAAGCCTTTTTGAACTTGACCCGAGATACATTTTTGAAAAATAGCACTCCCTAAAGGGTTGGATGGTTCAAGGCCATGGAGAGCTTTAGGGCAGGCAAAGACATGAAGCCTGTGACCTTTGCCGCCCGCTTTATTAAAAATTCACCCCACGCTACTGCGTATCCTTTTTGATAAAGGGCAGCTCGCTTATCGCGATCAAAACATCATTAACCTCAGTCATAATCGGGCCAATACCCGAATCCGACAGCAGGGGAATGCTCCAGTGCTGCTGCGCTGATATTTTAGAAATATGATTTTCGCCGCTGGCTTGAATAATCAGCTCCCATTTTATAACCGGAACGTTGGTGTGGCCCATAGACTTGCGAAAAATCGTCAGCAGCTGCTGATTGATTTCATCCGTCATCGTTTGAAAATTTTCCGCTACCTCGAACTCGTACTGAATATGCAGCTGTGTACAAGGCTCATCCTCAGCGGCCTCATCAGCGTTACGAGATATGCTGAGCACCGGAGACAGCGGCTCCTCCTCCCGCTCACGCAGCGATTCCGCCGTCAGCACGCTGCTCCATTCAAAATACATATAGGCACTCGTCTGATACGGCTGCTGGTGAGCCCTTGGCGTACAAAAAAACGAAAACTCGCGATCCAGCGACCTTGTTTCCAGCCGGTTTTTATTTTGATAAATATGCAGCCCCGCAGCCTGCGCCGCCGCAATGATTTCTCCCACGAACTGTTCATACGTTTTCATACGTTTCCCCTTAATCTCTATGCTATAATTTTGGTCTTCTTCGCATTGTCGGACGAGCGCTTAATGATGCCGCTAAGCGGGCGTTTGAGCACAAGGGCAATGAAAAGGCTAATGGCAATAAAGCCGAGCAGGAACAGCATATCCTTCAGCACCGTTTCCCATAAAATGCCGCCAACCGCTTCGCGCAGCAAGCTAATCGCATATGTAAATGGCATAAACGGATTCAGCGCCTGGAAAAAAGGCGACGTCATGCTGATCGGAAAGGTCCCGCCTGAGCTGGAAAATTGAAACACCATGAAAATTATCGCAATTCCCTTGCCCGCATTGCCGAACACAGACAGCAGCGTGTACGTAATGGTGACAAATACGATGCTGACGAGCATCGCGAATAAAACAAACCACAGCTTATCTGCGACGTATGCGCCTAAAATAAAAAAGTCTCCCAGCGTTACGCATAATGCCTGCAATAGTCCAATCGTTAAAAAGGTGCCGAGGCGACCCAAATACAACTGGTAGCCGCGATAGCCTCCATTCGGATTATCTGCCTCCGAGCGCAGCAACGAGATGAGAAGCGTGGCTCCAACCCAAAGCGACAGCACCCCGTAAAATGGCGACATCGCCGAGCCATAGTTAGGAATCGCATACAGCTGATTTTCCTTAATAAGCACGGGGCTCGCCAAAAACTCGCTTTCCTTCTCAATATCACCGCGCAGCAGCTTCGCAAGTTCGGCAAAGCTGTTATCAGCCTTCACTTCGCGCAGTTTATCTGCCGCTTTACGAATCGCTTCCTCCAGCTGCGGCAAGTCGTCGCGAACAAGTCCGGCAACGCGCTTCACGCTGTCCGTAAGCTCCGGGAGCTGGTATTTGACGAAATCGGCCAGCTTTGCCAGCTCTTTTTCCGCCTCAGGCAAATCGTTCTGGACAAAAGCTGCGGCTGCGTCGATTTTTTTGCCGATGGCTGGCAAGTCATTGCGGATAAACGGCGCTGCCGTGTTAATCGCGTTCACGAAGGCGTCCGTCTTGCTTTGCAAAGTCGTCGCTATTTCATGCACCTTCGTGCGGATTTCCGGCAGCTCAGCCTGAATGCGGGTCAGCTCCTGCTGCCCAAACGTCAGCCCTTCACGCGCGGCCTTGAGCAGCTCGGCGATATCCGGCAGCTTGCTCTTGGCCGTTTGCAGCACATCGGACGATGCCGCTCCAAGCTGCTGCAATTTGCTCAAGCCTTCGGTAATCGCAGGCGCAATATCGCTGTCGTAATGCTCCAGAACGTAGCCAAGATCGCTGCTCACCTGCTCGGTTACCGCATGCAGACGCGCTACAATCTCCTCTGGCGGCGCGGTTCCCCGGTCCATCGCATCCTTAATGATGCCGAAAAGCTGAATTTGCGTATTCAGCTTTTCGACGAGACCGCTCAGCCGCTGAATGGGCCCGCTTAGCTGCCCATCCGGCAAATGGCTGTTAATCGTCTGCAGCACATTCGTCATGCTGCCGATTACGCCTGCCGCTGTACGGAGCCGATTCGAGAGCGCCTGCACTTCCGCTGCAGTCGGCAGCTTGCTAAGATCCGCTTCCTGCAGCCTTGCTGTCAGCAGTTCGGCAGCATCAGCGATTTGCTTGACCAGCAGCAAATTTCGCTTCAAAGTCGGGCTAATCGTCTGAAAGGCCTCCTGGCTCGACGCTAAAAAATCGTTCAGCCCGTCCGCGAAAGCGATCGCGTCTCCCCCCAGCGCCTCAAGCTTCGGCAGCTGCTCCTCAGCCGTCGTCACAATGCCAAGCGCTGTATTCGTTTTATCCAGCGCCGTGTCGACCACCTCGCTCACGCGGTCGAAATTGGCATCGACCTCCTGAATGCGCTGCGCCGCCTTCTGAATTTCAGGCAGCTTCTCCTGAATGATAAGAACCTCGGAAGCAGCATCGCTGATTTTCGGCCAATATTGCTGCAGCTTTAGCACATATTGCGCGGCTTCATTGATTTCCGGCAGCTTCTGCTGAAGCTCGATTATTTTTTGCGCCTTCTCGTTAATTTCCGGCAGCTTGCTTTCGATATCCAGTACCTTCTGTCCAGCCGCTTCGATTTCAGGCAAATGGCTTTCCAGACTAAAAATACCGTTCTCGACTTTGCGAATGGTCGGCAGCTCTGCTTCAATTTCTACGCCGGCCTCTTTCAATTTCGTCAGCACTGCTTCGCTGACAGCTTCTGTGAAGCCTTCGTTAATTTGCTTCGTGATTGCGGAAACACCGGAGCCGGTTATTTTCGGCGCAATGGCATTCACCTTTTCATTGACCGTATAAATGACTTCCGGCCGCTCGATTTTGCCTTCGATAATGCCGGTTATTTTGGCAGAGAAGTCGGCTGGTATAAGCAGGCTTGCATAATAGGTGCCTTTTTCAACACCAGCCATCGCTTCCTCCTCACCTACAAACGTCCAGCCTAGCTTCTCGTTTTTTTGCAGGCTTGCCACTAGCTCCTCGCCGATATTAACGGTCTTGCCTTGAACAGCCGCTCCCGCATCGAGGCTCGTGACTGCTATTTTTATACCTTGCGTGTTGCTGTAAGGGTCCCACACCGATTTAATATTGACCCAATCGTACAAGCCAGGGAGCAATATTATCGCTAAAATAAGAAAAATGCCGGTAGGCACTCGTAAAATATGGAGCCAATCTGTTTTATAAATATGCCAAATATTGCGCATGAGTAGACCGCCTTTGCTATGTCATAAGTTGTGGAGCGGCCTTTGCAACACCAGCTTGCCGCTAATCAGACCTTAGTTTAGCATTAACAGGGAAAAGAAGAAATATCATGAGCTTTTTTTTCGGGGGGGAAAAGTGCTTGGAACAGCATATAAAAAGGGGCATGCACTCTTGGGGAATATTACGGATTACTTTCATTCATTGTAGAGGGCTTTTTATCGTTATGAGTAGAAGCCCACTCTCTATCATCATGTGTTTGTTGTCGAGACAGACCACTGCGGCCGGGAAGCCAGAGCTCGGGATGTTCACTCCATTTTTCGAGGACTGAGATTCCGCTATTCCAGCTTTTAACCCGATTTCAGGCCGTGAGCGGACAGGAAAGCCGTTATGGTCCTCCTCATCCCGTCAAAATCGCATTTGGCAGCGTATTAGCGGCTTCTGAGTCCGCCACATCTCCCTTAACCCATAATTCGGTTGAAATAGCGGCTACTGTGTCCGCCAAGTTTCTCTTTATACATTGTACCGCTATTCATTCGTTCAACAAATCAAGCGAATCATCAAAAAATCGATTAGCTTCTAGGTGAATATAACGAAGCAATGCCACTAAGTCAGCTAATCGCTTTTCATTTGAATCATAACAACGGTCAGGACGAAGCCGCTTTATATTAATTGCTTCATAGATTAACCCATGCCATTGTTGAGGAATAACTGTGATTCCATAATATCCAGCTTCAACTTTACTCATTATACTTTGCTCTTTTATTGTGTATAGTTGCCGTAACATACCCAGTGTACACCATTCCACTGCTTGATCAAGCTGCTTAGCGACATTCTCTTGGTCTGATTGACTGACTAAAGCCAATTGCTTCTCTAATCGCTCTATCCAGCTAACCCAGTAGGTATTTAAGTTTTCCATTACATATTCGACCAAGGGTTTAATTTCTATCTCATAATTTAAGGGTTGTTCCGATCCGTATATTTTAATGCCATGATTTTTTAACATCCACCACGTAATTGGATTAATATCAGCACCATATCCATTTAAATGAACTTGTTTATTATAATAGGTTAAAAAAGAACTAATTTCACTTTGTGGTTTTCCCAAATCATTTTTGAGTAAGTAAGCTCCCATGATATCAGCGTGTGGAAACTTATTTTCAACCTCTTTGTGAGCTGCGGAGATTGCCTGGATATCGGACATATTAGGTGGTGTTCGAACAATTGCAATAAAATCGATGTCGCTGGAACCTTCAATATAGTCTCCTAATGCTACCGAACCATATATGTAAACAGATACAATATTTGAACGGTTCATTCTTAAACAAGTACATAACTTACTCATAATTTGTTCAACTACTTGTGGTAACATAACTAGCTCCCTTTAAATTCAATTTCTGCTCCCACGTTAATTCCACATCATTATCCAAATATCCTGTTGTGTGGCTGTATACAATTTCTTTAGGTAACACACCCTATCCCCTCACATCCGAAAATAATCCGAAGGGCTTTTGCCCGTGCTCATTTTGAACACTTGGCTGAAATAGGTTGGATTATTGAAGCCGACCATTTCGCTGACCTCGTACACCATATGATGGCCCGACTGCAAATAGTCGATGGCTTTATGAATACGGTAATCATTCAAATAATGCACAAAGTTTTGCCCTGTTACCCGCTTAAACAGCTGGCTTAAATATTTCGGGTGCACGAACAGCTCCTTGGCAATGGCCGCAAAGCTGATTTCCTGGCTGAAATTCGCCGCAACATACTGCTTCACGCTATCGACAAGCCGATTGCTTTTTCGGCCGGAAATTTCCTGCGCCGCGCTTTGCAGCCATTCCTCTACCAGCTCATTCATCCAGCGCGCTAGGGCGCCAAGTGTCAAATGCTGCTGGATGCCCTGTAAAAATTGCGACAGCGTGCGCGGTGGCTGATGCTGGGCGAACGCCTCATTCCAGAAAAAAGTCAGCGAGCTGAACAAACCGACACATATCGTCTGAATATCCGTGAGCGAACCGCTCGCTTCCTTTTGCAGCTGATTATGAATCGCTTCCCACTGGTGGGCTGCCCGCTCCAAATCCTTGTCCGTCAGCGCCTCATTCCACTGCTTAAGCAGCGGCGCATATTGGTCATACGTCGTATCCAGCTGTGCCCATTCTGCATAAGGATACACCTGGCTTGTACCTTGAAATTCCGCCGCCTCCAGCGCCACGCGGCTTTCCAAATACGAATCGATCAGCTCATGCAGGCTGCTTCGCACCGAACCAATGCCTGCGGTAGCCTCCAGCTTGAGCAGCGCCGTTATTTTCTCCGTCAAGCTGTAGGCGAGCTCCTCGCCTGCCTGATACAGCTCGTCCTCCTGCGCCTGCTCCGACAGCAGGACCAGCACGAACAGCCGATCGGAGTAATCAATCGCGTAGCCGTAGATTTGAGTGCCAGCCAGTTTGCCTTCCAGCATTTCACGAATGATGTTGTTCGCACCAAATTTGAGCAGCTGCCAGTCTCGCTCCTTCAGCTTCGTGAGCAGCGCGGGGCGCGTCAGCTGCAAGCTCACCGCCGCCACCTGCTTTGGCGAAGGAATGTTCAAATAAGCAAGCCGCTCCTCATGCAGCTCATGCGGCTGATAGCGCGTCGTCAGCAGCTCGGTGAACAAGCGCTCGCGCAAATACGGCAGCAGCCGGTCAAGCTCCAGCTTGTAATGCTCCTCCAGCCGCAGCTTCTCCGCCTGCAAATCCAGCTCGCCCATAATTTCAGCGAGCACGCCTTCGATTTCCGCCACAGCAGCCGGCTTTAGCAAAAAATGATGCACGCCCCAGCGCATCGCCTGCCGCGCATTTTCAAACTCATCGAAGCCGCTCAAAATAACGATCGGCAAGCTAGCATCCTCCTGCCGCAGCGCTTCGACAAGCGCAAGCCCGTTCATCTGCGGCATATTCACATCCGTAATGACGAGATCCGGTTTAAGCTCGCGGAAGCTCGCCAGCGCCTGCAAGCCATTCGCAGCCGTTCCAGCAATGCGCAGCCCCAGCTTCTCCCAGCCCACATGCCGCGTCAGCGCCGCAATAATATGCGGCTCATCGTCTACAAGAAGCACTGATTTCATCCTTTTTCACCGTCCAGCAACCGTTTTAATTGGTCTTCTGTTTCAATAATCGGCAGCTTCACTGTCACCTTCACGCCTCCCTGCTCACTATTTGCGAGCTGCAGGCCATATAAAGGTCCGCAGTAAAGCTGCAAGCGCGTATGCACATTGCGAATGCCGATGCCTGTCGCCTTGTCCATATGCCAATCATCGGGCAAGCCTCGTCCATTGTCAGTCAGGCTCATTTCCAAATAAGGCGCTTGCCCCGGCATCTGCTGCTCGCGAATATCCAGAGAGAGTGCCAGCTCCGACGTATTGTCCGCAGGACAGCCATGAATGACTGCGTTTTCAATAAGCGGCTGCAAAATAATTTTCGGTATATAATAGCCGCGTATTTGCGGATCTAACACCCGCTCGGTATAAGCGATCGGGAACGTCATACGCTCCTTCTGAATGCTGAGATAGCAGCGGGCATGCTCCAGCTCATCACGCACGCGGATGAACAGCTTGCCTCCGCTGAGGCCAATGCGCAGCAGCTTGCCGAGCTGCGTAATCATAAAGCTGATATCCTCGGCTTTATAATCGAGTGCCCGCCAGTGGATCATATCGAGCGTATTATACAGAAAATGCGGCTTAATCTGCGCCTCCAGCAAGCTCGTCTGAGCATCGCGCTTCGCCTTGCTCTCCGTCTTCACATCGTCCATCGACTCTTTCAGGCGCGACACCATATGGTTGAAGCTGTAGGAAAGCTGCGCATATTCCTCGGTGAAGGCGCTTGTCGCTTTCGCCTGGAAGTCGCCGCGCTCCAGCCGCTTCATCTCCGCCATCAATCGGCGCAGCGGCTTGATGATGCTTTTCACAAACCAATAGGTCAATATAGCGGACAGCAATAAGCTTAATATTCCGATGCCTAGCACATACCAGCCCGCCTCATAGGTAGTCGCCAGCAGCGTTCTGGTCGGAATCGTCTGTACCAGCCGCCACTGCACCGAGCTAGGCTTGGAGAACACGACCAAATACGATTGATCGTCTCTGCGGAGCAGCTCATATCCATCACTGAGCGTTTTCGAACGGTCACCCAGCCATTCGGCATCGAGAATGACCTCCTCGCCCTCCACCTGCGAGTCGTTCACCTTCACAATAATGTTGCCCGCCGTATCCACGACGAGCACCTGCCCCTCCAGCACCATCGGCACGTCGGCAAAATTGCGCAATACATCCTGCTGCGACATGCTGATGACCAGATAGCCCATCGTCCGCCCCTTGCTGTCGAACATATGCTGGGCATACCCGATCAACGACTTCGAGGAAGCGTTTTCTTCTTCCGGAATCCAAATGGCGTCCGCCTTCTCCAAAGCGGAAAACCATTTTTGATCGGCAAGCTTGCTCACCGGAAACACAAGATCCGTAGAATTATAGGGCACATCGTTAAAATTATCACTGTAAATTTCAATCGAGCTGATGCCGGAATTGACGACGAGTGTATGATGCAGCAAATCGGAAATTTCCCGCCGTTTAATGAGCATGTCATATTTCGATTTGGCTCCCGCCTCCAGCTTGTCCTTCACCTCTTTATTGCTGACGACGGAATAAGCTGTATTCGTCATATTCGTCATAAAATCAAAGCCGCGATTCGTGCTTTCATTCAGCAGCGCCAGCCGCGCCTTGCTAATTTCGCTAAAGGTCACATTCGAGAAGGAGCGGTAGGACAGCCAAATAATCGCCAGCAAAAACAATAGGTTTAACAGCACGAAGCAAGCGACCATCAAAGTGGACAGCTTGCTTCTCCGCAATATGGATTGCCGTAAAGAAAAATCGATCGTACGCATCGTATGTCATCACCCTGACCGTTTGGAGTAAGTGAAGCTTACCCTTTAATGCCGGAGGTCGCAATACCTTCTACAAAGTATTTTTGACAGATGATGAAAATAATAAAGCAAGGCAGCAGCGACAGCACCGACATCGCGAACATCGGACCCCAGTCAGATTGCGAGCTGGAATCGAGGAACAGCCGCAGACCGAGCGGAACCGTGAACTTCGATACATCGCTCAAATAAATCAATTGGCTGAAAAAGTCATCCCATGTCCAAAGGAAGGTGAAAATCGTCGTCGTAATGAGCGCTGGTACCGCGAGCGGCAGAATGATGCGCCAGTAAATTTGAATGAGTCCGCAGCCGTCAATCGTCGCCGCTTCATCGAGCTCCTTGGGTAAGCCGCGAATAAACTGCACCGTTAGAAAAATAAAGAACCCATCGGTCGCCAGCCATTTTGGCGCGATCAGCGGCAGAAAGCTGTTGACCCATCCCAGCTGATTGAACAATATATATTGCGGAATGAGCGTCACATGATGCGGCAGCATAATCGTCAGCAGCATCAGTCCGAAGGCGAGCGCCTTGAAGCGGAAGCTGAGACGGGCGAAGGCATAAGCCGCCATGGAGCAGGACAGCACATTGCCGATTACCGCGCCGATGGACACAATCATCGAATTTCCAAGAAAATGCGAGAACGGATTGCCTTGAATCCCGTTCCAGCCTGCAAAATAATTGCCCCAAACCCATTCCTGCGGCCAAATGCCAATTTCAGAGAAAATAACATTGTTCGGCTTGAAGGAGCTTCCGACCAGCCACAGCACCGGATACAGCATGACGAAGGCGATGAGCAAAATCGCCAAATGCCTGAGCCAAGCTGTTCTACGCAGCGTATCCACCATCGTCTATTTCCCCCCGTCCTCGTAATGCACCCAGCCTCTGCTGGAGCGGAATATGATAAAGGTGAAGCAGCCGATAATGAGCAGCAGCACCCAAGCCATCGCCGAAGCGTAGCCCATTTGGAAGAAAGCAAAGCCTTTTTTGTACAAATAGAGCGAATACATGAGCGTTGAATTCAGTGGGCCGCCGGTGCCATTGCTGATGACGAAAGCCTGTGTAAACGATTGGAACGACGTAATTATTTGCATGACGAGATTAAAGAAAATGACCGGCGTCAAAATCGGCAGCGTAATGTTAAAAAACTGCCGAATTTTCCCTGCTCCATCCACGGATGAGGCTTCGTAATAATCGGACGGAATTTGCTTAAGCCCCGATAGGAAAATAATCATGGAGGAGCCAAACTGCCATACCGAGAGCAATACGATCGAATACAGTGCATATTTAGGATTCGCGACCCAATCTGGCGCGTGAATGCCTACCTTCAGCAGCACCTGATTGAGCAGGCCATCGCCGCCGAGCATTTTCCGCCATAACATTGATATCGCAATGCTGCCCCCGAGCAAGGAGGGAATATAATAGATGGTCCGATAAATACCCAGACCCTTGATTCCTTTGTTAAGCAGCAGCGCAACGCCAAGAGCGAAAATCAGCTTGAGCGGCACCGATGCGAATACATATGTGAAAGTAACCTTAAGCGACGTTCCAAACAGCTTATCCGATGTGAGCATTTCCGTATAATTGCTGAGTCCCACCCAATTGGGGCTTGCCAGAATGCTGTAATCCGTTAGTGAAAAATACAGCGACGCCAGCACCGGGCCGAGCGTCAGGCAAATCAGGCCGATGAGCCATGGCGCTAGAAAAAGCAAGGCGGCGCGATTATGCTGGCTGGCTGCCGATCGTTTCGCCCGTTTGCTGCTTTTTGGCGGCTTCATCATAGATGGTGCTGTCATCGCGGATTCCCCTCTTCCCTTAATTCCAGCGGAGCTGCCGCTTTTTGCAGGCAGCACCGCTGGCTCTTATTCATTTTTTCTATTATTTGCTTTTGCTGAGCGCCGCATTGGCACTAGTCATAAACTCGTCGATGTTGCTGCCGAGCTCGCCTTGAGCGAACGCCATTTGCTCGCTGAGCGTTTTGAAGCTTTTGTCCACTTCCGAGTAGCCTTGCGGATACGGCGGATCAATGTCGCTTTTGTCTTTGGATACCGTGTCTACGAAGTTAAAAATCATTTTGTCGGTATCAGACAGCGTAGTTGCCATTTGCGCCCGAATTTCTGAATTTACCGGCACCCCGCGCTCCGAGCCAAGAATCGCTGTCGCTTCTGGATCATTGACGAGGAAATCGATAACCATGGCGACCTCTTTCGGATGATCCGTCTTGGAATAGCCGGAGAGAAATTGGCCTGGCTTGAGGTATTCCCCGCTTTTTGCTTCACCTGCCGAATGCGGCAGCACTTGAATTTTAAGCTGGTCGGTTGAATCCTTCAGCGCTTTCTGGAAGGCAATAATTTGGTTGGACCATATAAAGTCCATCGCTCCTGTACCCAAAGCGAGCGGGCGTGTTTCGAGCGCATTCGTCATCGCAGCCGTTGCTTCTGGTGAAGTAATGCTGCCGCTGCCGCGCATATCCTGCCACAGCGTGAACCATTTTGTGAAATCCTCTTTCGTCGCGCCTAGCTGCCCATCCTTGAACAAGCTGCGGCCGTTTTGGCGAACCATAATTTCAAAAATGTTGAACGTTCCCGAGTTGTCAGCCGAGCCGACAAAAGCATCTCCCTTCGCCTCTCTAATTTGTTTGGCGATTTTGGCGAAGTCCTCCCACGTCCAGCTTGTGTCCGGGTCTGCAATATTCAGCTCTTGGAACACCTTCGAGCTGTATACAACGCCAGGTGCATTCACCCCAAGCGTGATCGCATAAAGCTTGTCATTCACGGTACCCGCTTTGATCATGCTCGGATCATGCTTGTCAATTTTCAGGTCGCCGCTTTGCGTATACGTATCCAAATCAAGCAGTGCATCACGGTTTGCGTAGTCAGTCAGGAAGGCGTAATCCATTTGAATGAGGTCAGGCGCGTTTGCTCCAGCCACCTGTGTGGACAGCTTATCGAAATAACCGTCCCACCCGGAATATTCCGGCTTAATCACAATGTCAGGATGTTTTTGCTGGAACAGCTCAAGCGCTTTAATGGTCAGATCATGACGGGTTTGCGAGCCCCACCAGGTCATTCTCAATTCGACCTTTTTGGTGCTGCCGCTACCGCTGCTGCTATCTGTGCTTGCTTCAGCCCCCGGCTGGTTATTGCTACCTTGTGCCGAGCATCCCCCAAAGATAAGCGACAGGGAAAGGAGCGTTACAATACCAATCTTGTTTTTAATCATGCTTGACCTCCTGTAACCATTCTTTTTTGTAAGTGCTTACAAAACCTATTGTAGACGATTTTTACGCAACAAAGAATTAACTATAGTAATCTAAATCATCAAAAAGGTAATGCCCCTTTCCCAGATATCCTGCTAGGATGTGTATGCAAATGTAAACGAGCCTGCTCCTAATTGTGTACATACGTACTGAAAGCAGCTTCATACTCTTCGTTTCAGAGCGGTGCTCACCGCGCAAAGATAGATTTCGTGGACACAGCAGCCGTTATTTCATCAAAATCACGGGTTATAGCACTAGTGGCGGACTCAGGTGCAGCTATTGTGCTGCCAAAAGCTGTTTTGATGGGATGAGGAGAACAATAACGGATTTCATGTCCGCGGACGGCCCGAAATCGAAGCAAAAGCCAAAATAGCGGAAGCTCAGTCCGTCAAAAAAGGAGAAGGACGCGGCCCCAGCTGTGCAGCTTCAGCCACAGGGGTATCTTCAGCAGGGGCGCAGCCTCAACTGCGTGCCGTGGTTCCTTAAAGCCTGGCTATTTTTATGCATCTTTTCATTTATGCTAGAATAAGAATCATACGCAAATAAGGAGGATTTTACCTTGGCGACTATTTTTCATAATGATTGGGCGGAGCTGTTGAACGCCGAGCTTGCGGAGCCCTATTACCGGGAAATGCGCTCTCATCTCGCCCAGCAATACCGTACGACTACCGTCTATCCCAATATGCATCATATTTATAATGCCCTTCATTATACATCGTTTGAAAATACGCGGGTCGTCATTTTGGGACAGGACCCCTATCATGGCGCTAACCAGGCGCATGGCCTCAGCTTCTCTGTCCAGCCGGGCGTGCGCATTCCTCCATCGCTGCAAAATATATATCAGGAGCTCGCCAGTGATCTTGGCTGCATGCCTCCCTCCCACGGCTATCTCGCTTCTTGGGCCAAGCAGGGCGTGCTGCTGCTCAATGCCGTGCTTACCGTAAGAGCGGGCAGCGCGGGCTCGCATCAAGGCATCGGCTGGGAGCGGTTTACCGACCGGATCATTGAAGCGCTGAACGAACGGGAGCAGCCCATCGTATTTATACTGTGGGGCAAGCATGCTCAAGATAAGGCATCCCGTATAGACCGCTCTCGGCATCACCTGATTGCTTCTCCCCATCCAAGCCCTTATTCAGCGGAGCGCGGATTTTTCGGGAGCAAGCCCTTTTCCCGCGCCAACGCCTTCCTTCACAGCATCGGCAGCGAGGCCATTGACTGGCAGCTGCCTATGACGGCGGAGCAGCTCGAACGTTAGCCTTTTTGCCAGCACAACGAACACCAGGACCAACACCAACAACACCAACAACACCAACAACAACACCAAAAACAACTAGTCCAAAAAACACAAAACAGGCGCTTGTCCGGCCGTAAAGCTAGATGGAGCGCCTGCTTGCGATTATCCTACTATTCCTGCTTAGCATCAATAACCGAGCACCGCCTTCATATAGACTGCAAAATCAGCAGCGCAGCGCAAATTACCACTACCAGCAACAGCTGGGTTCCGCAGCCTACGTTCATCTCTCCATCCCCCTTCAACCGATTTAAGCTAGTTTGAAAATAAAGAAAAAAGGCTGCGCATCACTACGCAGCCTCCTCTACTATTCTACAGTCCATTTCCGGTTTCCTGTTCTTCCCTGTTTGCAGTCTGCTTAATTATTCGCCCCAAGCAGCTGGTTAATGACAACCGCCGCTTGTGCCCGCGTTGCATGGTTCTTCGGCTCGAAGCTGCCATTGCCTGTTCCTTTAATGATGCCTGCACTTTGCATCGCATCTACTGCCTGCTTCGCATAGCTGGAAATCGCCGAGCTGTCTTTGAAATCACTTGGCTGTCCTTGTGCATTCAGCTTCAGCTCAAGCTTCTGAATAACGCGATGGGCCATAACGGCCATATCCTCACGCGTAATTTCATCATTAAAGCCAAAAGTGCCATTTGCTTTGCCTTCAACAATGCCTAGCTCCTGCGCGCTCGCCACTGAGCTGTAATACCAGCTGCCTGGCTGCACATCGCTAAACGTGCTTGCTGCATCCGCCTGCTCCAAATCGTACGTTTGCAGCAGCATTTTCAGAAACTGAGCCCGCGTGACTTGCTGATCCGGCTTAAAGGCTTGATTGCCCATGCCATTAATAATGCCTCTGGCAGCGAGCGATTCAATGCTGTCCTTCGCCCATGCTACACGCTCAATATCATTAAATTGAATATTGACGTGAGCTGCTGCATATTTGCTGAAATGCTCTGGTTTAAAGGTGACGTGCCCTGCTGCCACGTCATATTTTCCATTTTTCACAATTTGCGTTTCACCATTATCGTCAATGTAATAGACGACCACTTTATTCGGACTCTCTCCTGCTTGCAGATTGTAGTCCAATGCAACTTTAACACCGCCTGCAAAAGAAGTAATCGCTTTGCCATCAATCGTCAATGTCAAATCATAAACTTTTGCATCCCCTAGTTGTGCTTTCGCCTCGGCGGAAAGCTTGCTTATATCGGCCTCAGCAGCGGATATTTCAAGCTTTCCAGCTCCTGCTTCCATTTGCCTCGAAAGCCACGCCGTATCAAGCGTTATGCTCGCCAGACCCAAATTCAATTCCACTTGGCTTACCTGTTTGCCAGATGCCGCTTTCAGCGCCTGCGCTGGAAGCGTTACTTGAACGGAGCTTGCCGCACCCGTTGGCACAGCGGTGATCGCAAGCTTTTTGCCAGCAGCATCGTCCAGCGCTTTCGAGAGCTCAGCCGCAGTCACTTCTGCCGATGCTTTGCCGCCAGCGTCTACTGTAACGACCGGCTTAAGCACCACATTGGCAGGAGCCGGAGTTGACGTCGGGGGAGTCGTTGCATCCGTTCCGCTTGATCCCGAGCCCGTTCCGGGGTTCACGGCTCCAGCAGCGGAAATCGTCGCGACGAGCTCGCCGCTCACGCCCGAACCGTCATTTGCTGTCGCTGTAATTTTTACTTTGCCTGCCGCCACTGCTGACAGCAAGCCATTTGCATTTATCGTTGCAAGCGTTGTTGGCGAGCCAGCTTCACCTGCAACGGCCCACGTTACGGCTTTGTTTGTTGCCGCCGCTGGCAAAAATACCGGGCTCAGCTGCAGCTGCTGCCCCGCCGTCACCTCTTGCGAAGGAGCGGAAATGCTAAGGCTCGTCGCTGCAATGGCATTTGTACGAATGTTCGGCCGTTCAGGCATTTCCATATCTGTCCCTAGATAGAAGCTCGTATGTGGCGGCTGGTTGTAGCCCGTATTTTGCCATGCGATGCCAAGTCTGTAGACAGGATCATGCATTAGCGTATGAATCCGATGCTCGGTGACAGCTGTCGTTGTATAAATGCGCAGCGCGCTGCTGTCTTCCGTCCGCAGCACCACCTCTTCGCGCCAGTCTCCGAATAGATCAGCCTGCAGGTTCGGATTGCCTTTCGTATCATTAATCGAATAAGTACCTGTGAAGGTTTCCAAATTGACGAGTGCTTCATTTTCATAATCCCACTTGTCGATTTTTGGAACGCCAACGCGCGGATCACCTAGCCAATTATGATCAAGCAGCTCGCGGCTGAGGTCGCCATCCCACCAAATGGCAAAGTTGGACGTTGGAATGCTCGCGGACAGCTTCTCTCCCTTGGCGTTAAACAGCCCGCCTGTCGTGCTGTTCCACGCACCGTCGATTGCCCATGATTCCGCGCCTTTATGCCTTGGATCGATATCTGCCGACAAACCGCGTCCAGCATCAATGCCGAGCTGCAGCTGTCCCCATAAAACACGGCCTGTTCGTGCATCCTTCATATCGTAGGAATATTTAACGGCGGTATCCTCTTGCACCGCAAACAATTCCAGTCCCAGACGATCCGGGTTAAGATTGCTCAGATGCATCGCATCGCCATGGCCGAGCTTAGAGCTCCACAGCCCGTCTCCGTTGTCATCAATAGCTGCCGCGCCTGTAATAATTTCATCCCGGCCGTCATTATCCACATCAGCAACGCTAAGCTGGTGATTGCCTTGGCCGTAATAATCTTCATTGCCTGGCGTTTTGGAATCGAACGTCCACACCTTCGTCAGCTCGCCATCCCGATAGTTATAGGCGACAAGCACCATCCGCGTGTAATAGCCACGCTGCATCACGATGCTCGGACGCTCGCCGTCGAGATAAGCAATCGCCGCAAGGAAACGGTCAACGCGATTGCCGTAGGCATCGCCCCAATCCGCAACATTGCCCCGCTCCGGCTCATAAGCATCCGTTGCCAGCGCTTTGCCTGTCGCACCTTCAAACACCGTATGGAACTCCGGTCCGGTCAAAATATATCCGCTGGCGTTGCGGTGATCCGCATTGGCATCGCCAATGACGACACCGCTTCCGTCAATCGTGCCATCCGCCGTGCGGAACGTCACCTCGGCTTTGCCGTCACCATCCAAATCGTAGACCATAATGTCGAGATAGTGGGCGCCTGCCCGCATATTTTTGCCTAAATCCATTCGCCACAGGCGTGTGCCGTCGAGCTTGTAAGCATCAACATACACATTGCCCGTGTAGCCAGCCTGCGAGTTATCCTTCGCATTGCTTGGCATCCAGCTCATTATAATTTCGTATTGCCCGTCTCCGTCCAAATCGCCAACGGAAGCGTCATTCGCCGAATACGTATAAGCTACGCCATCTGGGGTTACCCCGCCTTCCGGCTTCTCAAGCGGGATGTTCAAGTAGTTTGTATCCCACACCTCAACCGTTTCCGATTGCGGCTGCTCCACTCCGCCGGTAATGGCCCGCACATTATACGTTGAACTGCTGCTGCCGTTCACATCCGCATAGTTAGTGCTGCCTGTAATTGGCGTGCTGTTCAGCTTCACGCCGTCGCGGTACAGGTTGAATGCGATATCCTCCGCATCGGTGCCCAGCAGGCGCCAGCCTACGTACACATGATCGGTTTCCTTCACCGCAACGAGGCCGCGATCCAGTGCTTCCATTTGGCGAGGAGCCAGCTTAATCGGCGTTTCGCTAATTGCTATGCCGCTTGACTCGCTAACCGCTTCTCCCGCATATTCATAAGCGCCTTTGACCACGAATGAATAGGTCGTTCCATTCGACAGCCCTGCTATAGTCGAAATGTATTTGCCCGCAGGCACCGTATCAACTAGTGTCAAGGAAGCGTCTTCATTTTTCAAATAAACGCGAGTTTCCTTAAAAGCTGGGTCCTGAGGCTGCTCCCAGCCGATTTTGACCGTTTCATCATGCGCTTCACTGACGACATACGTCACATTAGGCGACTTTTCCAGCTTATTGACTTTCACCTTGTACGTACGGCTAATATCCGTATAGGCGGACGAGGTTACCGATACGCCAAATTCCGTCTCGTCGCCCGTCAAAGGAATGGTACTTTTCTGTCCGCTGGCAATCGCACCCGCATCCAATTTTAATCCGACCAATCCAGCGTTGCTTGCTGTTGGTGTTACATCCACCGATGCAGCCGAATACGGCACCTCTACCGAATAATCGTACACACCTGGATCAAACGGTGGATTAAGCACAGGAGCAAAGTCGCTTGAGCCTAGTACTAAGCCAGCCAGCTTCACGTCAAGCGCGGTTACACGCACATTCGCCACATTGATTTGGCCGCCATTCGGATTGACATAGAAGCCAAAGCTGCTGATCCGTTCCCGGTTGCTGTAAAAAGCGGACGGCCAGTTTACCGTCGCGTTCGTCGTCAAATCGGTAACGCTTACATTATACTGCTTGCTTGGCACGTTAAATACCATTTTGAACCGGTACCAATGCGTCACATCATAAGCAAGCTGCTTATCTACAGCTGCATTATGCTGCTTGATGACGCCAGCATCCAGCTGGTAGCGGGCAGCGGCAGCATTGGTTGCATTCACCTTGCCATCCATGACCCATAGCGAGCCGCCTTTACCCGTTGGCAGGTTGACATCAAACTCAACGATTAAGCCGCCGCTTTCACCAGCAAAACGTTGGCCAATATAAGAGGAGCCGGTCGATTCATTCGTAATCGCTCCATAAGTAGAACCTGTAACAGAATCCTGCTTGACTACAAAAGCTGGAGAAGCGCCTTCCTTTGTCCAAGTGTTACCGCTTCCAATTGTTAGATCGCCAAGCGCATAGCTGCTGAAATCATCGGATACAAGCACCGAATCAGCTGCTGCTGCAGGCATAGAAAAGGCTGGGACTAAGAGAGTGAGTGCTAAAAGACATGACAGGAACTTCGACATTGCTGCGGTTCCTTTCCCCTTCTTGCGCATTCGCATTACCGTTATTACCTCCCTGAAATTAGGTTTGTACTCCGTCTTTCTCCTGAGGGTCCATCATCTCCCCCTCAGAAATAAAGCGCTTTCCAAAATAGGCAAATCTGCCAAGTGTAAACGGCAGATGCCATCCTCTGGCGGCAAAGCTACCGATTCGAGGGTGAAATATAAGCCCATTATAAGGGTGATACTTATACATGCTTATATTTTAAAACACACTCGGTACCCCTGCCTGTATGGTGAATACTTCTCCAATTATAGGGAATTTTCCGAAATAAACCACGCCAAAAAACAGAGCTGTTTGATTAAAAACTAGACATTTTATCCAAACGTATCGGCGTTTTTATCTGTATTGTACCCGTTTCAAACTCATTCTACGGTGTGTATGCATACGCAAGCGAGCTGGATTCCGATAGAAGTCAGCGTTCAAACATCTTCCCTCTACTACAGGGATATGGAAAATGTGAACCTGCTTACCAAACGGCAACTTCTTGCTGCTCTTTTCTGGGGCTTGCTCCTTGTACGAAGACACAAAGGTAGACTTGGTGGACACAGCTTGGTGGACGCAGTAGCCGCTAATTCAACCGAATCACTGGTATTGGCACCGGCTGCGGACTCAGGAGCCGCTAATGCGCTGCCCATCGTCATTTTGAGAGGATTATGAAGGCAATAGCGAATCTCCTGTCCGCATAAGGCCCGAAATGGGATCAAAATCCAGAATAGCGGAACCTCAGTCCGCCAAAAAAGGAACGAGCTTCCAAGGCTGCGTGGTCTAAGCAACAATATTCTCAACAACTGTAGTATCAGCCACAGTGCTCTCTGCAACTGTGTTCTCAGCAACTGTACTCAGCAACACTCGCATACTGTAGCTCCTTAAGCCTTGAATGGTCAGAGGAGATTAGCCTAGATTGGCTTAGAATAGGTACTAAGCATGGATCAGCAGGAAGGGCTCCACGTTTGCATGCACATCCTAGTACATCCTAGTATAAATTTCAAAAAAGCGGCCCAGCCGCTCAGCCATTCGCAAAAAGAAAGGCAAAGCCAGCTGAACCGCCATTTTATTTTAATTAAATTTGATTTATATAGCGCCTTTAAGCTGCTTTATCACATGCTTCGTCTCTGGCTCCGGCTCACAATTTAAGTCTTCGAGAAGCAATCGTGCAAAATCGTCATAATAGAGGACAAGTGCCTCCTGTTCGCCCAACTGGCCAAACAGCTTTAAAACCTGCCGGCACAGCTCATCCGAGTAAGGCTCCTGCTCATGCAGCAGCAGCAGTCTCTTAAGCGCATCCTGCTCATGTCCAGCGTTCATCTCATAGTGGATAAGACTGCGAACAAACCGCACATATTTCGCTCTAAGCTCATCCCTGCGCTGCCGAGCCCATAGAAAATCATGCTCTTCAAAATAGTCCCCAGCATAAAGGCTGAGCGTCTGCTCCGCCGCAATACGCTGCTGTTCCGTATCAATTACGCGAATCGCGGCAACTCCCAGCTCAAACTGCTCGACATCCAGCTTTAATCCATTGCTCGTCAGACGATAGCTGTCAAGCGCAAACTCAACGTGCGCCTCTACTTTCCAATCTTTCATCAGCTTGCGAATTTGATAGACGGACGTATGGAGCAGCATCATCGCTTTCTCATAATCCGAATCGGGCCATAGCGTGTCCAGAAGCTGCTGCTTGGCGACCCATTGATCTTTATAATGCAGTAAAAAAGCAAACAGCTCCTGCGCTTTCAGCGTCCGCAGCCGGAGGCTCGTATTCGTTTTTCCATCGTCATGAAACGCCAGCCGCTTGAAGCAGAGCACCTGCCTGCCAGGCAGCGGCTGATTCTCCGGCTTGCCCCGACTGTAATCCTCCATAATGCGGGTAATCGTCTTCTTAAACCGCTCAGGATGTACGGGCTTCAGCAAATAATCGAGCGCATTGTGCTCAAACGCTTCAATCGCATATTCCGAATAGGCCGTTATGTATACGATACGGATATCCGGGTTAATGCTGCGGATATGCTCCGCCGCCTCAAGCCCATTCAGCCCCGGCATATTAATATCCAAAAAGACGATCTGGGCGGGCGTGTTCCGCACATCCTGTATGCCATCTCTGGCCGAGGTGAATTTTGCTGCCACCTGTAAGCGTCCGTCCCGCTCGAACAACCATTCAATGTGAGCGAGCGCCGGCTTTTCATCATCAATTAAAATGACTCTCATCGCCATCGACTCCCTTTCATACTTCGCTATACGTGCCTGCTCGAAGCTCTTTTGGATAGCGGAAGCTTACCTCCGCTCCGTGCTGCCGCTGTCCATCAATGACCAAACCGCTGCCGTACAAATTAACCAGCCTTTGATGAATGTTGCTCAAGCCTACGCGTCCCGTCCCTTTGTCCGAAAGCACCTGCGATAATCGTTCAGGGGAAAAGCCTACACCATCGTCCTCTACAAGAACCATAATACAGTTATCCACTTCAGAAATTTTCAGCTTAATGGTGCCGCCTTCTTCTTTTTTCATGACGCCGTGATTAACCGCATTTTCCACAATCGGCTGAATAGTCAGCGGAGGTATAAGCGCAAGCTCATCGCAGCTAATTTCGTATTCAATTTTAAGCCTTTCATCAAAACGCGCCTTTTCCAGCGTCAAATAAGACTTAACCAGCTCCAGCTCACGTTCGATCGTCGTCATTTTATCGCGATTATGGAAATCAAAGCTGCTGCGCAAAAACTGGCTTAACTCAATCAGCAGCTCCATTGCTTTATACGGATCTACCGGACAAATCGCTATAATCGTATTCAAGGCATTATATAAAAAATGGGGCTTGATTTGCGCCTGTAAAAATGCCATTTCCGCCTGTACGGCCAGCTTAACCGACTTGCGGAGTGCCAGCAGCGTTTGAACCCGGGCACGCAGCTCGCCTGCATCAACGGGCTTGCCAATATAATCGTTGACCCCTGCCTCAAAGCCGAGCTTAATGTCCTCTGGCTTCGTTCTGGCCGTGAGCAGCAGCACCGGCAGCTCAGACAGCAGGAAGCGCTCACGGATTTTGCGGCAAAGCTCAATGCCCGACATTTTCGGCATCATCCAGTCCGTAATGACCAAATCATATTTGGCCGGAGCAGCAAGCGCCTCCTCAAGCGCTTCATCCCCGCTTCTTACCGCCGTTACCTCGCAGCGTTCGATGGAAAGCAAATTAATGAGCACCTGCAAATTAATCGGATCATCGTCAACGACGAGTACGCGGAATTCAGCAGCGGGCGGCGGTATATTCAGCATAGCCGTAAGCTCGATTGCGGCGGCCTGCTCCTGATAGGGGATATCAGCCTCGTCTGTTTGCTGGCCTTGTGCAATGGGTATTGTAAAGCTGAACGTAGTCCCTTTTCCTACAATAGAATGGACGCTGATGGTTCCCCCACCCAGCTCCACAAGCTGCTTCGTAATGCGCAGTCCGAAGCCCGAGCCTTGAAAACCCGCCAGTGCAGCCTTTGCTTTACGTTCAGAAAGAAAAATCGTTTCCAGCTGCTCAGGCGACATGCCCATTCCCGTATCCGAAATGTCCACCCTCACCTTATTTGCCTGCGTCACCGCACTAATTGTAATTTTCCCTTGAATGGTCGCCTTCGCTGCATTGCCCAGCAAGTTGTACAAAATTTGCCGCAGCCGATCCTCATCCGCATCCAGCAAAGGCAAATTGGCGGGCAGCCGCTGCTGAATCTGCACCTGCTTGTCGATGAGCAGATGCTCCACAACCTCTACGACCGCATGAAGCACAGGCTGAAAATAAATTTTTCGCTTCGCCAGCTTCATCACACCGCCCCGCAGCTCCGCGAATTCCAAAATATCTTGAATAAGGGCGGACAGCTGCTTGCCGGTCGAGACAATCATCGATAAATGCTCCGCCTGCTTCGTATTGTTCAGCGGCCCGGCAGCGCCTTCCAGCATCGAGGCTGCCATATTAATAATGCCGTGCAGCGGCGTCCTCAGCTCGTGCGAGGTCATCGTCATAAATTCATCCTTGAGCCCATCAAGCGTCAGCAGCTTCTCTGACAGCTGCTCCACCTCGCGAATTGATTTCGTAAAGCGTTTCGCGAACAAGCCCGCGTGGGCGAACACAAACAGCAGCATTTCGAAGGAAATGAGCATGGTGCTTTCCAAAAATCCGTAGGCCCGCATCATGGAAGCAAGCATCATCATGACGATGCTCTGAAGACTTAAAAACCAGTAGGGATCCGTATACGCTTTGCGTCCTACCCCGCGGATAATGACATAAATATAATAAACGATCATCAACAAGCCTTGAGCCATAATTAATACTTCCAGCTTCGATATAAATAATGGCGTCGCAATGAGCTCCAGCAAAATGGTGATGCCCGCAAACCATTTCAAGAACCGCATCACTTTGGGATGAACGATGCCTGGCAGCATTTCATTCACGATGCATAATAAAAAATAATACACAAACACCGATGAGATTGGCTGCAGCTTCAGCACGAAGGAATACGGCAGATCAGGAAGCAGCTGGGAAATGAGCCGTTCCCCTTGGGTCATCATAAAAATCATGGACGAGAGGCAAAAAAGCCCGAGAAACATCAGCCCCTTCTCCTGTTTTCTAAGCGCATATAACAGCAAGCAAAATAAGCCTGGAATCAAAAATCCGGCAATCGTCAGCACCCCTAGCAAAATATCCATCTCACGGTTTTTGATAATGGTGTGCTGCTCTCCGAAGGTAATGGAATAAATAATGCCGCCTGTAGCATAGCTGTAGTTTGCCACCTGCACAATGAGCTCGACCGAATCGCCCGCAACGGTGCCAAGACCAATATAAGGCACATTGTTCTGAACGCCATCGTACTCATTTGCAGCTGGGGCACCACTGGCGCCAATCATTTGATTGTTTAAATAAATGCGATTGGCCATGCGAATGTTTGAGGTATAAACCCCATATATTTCTCGCAAATGGCTGGGAAGCTGAATTTTCAAGCGATAAGTGCCGTAGCCAATGCCCGCCCTACTTCCTTCTCCAGACAAATAATCATTCCATTTACCTGGCACGTTCACCAGCTTGCTCGGTGGAGCCTGCTCCTGCGGCATCTGGCTAGCTATGACAAAATCTTTTGGAGTCAGCAGCTGGCCAGGATAAAACTCCCACTCGCCATCCAGCTTCACTGCCCCCTTTTCTACAAAACTCCAGTTACTCAAGTCCAACACGCCATTTACAGCACGCACATCCTGTTTATCTGCAACATTATGGAAAATAAGCGCGAAAATTGTGCCCAAAATTCCTATTATCATCAGGAACATGCCCATGTTCTTTCGATTAAGCATTCATAGTCTCTCCCCGCAGCGTTACGATGTCTCTTATGTATCGTCTATACGATGTAAAAGCCTGCTGAGTCGCACTCACCAGGCACTGCTTATTCATGCAAGCTATCGTTATCGTTTCTATCTTCTATTATAACTTCTATTCTGAACCTTTTCTGAACATATTTCGGCTATATTACCTTAATGCTTACTGAAAATCCTACTTATGATTACCTACACATGAGCGAACACGGTTGTAATCCTGAATCAATTGAAGACTGAAAATCGAACAGATCAGCCTGTGAACAATCGTACCTCAAAAGAATTTTCGCTTCTCTACACTGATTCATAAACACTCAGCATTGATCCTACGACTGGGGTTGCTGTTTGTTTGTTCGTTTTTCACTTAAAATAACTTGATGCTGATTTTGTACTGGAGACGAAGCACCTCCATGAATTTGCACATACGGCAAACTACCTGCTTGTTTTGCAACAAGCTTCTTCAAACTTTTATTCTCTTCTCCGGCTGTGCATAGTCTATCATGGTAAGAACAAACTTATTTTGCTTAATGCTACGCCCGACCAGCTAATTCAATTAAAATTCGGAATGAATTATTGGATTTTAATAAATACACAAGAATATCAATCAAATAATTCAAACCAAATAAAATACTCACAATAATTTATTTCCAAAAATTATATAATAATAAACCGTATCATATTTGAATTAATAAACAAAAAATAATATTTAACATAAAAAATTTAGTTTTGATTTATTGACAAAAGAATTTTTGTTAATTTAATAATAATTTACTGATTCAGATTCTTCAATTTAAAATGATTTTCAAAGGTAGCGCCAAGGATTTTGTGTATATGATTTAACCAGTAGATGCTACATAAGGAAGTCCTCGGTTTTCGGATTGATGTGCGTAGCAACTCCACTAGAAGAAGTTTTCATTTTTTCTATTTACACATCATATTTTACACTTTCTTTTCAAATCATTTTAGATAATTAACCTGAAATGTTTGACCAACGAAACGACTAATGGTTAAATATAAATATACCAAGGTCGCTCTAAATTCTCATATTATAGAATATATTATATATGGAGGTGTAAAAATGGGTTTAGAAGGGTTTTTAAAGATGATATCAGGAGTTGCGTGGATAGTTGTCTTTTGGATAGTTGTTATTTTAATTATTTTATTCCTATATAATAAATTCATTAGAAGGAAATAGTTTATTCAAAAATACTCTTCGATGAGTATCCTTCTACTATTATTTTTGAAAATAAGTTCACATATGAAGGGAATTTGAAAACCTTTTGTTAACATACATTTGCTATTGCAATACCCAAAAACAATAAAGTGTAATCTCAGGCTAAATACTTTACCGAACTACACAACGTAGTCCGCTACTCTCACCTGCTTAAAGTGCCTAGATGAGAGTAGTCAGCTAAGTTGCTTTTACGACGGCTCCTCTCCCCATACAAGTACTCCGCTGCGATACAAGGTGACTCGGCTGGCATCAGCAAAGGCCGTATTCGCCGCATTGTACGAGTAGTCATTGGTCTCGATATAGTTGGTCCAATCGTTCTTATGAATACGCGTCTGCATTTCCCCCGTATGGCCGCCAGCAGTGATATTTCCAGCACCTGTGCCGAAGCTTATTTCCAAATAAGTGTCGGCATTTGCGCTCGTCTTGCCTGACGCAGCAATGCTGCTGCTAAGATTGGAGCAGCCAACTGTCGCATAGTCACAATCAAAGGTTTGCGGCTGCGCGCCATCTGCCGAATACCAATAGCGAATGGTGAGCTCATGAAGCGGCACAGCCGTTGTCCCCGAATTAACAATGCGGATTTGCGGCTTTAATTGATTGTCCAAAGCGGCAGAATCGCCATTCTTGTATTGAACCTTAAGCTCGCCCGTTCCCGTACTCGGAAGGGTTGGCGTTGCGCTGGGCTGCAAGGAATTCGCTGATTCACCCACGCTGTTCACCGCGCTAACCGCGTAGTAGTAAGTCGTTCCATTGACCAGCCCCGTATCTACATAGCTGTTGCTGCTTGTCGTGCCTACTGTGGCGAAGGGGCCCGCGCTTGAAGCTGCGCGCTTAATGTTGTAGCTTGTCGCTCCGCTGACCGCCTGCCAGGAAAGCGCCGCCTGGCCATTTCCCGATGTTGCCGTTACGCCTTGCGGCGCCGCCGGCACTGTCGGTATCGGCCCGGTTCCGCCGCCGCTCGACTTGGCATTCATCACATTGGCGTGATTAGTCAGCAGCGTAGCCGTCGCGCTTGGATATACGACCCGGAAGCCATCATAATCGGGATACAGCGTATCATTATCCTGAATGCCGGTTAAAATCCAAAACTGGCTGCCCGCACCGCCATATTGCTCAACGGCACCAAGCCATGCGGCATAAACCTGATTGCGGGTCGCTTGATTTTGATAGCCGAATTCCTCCAGCACGACTGGCTTCTGCGCCGCATTGCCGTCCTCGATATGGTCAATAATCCACTGCGTGCCCCACTGCGCTGTACGGTTCCAATGATCCGGATATAGGTGAAACGTGCCGTAATCAATATTCGGCAGCGCAATCAGCCTTTCCCAATCAACGCCCTCCCCGCCGCCATACATCCAGCCCGAATGCCCCGGAATGTTATAAAAGCCTTCATCGCCTACAGCGACCAAATGATTCGCATCAAGCGATTTGACGTAGGTGCTCATCTCATCCGCCCAATTAACAAGCTTGTTGCCGGTTGTGTCGGATTGGGCACGCGGCTCATTCGCCAGCTCCCATGCCATTATGGCTGGATCATCTTTATATTTAATGCCTGTGTACGTGTTCACCCGGTTGAGCATATAGTTTACATAGTTTTTATAAGCTTGTTTAATAGAAGCATTCGTATAAAAAGCATCATGCGAGCCGGCATTAAACCACGCAACGTATTGATTCATGCCGCCAAAATCATCCCAGTTGTTCACAAATGGAATAACCAGCTTAACGCCCGACTGTCCTGCCTTATAGATTGCATAATCGAGCTTGGTAAAGCCCGATTCATCATACACGCCGGGAGTTGGCTGTAGGACGGCATTGTCCTGCGGCTGTCCATTATGGAAGCCCCAAATCCGGATTACCTTGAGATTCATCGCCACCATATCGGCAAACACATCATCGACCATTTTTTGCGACTTATAGTGGAAATAATAATTATTCGTTCCTGCAAAATAAAAGTCTTCGCCATCGAGCTGAAACTTGCTTCCTGCTGTCGTAACGAATGCATCGCTATCTGCGGCGTTGGCCTTCGTATCGGCCGTTGTCCACCCGCACACCATGGCTAGCGCCAGTGAAAAAATCATGAATCGTTTAAGCTGCTGCTTCATACGTTATAGTCTCCTTTTGGATTTTTGTCATCTGAAATGGAATTGCTATCCTTCTACTATTGAGCAGGGTACCGCCTCGAAACTAGTCGAATGGTTACCTCTTTTCTATCACTTTGGTGACCAAAAATAGCGGCAGCACCCGTACAAAAAGCTCATGCACCTTACGATCCGGCGCATGAGCTTTTGCTCTTCTTCAAATTAAGATGGCTCTACGCCCCATTGCAGGCTGCCCGCTGCATAGCCGGTAGCTTTGTCCCAATCTACGTAGCTTGTCGCACTGGAATTGAATGAATAATCGCCGGTCTGGGTGTAGTTGCTCCAATTGTTTTTCGAAATCCGCGTTTGCAGCTCGATGCTTTGACCTGCCGCGACAGACCCCGCTGCGCTGGCAAAGCTAATTTCAACGTAGTAGTCTGTTCCCGTTACAGCCGTCGGCAGCTTGACGAAGGAAGCATGGACGTTGGCGCTGCCAACGGTCGACCAGTCGCACCAGAAGCTTTGGGCTTGCTCTCCGTCAATCGTGTAATAATAACGAAGCGTCACATCAGCAAGATTCAGTGAGCTTGTGCCTGTATTGACCAGTTTGATTTTCGGATTAAGCGTGTTCGCTGTTGCCGATGTTCCTCCATTAAACAGCTGCACTTTAAAGCTGCCTGCCGGAGACGGCGTCGCTGTTGGCGTCGGTGTCGCTGTTGGCGTTGGTGTCGCCGTTGGCGTTGGTGTCGCTGTTGGAGTTGGTGTCGCCGTTGGCGTCGGTGTCGCTGTTGGCGTCGGTGTAGGAGTTGGGCCATTCACCGTATCGCCATAGATGATTCCGCGGCCATTCGTGCCGATATATACGCGTCCGAAGATGCGCGGATCGCCCGTGATCGTTTCGCCTGTAAACGCATATTGATGCTGGTCATCATTAATTCTCACCCAATTTGCCCCGCCATTATCGGAGCGGAAAAATCCTCTGACTTGATCGATTTGCGCCGATACATATAGCGCAGGATACGTCTGGCCTGGCGCTGCCATTCCGAAGCCAACGACATCTGCTTCCTCGACGTTGCTAAGCTTCGTAAACGATGCGCCCGAGTTCGTCGAATGCCACAACCCGTATACACCGCTCGCCTCGTTGCCGCCAGCGAGCCAAATATCGCCTTCCACGCCTGGAAGCGCTTTAAATTTTATATTTCCTTCTGCTGGAAGCCCTGCTGCTGCGGACATCGTGAACGTCACGCCACCGTCGGTGCTTACATAGAACTTGCCTGCCGCAGCCGCATAAAACTTGTTTTTGTTGACGCGGTCTGAAACAACTTTTGCGCCAGCTGGAATGCCTGTGCTCGCTGTCCATGAGTTGCCGGTCGTTTTGGAATAATAAACACCGACATCGGATGTGCTCCATACGAGCGAGCTGTTGTCAGCCGCAACCGCTATGAAGCCGCCGCCCGTTGTTGCAGAGGGCTCTGCATTCGGGCTATACCAGTTCGTTCCGCCATCGTAGGACAGAGCAATCGATTTTTCATTAGGATATTTCGCCTTGTCTGCCTTTCCAACTCGCGCAATGAATCCGGCATTCAGCTCGGCAAAATCCATGTCCGTCGTGCTGCTTGGATTTATGAACATTTTGGCAGGCGATACGGTTAAATCATCGTGGCGGAAGCCTGATACATCAAATACCCCGCTAAGAAGATGAGCACCAGTCGGTGGGCTAAGCAGCGTATTTACATTCGTTTCCTCAATGCCCTTGGCCATAACAGACAAAGCCACTTTGCCGCCGCTATCCCAAGCCGTCAAGTTCGTCGTGCCGTACACCGTTGCGCCTGTGCCGTAAAGCATGCGGTCAGAGTTGAAAGGATCGATTTCGATATCGCCAATCATCCAGCCGAGCTTAGGCGATACTTCCGGTGGTGCAGAACTTACGCCCCAATCGAGCCATGGAGCAGCCGAAATATCCTGTGTGTACGAGAAGTCGCGGTTCGGGTAACCGCTATACTGCCAAATCGGCTTCCACGTTGCGCCGCTATCCGTACTGCGATAAAGGTTTGCATCCGGCCACCAGGAATTGAGCGTTGCAACGATCAGCGTACCTGGGTTCTGGTCATCCACGGCAAGTCCCCCATAGCCGAAATAATTGTCCGCACTGCTTGATGGTACAGGGCTAATGTTCGCCCACACGCCAGTTGCTGTATTCAGCCTCCATACATCGCCCTTCGAGCCGTTATATGGACCGGTACCGTTGCTATATGTAACATACAGCTGCCCATTCGAATCCAGCTCGCCATGATGCGGCAAATAGCCTGTCGGCTGTCCTGCAACGGCAGACCAGGTAGCTCCGCCATTCGTACTACGATAGATACTGCTAGTTGTATCCGCTACACCGACATAAATCGTTTGCGTCGCCGTTCCAGGCGAGCCCGTCGATTCGTCAAAGGTGATCCAGGCGAGCCCCATAATATCCGCCGTGTATTCATAAGTGGGATCCTCGACAAAATTGCCTGGATTCGGAAACGCCGTTACCTTGCTCCACGTCACACCATAGTCTGTACTTTTCCACAGGCCATTGCCGCTGCGTGCGCCAAAATAAAGAATATTGTTTTTATTCGGGTCAATCATCAGCCGCTCGCCCATAGAGCGCCCCGGCATATTGCCGCCAATCTTGAAAGGCAGCTGCGTTTCCTGCCAGGTGTCTCCTTTATCCGTGGAGCGCATAATATAGCCGTTATGTGGGTCCCAATTATTCGTATAGGTGCCAGCCGCAATATATAGGCGATTCGGATCGACCGGGTCGGTTGCCAGCGCGTCCACGCCAGTCTTATTCCACTCATCCCAGCCCACGTGGTCCAGCAGCGCTTTCCAGCTGCCTGTCGACGCGTTGTAACGATACGCACCGCCTATATCCGTACGTGCATAGAGCAGCCCGGGCTCCTTTTTATTAAAAACAAATCCTGGGACGAAGCCTCCGCCCCCGCCAGTCACTACATTTTTCCACGTGTACGCTTCACTTGGTGCAGCTTGCGCCTGCAGCGGGTTTCCGATTATTGCGGTGCCGGCTACAACTGTGATCGCTAGGGCCAGCGTGCCCAGCTTGCGCATTGAATGTTTGATCAAATGAATACCCTCCTCAATTGGAATGATATAACACAAACACTTAACATATAAATATGGATGAGCAACCACTCCCTTCCAAATGTATACGCTTTCATTTTAGCACAT
Organism: Paenibacillus sp. R-74696; assembly: GCF_055814915.1. Classification (NCBI taxonomy): domain Bacteria; kingdom Bacillati; phylum Bacillota; class Bacilli; order Caryophanales; family Paenibacillaceae; genus Paenibacillus; species Paenibacillus sp. R-74696. The sequence continues at coordinate 33,036 of NZ_JBPULM010000002.1, forward strand.
AAAATATAAGCCAAGCACTATATAAAATGGATATATTTTCATGTAGAAATCGGTTATTTTGAACTCCCCGCATGTAAAAAGCTCTGAACCTGGGCGCTCCAGCCAGCAGCAATGGCCACTTGAGTCGCTTCGTCTCGGTTCAGAGCAGGATTACCTTATGGTTATGACCGAATAATGCGTTGTTCCTTCGCCGCTTTTATCCACATCGGAAACTCATTCAGCAGTTGATCATACAACTCCTCATCCGACACTGCCGCAATATCGTCCAAATGGAAAAAGCTCGCATTATCTACGATTCGCCCCTCCATCGTATCCAGCCGCTTCAATACTTCAAAATTGGAGTTTCCAATGCCGACAAACTGCCAGAAAATCGGCTGCACCGCCGAGTGGGTAATCGTATGCTTAATCGACTTCACTACCCCGCCATCGTTAATAAAAATGATGAACACAGGTGTAGGATCATTTTCCTCCACCGTATATTTGCGAATCACATCCTCCATCACCGGAGGTTCATTATTGCGCCCAAACTTATGAATGCGGTCATTGTTTAAAATATGCTTATAGACATATTGTCCAAAATCGCGCTCCGTTACCGACGGCAAACGGCTGTATTCATTATCATACACCCACACGTCGAGCGTGCCGTTGTCATCGAACTTGCAGGCAACTGCCAAAATCCGCTCCACGACTTCCTGAACGGTGCCGTTTTTATACAGCGTCAGCATAGAGCCGGAAATATCCAGCACGATGCCTACTCTGGCCACGACATTCGTCAGCTGCTTTTTCTCCAGAGTGTATTGCACGAGCTTTTTGCGGAAATCGATTTTGCTAAGGGAGGCTGTTTGTACAGGTGCTTCCAATGTCGCCGCTGCAGCTGCCTCTGCCCGAGCTTGGTCATGAGCTAGAACTTGGGATGACTCATTTTCGCCCGCCGCCGCATTTCCTTCCAGCTCAAGCCCATAATTCAAGCATAATGCGGCAAGTCCGCCGTTAAAGCCGCTGCCAATCGCGCTAAACTTCCACTCGCCATTGTGACGATACAGCTCCCCCGCTACGACCGCCGTCTCCTTCACCAAATCCGCACCGTACTCGTAGCGCAGCAGCTCCTCCTTCGTGTCTAGGTTAACAAGCCGCACATAAAGCCCCGTTACATCCTGAAAAGCATGCCCGAGCTGCTCGCCATCATATATCGTCACCGTAAAAGCAGCTTTCGCTATTTGCTCCGGCAAACGTCCAAGTACAAGCTCGATCACTTCCTGATCGCCTGCTTCCTTGCCAAGCTGTTGGCCGTTTGATTTATGCTCGGCAGCGCCGCTAGCCGCTAATGGATTGCCATAAAAAATAAAATCCTCATCCCGCTCGCAGCGGCCGCGCTCTGACAGCAGAAACGCCGCAGCATCGATGCCGAGCTCGCTTTTGCCAGCTTTCCAGCCAAACTGAACAGCCAGCTTGCCGAGGCTTCTCCCTTTGGTGACGTCTGCTTTTTGCCCCTTCAGCATTTGCATATATGTATCTTCCTCTCGCCTAGTAGAATGGTAAATAAGATCATCTATACCGATTATAGCAAATCGGCGCGTGATAGGAGAGAGAAAAAGCCTCGTTCCCCGCATGCCTCGGCATGCTTGAAAAAGAAGCTTTCATCCCGCTCTATTTGATTTTTTCTTGAGCTATATTTGCCGCATTCATTTATTCCGATTCCAAAATAAACCGGTTCCACTTTTGCTGCCACGCAATATCGTTCCAGAACGGATGATGTGGCGCGCAGTTGGAGCAGAGCACCATGCCCCAGAAGCCCAGCTTCATCCCTTTGCGAATGGCGTATTCGGCAATAAATTTACCGACTGGCCCTTCCTCAAAGCCCGCATGCAGCGGCGTGTAGCCCACATAACCTTCGCCAATGACGATAGGAAGCTCCGTTTGCCCCGCCCATTCATGCAGCTCCTCAAAACGAAAATCCGCCTTCTGGAGCATCGCCAGCTTATGGCTGCCATAATGGTCATACAAATATAAATCCCATTGATCCGGGTCGGCCCAATCATGGAGATAAAGCAGCTTCATGCCGACGGGATTGCCCTGCATCCGCCATTCCTGGCCTGCCGGAAGCTGCCAGCTATCGAACGGCGGCGCATCTTCCCGCAGCAGCGATTGCACCAGCTCATTTGGAAACGGCACCGCTTCATTGTCGATGCCCGTCCGGTCCATCAGCTCCTGCAGCACGCCTTTAATATACAGATGAAAATGAGCCACCTGCATATTTCGCGCCACATAAGCTTTCGGGTAAGCCTCATTCAGCGTATAGCTTGCCGTCATTAACAGCTCGGGATGCTGCTCGCGGAGAAACGCGACCGCTTCTTCAATATAGGGCTGCATAATTTGCACAAGGCCAGGTGTATTGGAGCTGGCAACGCCCTGCTCCGTTGCAATATCGGTAAGCTGTCCAAATTCAACCTCATTATGCAGCTCGGCATAAGCGATTTGCTCGCCATAGCCCGCTGCCTTTACATATTTAATAAGCTGATCCATTGACTTCGCCAGCGCCATAAAGCGCTGGTCCGGCGGAATATCCGCCAGCAAATCGCGCAAATAAGGCTCCGCCAGAAAGCTTGGACTTTGCTGGTATTCCCACGAGGAAAGAATAATATAGCAGTTGTGAGCCTTTGCCTGCTTGAACAGCTCCAGCAGCTGCGCATGCCCGTCCAGCTCTGCTCCGCCTCTGCAATTGTACCAGCGTGTCCGCTGGCCCACCTCGCCCAAATTGCCGAAGCGCAGCGGTCCGGGGCGAACGCCCGAATCCGTAAACAGCATGAGTGGCATCGCACAAATGCGAATCGTGTTATATCCCCGCTCCACCGCCTCTTTATATCTTGCAGCTAAATCGCTGTATGGCTCCCCCGGCGTCGTCATCGTATACCAAGAGAAATCCCACATCGTAATAGTCAGTTTACGGGGCAGCTGCCTGCTCGCTATGCTCATATGTCCACCATTTCTGTCCTCTATGGATAGGGTGATCATCCCATCATCCGCTACCACACTAGGTTGTGCAGAGAACGCTTTTTCTTTATGGTACATGGTTCACGCCGGCAGACGCCATGAACGATGTACGGATGCTGATGGAACATATTCGGATTTACCAAAGTGATGTACCAGGCACGCTTGGCAAGTCTAATTTCACCAAAACTAATTTAATGTCCCTCATCGACAGCCGGCATGCACATTTCGACGAAGCGCTCAGCCGCAACCGACAGCTTCCTGTCCTGCCGTACGGCAAGCCCGATGCTGCGGGGTGGAAGCGGATCTTCTACAAATACTTCATACAGCATGCCATTATTTAATTCCTCCTGCACAAAAGAACGGCTAATGAATGCGGCCCCGTAACCGAGCCTTGCGAACTGGGCGAGCAGATCAATACTTCCAAGCTCGATATCCGGCTTTACCGCCTGTCCCTTGCCCGCGAACCATTGTTCAACAAACTCCCTCGTGCTGCTGCCCGGAGATAATAACAGGAGCGGCAGCTCAGCCAGCTGCTGCATCGTTAAGGCACCATTCGCTGCTGAGCCGCGGGCTAGCTCCGCATAAGCTTCTCCGACTACAAAGCAATCCTCCAGCACCGCAAGCGTCTGGATATTCAGCTGTGAATCGTTTATAGGCAGATGGATAATCGCACAATCGATCTCGCCTTCCCTTAAGCGCTGCGTAATATCGGGCGTCTTCCCATGCGAAAGACGGATTCGGATACCCGGATAATCGCGATGAAAGGCATTTAATTGCGGCAGCAAAAGATGCTTAATCAGCGAATCGCTCGCCCCGATGCGAATTTCTCCCTCGCTGAGCAGCTTCATATTTTGCAAATGCTTTTGGGCAGAATCCAGCATGGAAAAGGATTGCTCGACATAGCCTTGCAGCGCCCGCCCTTCTTCAGTAAGCTCGACGCCCTTCGACAGCCGATGAAAAAGCTTGAGCTGCAAAGCCTCCTCCATCTGCTTAATCGCATAGCTGACCGATGGCTGCGTAATATGCAGCTCCTGCGCCGCTCTTGTTAAATTTTTGCAGCGTGCTGTATGCAGAAAAATCCGATACCATTCCAGATTAAACATATGGTATAGACCACCTCTATATCATTTTTAATAAAATCCAATTTCACTTATTTCATTTTCTTCATTATAATCGGGTTTATACAAGAAAACAAAAAAGGATGATCCATAATGGCAGGAAATACATTCGGAGAAGCTTTTAAAATCACAACCTTCGGCGAATCCCATGGCGAGGCGGTTGGCGTCATTGTCGACGGTGTAACGCCGGGCGTCGAAATCGATGAAGCCTATATTCAACAGCAGATGGATCGACGCAAGCCCGGGCAATCGTCAGTCACTTCCCCGCGTAAGGAATATGATATCGTTCATATTTTATCGGGCATGTTCGAGGGAAAAACGACGGGAACGCCGCTCTTCGTTATTTTGCATAACCAGGATATGAGACCAGATGCATACAGTGATATCCAGCATTCTTTTCGCCCAGGCCATGCCGATTTCACCTATTTGCAAAAGTATGGCATTCGCGACCATCGCGGCAGTGGACGGGCTTCCGGCAGAGAAACGGCGGGCAGAGTAGCCGGCGGCGCTATTGCCCGCAAGCTGCTGGAGCAAAGGGGCGTGCAGGTGCTTGCCTATACGCAGGCTATCGGAGGCATTGAATGCGAAACCTTCGATGAAGCCGTCATTGAACAAAATGCGGTTCGTGCATGTGACGCTGCTGCCGGAGCGAAAATGATCCGTAAAGTTGAACAGCTCGCAGCGATTGGCGACAGCTGCGGCGGCATTGTAGAATGCCGGATTCGCGGCGTAGTGCCTGGTCTGGGAGAGCCGGTATTTGACAAATTGGACGCGGAGCTTGCGAAAGCGATGCTATCGATTGGTGCCGTGAAAGGCATTGAATTTGGCACTGGCTTCGCTGCCGCTTCCATGCTGGGCAGCGAGCATAATGACGGGATGAGCGGCGACGGGTTTCTCAGCAATCATTCGGGCGGCATCATAGGGGGCATCAGCACGGGACAGGATATTATTTTTCGCATAAGCGTTAAACCGACCTCCTCCATTTCGGTCCCGCAGCAAACGATTAATATCCACGGTGAGGAGCAGGAAATTAGGACGGAGGGGCGGCATGATCCTTGCATTTGTCCGAGAATTGTGCCCGTTGTGGAGGCTATGGCCTGCCTCGTATTGGAGGATCAGTATAAGCGGCAAGCCGCCATGCTAGGGTGAAATATAAGAAGGGACTGCTTCGAGGCTATAACAGCCTAAAAGCAGTCCCTTTTTTCATCACTATAACAATCTTTTATCAGCGCTCGTGCGGCTGTACTACTGGACCAGCGGCAGAGATTTCCGCGCTTACGCCTACGAATTTGCGGAAATTATTCACAAATTGTGCGGCAAGCTTGGCCGCCTGCTGATCATAGGCCGCCTTATCCTGCCATGCTTCGCGGGGCAGGAGCACTGTATTCGGCACACCTTCTACCGCCAGTGGGCAGCTCAGGCCAAACACTGGATCAGCCATAAATTCAGCCTGCTCTAAGCTGCCATCAATCGCTGCCGTTACCATCGCCCGCGTATAGCGCAGGTTCATCCGCTGCCCTATGCCATGCGGCCCGCCGGACCAGCCTGTATTAACCAAATACACTTTGGCATCATGCTGGGCGATTTTTTCACCGAGCATTTCCGCATATACACTTGGCGCGAGCGGCAGGAACGGCGACCCGAAGCAAGCGGAAAACGTCGCTTCCGGCTCGGTTATCCCACGCTCCGTACCCGCAAGCTTGGACGTATACCCCGATAGAAAATGATACATGGCCTGCTCCTTCGTCAGCTTGGAGATCGGCGGCAGCACGCCGCAAGCGTCGGCGGTCAGGAACAAAATAACGTTTGGATGGCCTGCTTTCCCCGCGAGCACCGCTCCCGGAATATGCTCAAGCGGATAAGCAGCGCGAGTGTTCTCCGTCAGATAATTGCTTTTATAATCAGGCTGCCCTGTCTGGGCATCTAGCGCTACATTTTCCAGCACAGCTCCGCTGCGGATCGCCTGCCAAATTTGCGGCTCCTTCTCTTCGCTCAGGCCAATGCATTTCGCATAGCAGCCGCCTTCGAAGTTGAACACGCCATCCTCCGACCAGCCATGCTCGTCATCTCCGATGAGGCGGCGCGAGGAATCGGCAGAAAGCGTCGTCTTGCCCGTGCCCGATAAGCCGAAGAACAGCGCCGTGTCGCCCTGCTCTCCTACATTCGCCGAGCAATGCATCGGCAGGACGCCCTGCAATGGCAGCAAATAGTTAAGCACGCTGAAAATCGACTTTTTCATCTCGCCTGCATATTCCGTTCCGCCAATCAGCACGACTTTTTGCTCAAAAGAAATGCAAATGAACGTTTCGGACGCTGTGCCGTCACATGCAGGATCTGCCTTGAGCCCCGGCAGGGCGATGACCGTAAAAGCAGGCTTATGGGTGGCAAGCTGCTCCTCGCTTGGACGAATAAACAGCTGGCGGGCAAATAGATTATGCCAAGCATATTCATTAATAACGCGGATCGGCAGGCGGTAAGATTCATCCGCACCAGCATAGCCGTCAAAGATGAACAGCTCCTGCCGCTCCATATAACGCTTTGCTTTTTCATACAACTGGTTAAAATGCTCCGGCGAAAGCGGCTGGTTCACTTTGCCCCAAGCAACCTGCGGCAGCGAAGACGGCTCGCATACAATAAACTTATCCTTCGGCGAACGGCCTGTATATTGCCCCGTCAGCACCCGCAGCGCTCCCGATTCCAGCTTCGTCCCTTCACCGCGTTTAATCGCATGCTCCATTAGCTGCTCTGTCGTTAATTGATAATGTACGCCTAACTGCTGACGCAGCCTCGACTCCATGATGCTCATGACTCGCTTCCTCCCGTCCCTGTGTATCCGCCTGCCCGATTTCCGCTTCCTTGCATTTGCCCCGAACTGACTAGTCCACCACCGTACCTCGACCCAACGCATGCCTCTTCCTTGCATTCCGAATAATAATTAGTCACCTTCTTCGTTGGCTGTGTATCAATCAGCGTCATGCAGTGCTTGCAATAAATGGCTCCCATTTCTATACCGTGATTTCGCATGAATCCTTCACCCTTTCCATCATTAGATTGGCTACATCCATAACGCGGCATGCATATGCCCACTCATTGTCATACCATGCAATGACTTTAATCTGATTGTCCATAACCATCGTCGAAAGACCGTCTACCATTGCCGATTTCGAGCAGCCAATATAGTCGGCTGATACGAGCGGCTCCTCGGCAAAACCGATATAAGAAGACTTGCTGCCTTCTGCAGCCGCTTTCAAAACTTCATTTACTTCCGCCGCTGTTGTACGACGCTCAGCTTGAATGGTGAGGTCAATTAGCGATACATCCTGCGTCGGAACCCGCAGCGACATGCCCTGAATGCGCGAGGACAAATGCGGCAGCACATCTGCAAGCGCCTTGCCGACCCCTGTCGTCGTAGGGACAATGGACTGGGTGCAGGACCGAGCCCTGCGCAAATCCTCATGCGGATTGTCCAAATGATTTTGATCAGAAGTATAGGAATGCACCGTCGTCATCCAGCCAGATTGGATATGGAACGCTTGATCCAGCACATGAAGAACCGGAGCCACACAGTTTGTCGTACAGGAGGCAGCTGATAACAGCTGATGCTCCTCCGGGCGATAAAGATGGTCATTAACACCCATCACAATCGTCAAGTCCATTTGCTTGCCGGGCGCTGTAATCAGTACCCGTTTCGCTCCAGAAGCCATATGCTTCAGCGCACCCTGCCGATCATTGAATTTCCCGGTTGCGTCAATGGCAAGCTCGACGCCATAACGATGCCACTTAATGTTCTCCGGCGCTCTTTCATATACGACTTGTATGGAATGACCATTAATCACGAGCTGTTGATCTCGAACCAGAATATCTGCTTTCCAGCTCCCATGAACCGAATCGTATTTCAATAGATGAGCAATCGTCTCCACGGGATATACGCTGTTAATGGCCCTCAACCTTACTGCTGGATTCGGCTCAGACAACATTTTCCTAACGAGCAGCCGTCCGATTCTCCCCATTCCGCTAATGCCAACCCCCCGGTGCATTTCCGCATTCCCCCTTCGCTTATTTGCTAATAGCATACATCATTACCGTTTTATAATACAACATAAATATTTTTATGACGCACTAAATAAATTTTTATCACCTTAAATCCTCCTATATATGACGGATTATTTAGGTAATACTCCTATATGATGTATCACTGAGATAAAGCTTTCGATTGGCAGCAATCACTTGCCCTTAGCGAATCTGTGTTATGAAATACAAAACAGCCCTTAGATCATCGCTGATCCAAAGGCTGCAATGGTTGATGGATAATCGAAGCAACTAAACTGTTTTTCATCAAGGTCATGCGGGATTGAAGCTTTCTTGCCCAAAAAGGTTACAGACTATGACTTATTTCCGCCTTTGCCCGCTTTACTGCCTTGCTTGTCCGAGGTGCGAGTAGTTGTGTTTTGTGCTCCATGTCCTTGCTGCTTAGCCAAAACATATCCCTCCTTTCGAAAAAGATCCCTATATGATTGACAGAAAAAGCATTATTATTCACACCTCTATAAGGATCGGTAGAATCATTGGCCTTCTTTTGGTTTGTGCAAATAAGAAACGCCCTAATGCATCCCTTAACGTTTTCTTCACCATATTCCACTGGCTCCCATGCTCCTCCAGCAGTTTTTCAACTGTCGATTCCACGAGCTGATTGATCTCTCGCATGAGCGCTTCGGAGTCACGAACATAAACAAATCCCTGGGAAATGATGTCTGGCCCGGATAGAATATGCCCTTCCGTTTTACTAAGCGTAATGACAATGACAAGAATATTTTATTTTCGATCTCCACAGTCTCCCCATTGTTGACGATAAAAATGTTCTCCTCGTCAACTCCCACCGAATTCGCAAGCAGCCGGTGTTGATAAAGCATGCGAAATTCGCCATGAACCGGAACAAAATATTTGGGCTTCATTAGGGTAAGCATTAATTTCTCTGACAACAACAGCAGCACGCCGTTTTTACCAATGTCCGCCATTCGATGAAGATCAGGGTATTGATGCTTGACAGGTGACATATCAAATTTGAAATCGCCTGTATGTACAACCGTTCCTTCTGGTGTATGCATGGCGATTCCCAAGCAATCCGGAATACTATGGTTAGTACTGAAAAATGACACCTGAATTGAACCAAAGGCGATACGAGAATTTGCATCAATTAAATTTAACTGCGTTGTACGAAGAAGACCATGCTCCTTCAGCTTTAATTCAATCAGACCTACAGTTAATCTTGAGGCATAAATCGGGATATTCAGTTACCCCTCCAATTCCTCTTAGTAGAAAGACGCCCGAAATGGGAACCGGACGTCTTTTAAGCTGCATATGGGTATTTTATTCAACATTAAACTTTTATTTTGAACTAAAAGCTGCTGTCAATGAAGGGCTGTTCCTTTATTTGACTCTGGCATTTGCGGTGTTTCAGCGATTGGCAAAAATGTATTCAAAATTTGCTGCATATCAGCATCGTTTAATTGCGGTACCTGATAATAGGCATTTTTATTTTGATACAGAAAGAGCTCATAGGACATTTCAATAAAGTTTTGCACTTGGGAAGCGAGTACACGACGGACAACCGGGTTCGTTGCTTCAAGAGCCGCCGTCGTTAACAGCGAAGCATGCTTTTTAACGATGCCTTGCATAAAACCACATACTCCGGCATCGTTGACATCGGCTAGTGATTGAATCGGTTTTTTCGGCGAGCTTTGCTTCATGCCGAATACGGTCGGCGTTACCTCTTTAATCAAATACGTTGATGTTTTTTGACTTGGCTCCTGCCCGGTCTTAAAGCATTCAGCCGTCAAATTGTATTGCGATTGCATAAATTGATATTGCTTGTCGATAAGACTAAGCAGCTCCTGATCCTGTGCATATTGTCTGAAAATCATAAATTGATCCATTGCGCTAATGCTGCAATTCAATAGCTCCTGCAAATCAAAAAGCTCATGTCCCCCGTGATTTTTGTTCGTTGCCTTCAGTGCATTGTTATTAGATGTAGTTTGCTGCTGCATCATCAATTCTCCTCTTTGTCATTCCTCAATTTTATAGTTGTTAATATGAAAGCTGGAGGCTGAATTTATACATCTCCTGACCGAACTATTTTAGGGACGTGCGTCCACAATCGAATAGGAGAGGCAGCCTACCTCACTCTTTTTCGATTCATTTTCAGCTACAGCGTTCTTTCCGCGAAGCCTATTGCCAAAAAAGGCGTTGATGGATGACCATCAACGCCTACTGCTTCCTGTTTATTATTTTCAACTATCGTTTTGACTTATCATTCGACCGTACCGCCAGCCCCGCCTCCCGTCAAGGTGACGACAGACCTCGCTGGAATAACCGCTTCAAACGAATAATCATCCAGCACGGGTACGCTTTCCCCACGGACAAGATCTTGGCCCGCCGACGTAACATAAGGTTCCATAAATGCAATGGAATGGTGCTGATCCACGCCATCCAATGAAACCCGAACGCGCTTATCGTCCTCGCTGTCATTGACGAATACAGCCGTAACCGTCTGTTCTCCTTCATGTACATAAGCCGAGCCCAGCAAACCGCTGCGCGCATCTTCATCCAAGCCTGCAAGCGAGATGCGCTGCGCACCCGGACGTATAAATTTGCTGTAATTGCCGAGCGCCCACATGATTTTGGAGGTCAAAATATTTTGCTCATCACCCGCCTCGCTAAAATCAGTATAGATCAGCCCATCCTTGTAATCGACCTTGGACACCGCTGTCCACCACTGCCATGCCGCTGCATTTGCCTCCGTCAAATCAAAATGAATCGTGCGGGCCACATGCAAGGCAGGCTCCATCCCAAGGTCACGCCCCGGACCGTAATCGCCAAGAATACAATATTCGGTTACCCAGTATTTAGTCTCTTCGTCGTATTTTTTCAGATTGGCATCCAGCAATTGTCTAAGCTTGCCCAGCCGGTCGTCGCCCGGCTTGCTGTAATCGGACCAATAGGAATGCGAAGCGATTTTATTGCCGATTGCCTCCTTGAGCCTAGGATCGCCGAGCAGCTCCTTAATATATTCCCGGTATTTTCCTGTTCCTAGACTGTTGGCCCCGCCCGAATAGGTCCCGCCCCCTGCAAACTGCCCGTAATATTCATCATCCAGCAGCGCTGTAATTTCCACGCCGTCTGGGGCGCTGATTTGCGCCTCAAGGCCGCTCTCTTTCAACTGCCGATGCAATTCAAGAATGACACGCTTAAGATCGTCGTTGTTATAACGGTTGCTTTCTTGCTGGGCCAGATTCCAATCCCAGGTCGGCTCATTAATTGGGCTTATATATTCGAAATCCAAGCCTGCCTCGCTAAAATGCTCCAAAACATCGATTAAAAATGCTGCAAATTCATCCTCATATCCCTCTTTCAGATTGGTGGAGCCAACTTCCTCATCCGGTTGGGCAAAACCATTTTTGGTCATCCAGACTGGCGGGCTGTTCACGAATGCAATGAAGCTATCCACGCCTCGATCCTTTGCCGCTTGAAGAAACCATTGCTGACCCGCCTGCCTGCTCCAATCATAATTCCCTTCCTCTGAAAGCTTGAACGATTCCGCCCTCCTCCAGGGATCTGGAATACGCGACTGGTCTGTTTCAATCGAGCCTGCACCGATATTAAAGCGCCAGGCCGACAGGCCAATTCCTTTCTCTCGTGAAAAAAGCAAATCCGCCACGCGATTTTTATTTTCTTCCGTCCAATACTTGCCCAGAGGGTCCATCGACCATGCGTCGGACGCGCCGAAATTATCAATCGTTTGATAGCGGACCGCTCCATCGAGCGATACATAAGCATCCGGCGGCGTCAGCTGCTGGACCTGCGCTTCCTCCTTTTTCGGGCTGCTTGCGCTATCGGAACGATTCGATGTAAAAGCGAAATACAAGCCTAGAGCTGATGTGAACACCACAACGATAGCAACTGTCAATTTCTTTTTCATCCGCCTCTCCTATCCGACCAAGCCTGATCGTTCGACACTCTCTACAAAATGCCTTTGCACAAACAAATACAAAATAATGAGCGGTAGTATAGCCATCAGGACACTCGTGTTCATCATCATGGACATAAAGAATGGGTCCTGAACATAGGAAGCGGTTTCCGCCTGTCCACCTCCGCTAAGGAACGTAGCAATCGCATAGCCGGAAGAAGCCATCATCGACGACATGACCTTTGGCTCATTCAAATACATGTTCGTAAAAAAAGAATCGTTCCACTGCCAGACGAAGGAGAACAGCATGACGGTCACCATGGAAGGGACCGCATTAGGCAGAATGACCCTTCTAAAGGTTGTAAAGTAGCCGGCTCCATCCACATAGGCAGCTTCTTCAATCTCTCGCGGAATTCCTTTGAAAAACTGGCGAAAAATATATACATATAAACCCGTCTTCACACCCATGCCCAGCGCTGCCGAAATAATAAATGGCCAGTAGGTGTTTATCAGATTGGCGGGCTCGCCCTGAATCAGCTTAACCAGCCCGAATAGATCGAAATTTTTAAATTGCAAATAAAGCGGAACCATCATCGTTTGGGCCGGCACCAAAATCGTAAAAATAACGCCTGCGAACAAAAAGCCGCTTCCTCTGAACTTCACTCGAGCAAAGCCATAGCCGGCAAGCACGCAGGTTGCCGTTTGCAGCAGCATGACCCCAGAAGACAGCAGCAGCGTATTGAGCAGCACTTGCGGATAGTTCATGGCTTGGAATACGAGCTTGAAATTGTCGAGCGTCAGCGCATGCGGCACCCAAATGACTGTAGAGTCATACAAATCATCCATGCTTTTGAAGGCAATCGACAGCTTCAATAAAATCGGGTAGACGATGACAAACGCTATGCCGAAAATGAGTACGAATCGGATGGTTATCCACAGCCATTTTTTTGCAAATTCCAGCCAATAGGCAGCAGACGCCATGCGATGCTGTAACTCATCTTTCGTTGGCTGCCCCACCTCAGCGATTTCCCTCTTCATGTCCTTCCTCCTTCAGGCCGCTAATCTTGATAAAAAACCTTTCGTGAAACAATTGACGTCGTAATCCACAGCACAAGCGCAATAACAACAAAATACATCCACGCCATTGCTGCGCTAAGGCCAAAATTATAGCTTTTGAATGCCGTATCCACCACAAGCCGGCTTGTTTCATCACTGATGAAGCTATCGATTATGGTATAAACCAGATTCGTCAAAATTAACGGGCTGATCATCGGAAATGTAATTTTCCAGAATGCTTCGTAGCCAGTCGAGCCTTCGATCTTAGCTGCCTCATACAAAGAAGGAGAAATCGACTGCAGGCCCGCCAGAAAAATAAGGATTTGGACACCCGATTGGCTAATAATCTCATAAATTCGGCTGACGGCACCGGTCAAATACTCCACTAAGGTCATACTCACACCTGATTCGATGAGCAGGACGGCAAGTTCTAGATTTTTCATGATGGACAGGCCGCCGCCGGCTGTATCATTTGCGCTTCGCACGACAGATTGCATCAAATCTCCGTTCTCGATGCTGGCGATAATGCCCGATGCCAAAATAACGGGCAGGAAGAAAATGGCCCGGGCCAGCACCCGTCCTCTAAATCTCTGGTTGAGCAGCACCGCAAAAAATAAGCTGAATATGATAATAAGCGGTGTGTTGACCGCAATATCCACAACTGATTCCGTCAATATTCTGACGTACGATTCATGTGACAACAAGGCTTCCCGATAATTGGACAGTCCGATAAAGTCCAGGCTAAAGCCGTCATTCGTGACTTGCAGATTGCTAAAGCTGTAGCGAAGCGATGACAGCAGCGGCACGATAAACAGGAATAAAAAGCCTGCAAACCAGGGAAGTATGAAATACAGTCCGTAATATCTGTTTTTTTGCTCAAGCGAAAGCTTCCTGAACCTCATCGCGGAGCTTCACCTCCCACCCAATAATCCTTTGCCCTAACTGTAATTTCGCCCACTTCAGCCAGAGCATCGTTATAATTGACGATAATGGTTTTCCCTTTTTCGAAAGTGGTCTGATACACCCCATCTGCCAGTGCCCGATGATCAATAATCGCTTGGGCTTGCACATCGTGCAGAACGTTATTCAGTTCGCCATACCTCTGGGCCGCTTCGTCAATCCAGCCCCGATAATCGGCGGAATACAAATGGTCGAACTCCGTCATTTTGATCGCGGATGAATCAGCAAAAAACCATGTGTAATGCAAAGAAGAGCCCGTTTCCAGCGCTTTCAGAAAGTTGTAGGAGGAGTCTTGATCATCGGACATGTTCCAAGCGCTTCCAGCGGTATGAACGTAGCCGTGATAAACCATTTGAAAAAACGGCACGCTTTCATCGGTCATATTAAAGCCGCTGCTCGATATCGGCGCATCCACAATATGCCGCGCGTAAGGAAGCGAATAGGCGTTTCCACCCTCCACCAGCAGTTCCTTGACGGAGCCGCTCATTTGCTTCAGCTGTTGCTTTACAATCTCTTTCGCTTCCTCGCGATTGATGACCTCGGAACGATTGAAATCCGAATTCAGCTCGCTGCCAAGATCGCGCAGAGACAATCCCGAGAGCTGGAGCTTCCCAAAATCATCCATAAATCCAGCTGTTATTTTCGGCAGCGATTTCGGACTCACTACATAACCAGGCTCGCGTTCATCCTCTTGACTGAAGGTGGACGCGCTGTAAGAATAAATTTCCGCCAGCCGGCCCGTAATAAATCGGGAAGCTTCGCTCGACTTATTGAATCCATCCGCTTGCGGAGCTGCCTCAAGAAAGGCCGCATCAGGAAACAACCCTATACCGTTCGCATCGGCATATGCCTTTAGCTCGTTTAAGCCTTTGCTTCCGCCGAGCTTCTTGTCAACGGCAATCGCATTGGGAAGGTTATGGTTTAACCCCTCGTTAAACCACCCCATATAACGCAGCTTAATGCCGCCGATCCCCCTATCCAGCATTTGGCCCAAAATAGATTCCGCCTGATTGAAGGTCGTAAGCGGCTCATAGGCGTTATAAGGAATGCCCAAGAAAAATTTCTTCTTCGGAATGCCGCCAATCAGCTCGACATAGAACGGAATATCCCCTTCATCCGGCAGCCTCGTTAGGCCCGTTTGCTTGATCAAATATTGACGGTAATGCGCCGCCATGCCCGAATAGCTGGCCTCCCCCGTGCCGAGAAAGCCGTAACGAACCGTCATTTCCCCATCAAAGGGCTCCGCTTGAAACTTTTTGACCGTACTGGAGCGCCACCCGTTCGTCAAGGTAACCTCCTCCAAATTAGTCAGCGTAAAACTGGGGAGCACGGTGTTGTAATCATTCAGCCTGCCGCTTACGTCCGCTTCGACCGCGGCGACCGCGTCACCCTTCTCAATTATCGCGACAAATGCCCGGTCCTCATATTTCATGCCGAATACAGGCAAGCGTGCAGCTTCCTCTTTCTGAATTTTGATGAGCTGGCTAATAGACGCATCGGAACCGTAAAGGGCCGTCCGAAACGGCGCATCGTAGGTTTTGCCATTGTTGAAACGGATAAGCGAACCCGACCCATCTGGAACGAACGTATAGCCTTCATCCTCGCGCCCGCTTGCGCCAAAAAACGGAAGTAGGGACAACGTCTGAATTTTCATATTAGCCGGATATTCGATCTCGCCCGCCGCAACTGTCACCAACAGATGCTCGCCATCCAGCCGATAATGCAAAGGAATCCGAACGTTGGCGCTGCCAGTGGACGCTTCGCCATAAGCCGCCTTATCGATTGCCTTCTGCTCCTCGTCATAGCCGATCTGATTGAAGATTTCGGTAACCTTGGATAATCCGATTCCTTTAAAGGAGGAGTCCCTTCTTTCATAACGCTGGTTTTCCTCATCATATTTAAAGCGTTTCTCAACTTCTCTTTTGTCCGCCGACTGTTCGATTTTATCCAGTATGACGGTTTGAAATCGGTCCGCGCTAATATATTTAGGAATGGCATCGATGTCGCTTTTAACCTCCCCTAGCGTATAGACGATGTCCAGTCCGTCATTTGCCTTCTCTATGGCATATTGGCCGTTCTGAACGCTATGGGTGTAATTATCATATTTCAATGCATTTCCTGCGCTGTCAAAATAACTGATCTCGACCTGCACGTTCAGCTTCGTCTTGTTATAGCCGGTTGCGACCGGATCAGCTTCGCGATTTTGCGGATTGGAATACCAAATCGCTTGGCTTCGCTTGTCCCTAACCGCAATTTCCGTCGTTTCAGGGTTGACATACAAGGCTAAAAATTCATTTTCAGCCGCCGTTTCCATCCCTTCAGGCCATGCAGGTACCTTGCCGGAATAGCTGCTTGAGGCTGCAAGCCCGCTATTTAGTCCGCTGCTTGGCACAGGCTCAGCTACGACCTCGGACGCATATTCCGCGAAATTGGTGCCTTGAGCTATAAGCAAGCAGCCGGTAATGGCTGCCGTCATGATGATCACAAGCTTCCGCTTCACCGCTTGGCCCCCTTTCTTATGCTCGCAATGAAAGTTCCTGGTAAATCGTGTACACAAAACTGACGATTTGCTGGATCAGGCTGAAGAAGAGCAGCCCTAGAAAAATAATGACGCCCATCACTACAACTGTTAACAGCATCGTCATAATCGTCTTCGTAACCGTATATTGATGAACCGTCATCGTTCCAATAAACAGCAGCCACACAAACCATAACGCTGCCGCAGATTCCAGCAAATAATAGAAGGAGGCCTCGCGCAGTGTAATCACATTGCTGAGCAGCATATTGGGCAAATAGATCAAAATCAAAGGAAGCATCGCATAGCCCGTAGCGATGACAATCTCTTCAAATTTCCCTTCTCCATCCATCAGCGTAGTGAGCGACCAGTTCGCCACACACCACAGGAGAAATGGAAGCACAATGTACTTTAATTCATCAAAGCTGTTTAGTTCCAGCGGGTGATTATAGTTGACAACATAGCCAGCATACTGGCGGTTCAGAATCATCGTAACCGTAACGGCGAGCAAAATGACAAGCGCGATCCGGAGCTTTCCTTTGTTCTCGTATTTCAGGTCCCAAAACCCGTCAAAGGGATGGAATGCAACGTGCAGCGAGTACCTAGCCTCCTTGAGAAACCGCATCCTGTTTCAGTTCCCCCTTTCTGAGCCTCATGCTTCGGCGAACGGCGATAACGACCAAAATCAGCGGGATCAGTACCGTCATATAAATCCCAAAGTGCTCACGCATATATTCCCTGCGATATTTCGTTAATGCTTTGGAATAATATTCCCTGTCGTTGCCCAGTTTGAGAAAAGTCATCGCTTGCTTATATTCGCCTTGGCGCAGCATCGACTTGCCAATGCCGATATAGGCCATTTCGTAATTTGCATCGAGCCGGAGCACTTCCTTCCACAGCTTTGCTGCATCATCGTGCTTGCCTATGCTGTATAATCCATTGGCCTCGTTAACGAGGCTTCCGAATTTGGTCGCTGCAAACTCGGTAATTCTCCCCTGATCGCGGTCCAGAACAAACACTCGATTGCCGGAGCTTTCAATCGCAACCGGATTTTTAAACGTGCCCTGCTGATTGCCCAGTTGGCCAAATACGTACAATAAATTGCCGTCTTCGTTATAAGTAAAAATCCGTCCCCGGGTCGAATCTAGCGTGCGGTAAACGCCATTGCCGCTAACATCGATGTCAATGAAGGCGGAGCGATTTCTGCTCAAATCGCCTACTGGACCTATATTCCCGTTTATGCGAATGACGTCAATGCCCGATGGGTTCAGCCTTTTGACAGGGGCAAAACTCTGCTTGTCGGCTGTAGTCGTAAAGATGAATCCATCCCGATCCACATCTACATTGTTAAATTCAATGGGAACAAACCGGATCAGCTTTTCCAGCTGCTCTTTTGTCGATACCGTCTTCCAGAACAAATCCACAGGATCAAACTGCACTCGGTTCGTCCCCATAAATCCAGTAAAGCCACCCTCGCTGCCAAATTCTATAATCCCCTCGAAGACGCCTCTGGCGACAACGTAAATGCGGCCGGCTTTATCAACGATGACCTTTCGGGGGAAATATTCGAAATTGCTGCTGATGACCTCCGACTTCGGAGCGGAAATTTCTCTGACGAACGCTCCGCTGCTGTCGAGCTCAACCACGCGCCTATTTTCGGTATCCGCCACAAAAATATGACCACTTTCCGTCACGAAAAGGCCTTCTGGATTATTGAAACCATCCTGCTTTCCATTATTCTGAAACCCCTTAATTTGACGGACAACCTTCCACTCGCTGTCAAGCACGACAATTCGCCCGTTTCCTGAATCCAGAACGTACAAATGACCGTCAAGTGCAGCAAACATATCAGCTGGAGAACTCCATGGCCCTATCCCTAATTGTTGACCCGTTATCGTCTTGGAAGGAAGATACGCGATTGGCGAATGAACGGTCTCCCCCCAATAGGAATAGGTATATCCCTCATACGGCGACGCGTGGGCCAGCTTCGGACTTAAGCCGGCGAAGAGCAGCACAGCAGCCAATAACAAAATCGCTCGCTTTATTTTCAATCCATACGCCCCCATCGCTTTAGTCCTTCATCCCAGACGAAGCCATCGTCTGAATGACATTGCTCTGTGAAAAAACAAACGTCACGATTGGCACGGTCATCATAATCACGGCAACTGCGGCGCCAACCCCTGCGCGGGCAATACCGCCTTGAATGATTTGCCCCATCGCGTAATGCATCGTCTTGAGCTGTTCGCTATAAATGAAGCTGCCTCCATCCGTTCCCCAAAGCATTTGCATCATCAGGATTAACAGCGTCAGCCAGGCAGGCTTGACGAGCGGCATAACGACTTGCCAAAATATCCGGTATTCGCTGGCGCCGTCGATCTTGGCGGCTTCCAGCAAAGCATCCGGTATTTGCTCCATGAATTGTTTCATTAAATATAGGCCAAGCGGATAGGCAAACGCCGGAACGATTACAGCTTGGTACGAATCCATCCACCCCAGCACGGACATGATCATATAATTTGGAATCGCCGTCACATGCGGGGAAAACATCAGCGAAAGGACAATAACCGTAAACAGCACTTTGTGTCCGCGAAACTTATGCTTGGCCAGCGGGTAAGCCGCCGCCGATGCTAGCAAAATATGTCCTGCCGTTCCTGCCGCCGTAATAAAAAAGGTATTGAAAATATATCTGGAAAATGGAACCCACGAATTTTTCATGACTTGAAACAAATCCGCGAAATTTTCAAGCGTTGCATTTCTGACAAACAGCGTAGGCGGGAATATAAACAATTCATCAAGCGGCTTAAAGGCATTATTAATGACATAGATCAACGGAACTGCCATAAAGGAGCCAAACAAGCCCAGTACAAGAAGCAGCATCATATCCACCTGCCAGGACCGGTTCACTCTTTTTTTCAGACGCATGGCCAGCTTCATCTCGCCTATTCCCCCACCCTCTTCAGCAACTTTTGAACGGCTAGATTGGTGCCCAGCATCAGCATAAATAGTACAGTCGCGATAGCAGACGCATAGCCCATTTCGAAACGAATCGTGCCGTAATCCACCAAATGGGTAACGACGGTATGTGCGCCATACTGCACGCTCGGAAAGCCAGCCAAAGCCATCGCTACGTCTGCTACTGCAAGGGAAGACGTAATCTGGATGACGGCGCCAAACATCAGCTGCGGCCTCATGGATGGAAGGGTAATAAACCAAAGCTCCTGCCAGCGATTTTTCACGCCATCCACCGCCCCTGCCTCGTACAATGTGCGGTCAACCGTCTGCAAGCCGGCAATAAACGCCAGAAAGCTGGTCCCGAGGCTGAGCCATAACTGGACGATAATAATAATCGTGAGCATATAGTCAGGATTCTGCAGCCATTGAATCGGCTCGTAAATAAACCCGATCTTCATCAGAAAGCCGTTCATAATGCCATACGAATCGCTTGAAAAAATAATTTGCCAAATAAAAAAGACGTTGCCCGAAATTGAAGGAGCAAAAAACACGAGCGTCATAAATGCCCTGATTTTCGGATTAAGCTCATTAATAAGCCACGCGAATACGAAACAAGCGATATAGCTGACCGGACCGGTTATGACGGCAAATATAAGCGTATTTTTAAGTCCAATAAGAAATACATCGTCATTCCAAAGCAGCTTGGAATAATTCTCCCATCCGACCCAGCGCGGAAATTCAAGCATATTAAAATACGTAAAGCTGAAAAAGATGGAAATGATGACCGGCAGCACCGTAAATAACAGAAACAGCACCATATAAGGAATCAGCAGGACAAACAAATGCTTGTCTCGCTTCATATCCTTAACGAACAGCTCCCATTTCCGCTGCGGTCCAGCAAGGCCGCCCTTCGGCTGGAGTATAATCTCAGCCGCGATTTTCGTTTTCTGCAAAAGAGTCCCTCCTTAAGTCCCCTCATTCCAAATGAAACTCGCTTCTTTTTTGGGTAATTTCATAGTCGATCTCTTGGACATAATCGTATAAGGAGTCGGCTGTATTCGTGCCGTTGTTAATCACTTCACGCAAAGCATTGTCCAAATGCCTTCCTGTGAAATAGCCTCCCGGCACCTCCGGCACGCCCTGTACCCATTGCCATTGTTCTTCCAGGCTGCGATAATTGCGCGCCGGCCATGGCAGCTCCTTAAGCGCTTCAATATTGGCAGTCGGATAACGTGCTGCAGCGCCCATCAGTCCCTCCATCTCTCTGCCGAAGCGAACCTGGGCATCCTTACCCACCCACCATTTCATAAACTCCCAAGCTGCTTCCTTGTTTTTAGCCTGCTTTAGCATGATGGCGGCTGTCCCGCCGCTAGCCACATCCCGGCGAATGGAACCATCCTGCTGCACGGTGCCTGGAACAGGAACGAACTCCCACAAGCCCTTAATTTCTGGGGCGGATACGCTCAAATAGTTGTAAAAGGTGTAATCCTGTATGCCGACCGGCATTTCGCCCGTTCGAAAGCGCATCGGAAAATCAAAGATGAGCGGCAGCTTATAGCTCGTATAGAAGTCGGTCCATTTTTTGAATGCATCTAGTCCGACCTCTGTATCCAGTCCGCTTTTGGCTCCGTTGTTCAAATAGAAGGAGCCGTCCAGCTGGTATAAAAGCATGGCAAACGCACGATTCGCCTCCATTACAGGAACACCCGTCGTCTGGGCAATCGGCAGCGCGAAATCCATATGATGCTTTTGCAGAACCGGAATCATCGCGTACACATCATCCCACGTTTGCGGCGGCTCAAGTTTCAGCTCCTCTAATATATCCTTCCGGTAAAAAAGCATATTGAAAATTTGCTGCTCAGGCAGAGCAAACACCTGCTCCTCAAATCGGTAAGGAACAAGCGCGCTGTCCCTGAATTGCTGCACGACCGCCCTATAGCCCGGGAATTGCGACAAGTCCTCCGCTGCACTCCGCATGCCGAAATTTACCGGCACATCGTTGCCGACCTGCATGGCTACATCAGGTCCCTCACCTGCCAAAGACGCACGCAGCAGCACATCCTGATTGACCAGCTTAAGGTTGACTCCAACACCAGTAAGCGGCGTAAATGAATCATCAATCATCGCCTTCAGCACTTGAGCCTGATCGCGGCCGGTTCCAATCCATACCGTTATCGATTGCTCATCCTGCGCCATGTTTCCGATCGTATCGTAATCTTCAAAGAAGGAATGAAAGAAGGAAGATACCTCATGAACGATTTTTTTTGAAGCTGATGCATCTGCTTCGGGCAGCTCTACATCAGCTGAAGCCAAAGCGAGGTAATCGATTTCGAGCGGC
This sequence comes from Paenibacillus sp. R-74696, assembly GCF_055814915.1. Classification (NCBI taxonomy): domain Bacteria; kingdom Bacillati; phylum Bacillota; class Bacilli; order Caryophanales; family Paenibacillaceae; genus Paenibacillus; species Paenibacillus sp. R-74696. Next base: position 54,929 of record NZ_JBPULM010000002.1, read on the forward strand.
TGCTCTCTCACTTGCAGAATCCAGGCTCCGACGCTGCCAACATTAATTTTGAATTGAGATAGCCGCTTCTGGACCGTTTCCGGTTTTTGAGCCAAATCTGCTAATTGATAGGCGGTTTTATCCAATGTAGCCGTCTTGTCGCTTTTCTCGCCTGTCAGGCGAACTAGCTCCTTCGATACGGCATACAGAATATCGCTTTGCTCCTGAAACACGCCGACCATGTCGGGAATTTGTTTATCTAATTGATAATCCCTATAAGGATCCGGTACATTGCCGGTAATCATCAAAATTTTGCGATACATGGCATTGATGTCAAGCAAGCTTGCTTCTACTTGGCGAATCAAAGGAGCCATGGCGCCTAAGCTCACCTCCAGCTTCAGCTCATGCTTCCCTTTAGTCATATAAAATAAATAAGGCTTTTCCTCGCTGCCTAGCACATTCATTTGCCAGTCCGAGTCATAATAAAACGGAATTTGCGTCATTTCTTGAAACGGAATGACCCCGTCAATCCATAGCGAGCGTGTAGAATAAATGCCCCGCAGCAATTCTTGCCTGTTCTTGATCGCAATCCGGTATAGTCCGTCCTCTGGCGCTTCGATGTCCCATGCGATCCATTGGCCCGGCACCCGCCAGTTGTTGCCGCCAATCGTATTCATCTTAATCTTCGATACGTCATAAGGCTCGGTAGACGGGCTGGAACGGTCGGAAATCGGATATAAGGTCGGAGACGATTTGTAGGCGGCATTTTCGCCTTGCATTTTAATCAAATGTCCGCTAGTCTCCGTATAGCCCTTGGACTTGTAGCCCCGCTCTACCTCTTCGTAAGGCGAAGGCTCATCATATTGATACACTTTTAAATAATCGATTGCCATCGGCTCTCTGGAAGATAACAGCGTCAATGAGTGCTTGCCAGCCGAAAAATAAAAGACGTACGGCTCCTCGTAGTAGCCTTCTGTATCTCGAAGCAGCGACTCCTGCCACATCGGCGATTCTATCTGGCGCGGCCGCAGCTCATTTTCCCGGTTATCCTGCAAAATCTGATCACTCTCATTTTTCCATATGCGGTGAAAGGTCAAATTTCTGGCGCTGGCAAACGGCAGCTCTCCGTCGATCAGCAGCTCCCTTTCGATTGCCGAGCTTTTTCCTTCGATCGGAAAATAGCGAATGGCGATATGATACAAGCCGGATTTCGGCACCTCAAGCTCCCACTCTATAGAGCCGCTTTCACCCGTCTTGACGAAGTCGCCTGATACGCCCCCAAGCTCATGAACGATTTCGGGTTCCATTTCGCTTGCGCTTGTGTAGTCCGCCCCTTGTATGACCATTTCCTCCCGTGGCCGTTCTTCTTCCTTATAGCGCTGCAAGTAATGGGCATAGCTGTTTTCTGCTTCGTTTGTTAATAGGCTCTGGTCGCTGCTTGACTCGGCTTCCTTAGCCGAATCGGCTTGAATGCTGGCTGCGCCGGACTGAGCTATAGGGAAAGCCAATATCGAAATCAGCATAGCGATAACCATGATGGTAGCGGCCGTTTTTCTGGAAAATACGATTTCCACCTCATTCCCCCCTTTTGTAAACTGGCGAAATTTTTTACAGCAATCGCCCGGTTTCCTTTATCGGAAAGCCGGGCAGGCCGCTTTTTTATGGGCAAAGCCTTTGGGAATTACTTTTTGTCGTCTTTCTTGTCTTGCTCGCCTCGCAGCACTTTTTCAGCAGCTGCTTGCGCAGGCCCGATTACCTGGGCGACGCCCGTTGCTGGCGTAATTTCGCCCTTGACGAACTTGCCCGTCACGGAGTCGAGCTGGTCCTTAATGCCGAGACCCCCAAAGCGTCCGCCGAACACACGCTGTACTTTTCCAGCGTCATTCATGGCATTAGCGATAGAGCTTTCATCCGGCAGCACATTTTCCTGCCACAGCCTGCGATTTTCCTGCCAGTTATCGAAATCCTGAAGCTCTTCCCAGATTTTCACGATAACATCTGCATCCTTAACTCCTTTAGGGATAACGTAAGCTGCCGTTTGACCAAGTGGATCAAGATAGGTGTCTGCCTGTGGCCCCTTAGGAAGATAAACGTATCCCCACTCATCCTTCATCTTGTCCTGGAGGCGCCCTTCAATTTCCCACAAGCCGCCCGGATACATGGCAATCGTGCCTTCGGCAAAATATTTTGCCGGGTCCTCCCAGTCGTTACCTTCATTTTTCTTCACAACTTTATGCTCGTTATACAGGCCATAAAGGAAGTTAAGCGCTTCCATAGATTCGGGTGAATCAAAAGCTACTTTTTTGTTCGCCTCGTCGTATATAATGCCGCCGTTGCTGGCGATCAGCAGCTCCGAGAAAACATAATGGGCACCGGCAAGGCCGTATTGGTCAGCTTTTCCATCTCCATTATTGTCTACGGTCAGCTTCTTCGCGGCATCCAGCATCGTCGTCCAATTCCAGTTGTCCTCATCCATTAGCTGCTGCGGATCCTTTAAGCCCGCCTCCTTGAAAATTCTTTTGTTGTAATACATCCCCGTGTCATTCGGGTTATACCAGCTTTCTAATCCGAATACATGGTCGCCGCCAAAGCGCATCGATTCAACGACGTCCGGCGCAATCCGTGTATCTTTCAGGTAATCTTCCAAGGGAGTCAAAAACCCCCCTTGCATAAGGCCCCATATGAAGCCGTCAGGCAGTCGGACAATTTCAGCGAAAGGATCGTTCGACATAACAGAGGAGGATAGCTTCTCTGTAGTCGACCAATATTCCGTATTTAAGTATTTGATTTTGACGTTATATTTTTCTTCCACTTTTTTGATTCTTTCACGTGCCAACTCATCCGCTTCGGAATCTCCGTCCGGGGCAGCATCCCACCAATGCGAAATGCGAATTTCCCTACCACCCAAATTGGCGGCTGGAGGCTCAGGCTCCTCTGTGGGCGCAGACGTTTCCTCCGTCGGTGTTGCAGTTGAGGCATGCGACTCAGTGGTCACCGTATTTCCTGTATTGTTGCCACTGCAAGCAGAGAGAATCATCAATACAGCCGGTAATAAAATAAGCAACATCGACTTCATCCTTTTCATCTGTTTCACTGTTCAGCACGCTCCCCTTGATAGATGATTAATTAAATGTAAAGGCTTTCATGAAACCCATTTCAGTATAGCTCGCTTGCTTACTATGGTCAACATTAAAGTTTATATTATCCATATCTGGCATGATAAAAGTAAGCGCGGCCTCGTACATTCCATTAGACTAAAAAAAAGAGCGGCAAGCCCGAAATATCTGGCTTGCCGCTCTTTTAGAGACTCCGGGCTCCCGTACTTTGCCGAACAATAAGCTGTGGCGCCAAAGAAGTCAGCTGCTTGACCTTTTCTTTCTTCATAATCGCTTTAAGTACTTGTACCGCCATTCGCCCAAGCTCATGCGCCTGCTGGGAAACGGTAGTCAACTCAGGGATAAAATGATGCGCCAGAGGAATATCATCAAATCCGACAACGGACATGTCCGTTGGAATCGTCAGCCCAGCCTCCGTCGCCGCCTTGATTGCCCCGATGGCGGTATAATCGTTGACGCAAAAAACAGCGGTTGGCCTCTCTTCCATTTCGAGCAGCTTCAGCATTTGGCGCTTGCCCGAATCGATGGAAAAGCTGTCTGGCAGCAGCCAATTGTCCCGAATTGCCAGTCCCTCGTCCTTCATTGTCTTTCGGAAGGCCCGCAGCTTAATTGAGGTTGTGGTCATATGGCTTTCTCCGCCAATAAAGCCGATTTCAGTATGGCCCAGCTCAATCAGGTGCCTGACTGCGAGAGCAGTCCCTACCGATTCGTCGGTAGCAACTCTAATCAAATTCGTGTTGCGCAGCCCACCGTTAACGAGCACAGTCGGAATGACGCTTGCATGCTGCACGAGCTCCTGCACCAAATGCTCATCGCAGTTCTTTAAATTAATTCTGCCCCCTAAAAAAATAACACCATCCACGCGTTTCTCCCGCATAATGCTAAGATATTCCGATTCCTTAGCGTAATCTCCGATAGAATTGCTAAGCAGAAAGGTATGTCCCGAGTGCTGCGCCTCTTCCTCCGCTCCAGCGAATACTTCCGGGAAAAAGGGATTGGTCAGATCAGGTACAATGACACCAATAATGCCGGTTTCTTTTTTTAGTAAGCTTCTGGCCATTGCGTTAGGCTGAAAGTTGTATTTTTGAATAAGCTCTTCAATCTTGGCTCGCGTAGATCCCTTTACCGGGGCGGTATCGTTCAGCACCCTCGATACGGTGGCAACCGATACATTGGCCTCCTTGGCAATATCATATATGGTGACCTGTTTCAAGCCCAACGCTTCCTTTCTGCTCTCAAGTATCGTCCCATTATAGCAAAATTAGGACATGTTATGTAATGGATAACAGTCATTGCTGCTAATAGAAGAAGAAGCGGACAGCCCAACCTCACTAATTCAGCTTCAATAAAAAAACATAAAAGAAAAGGGCTGTTTCCCAGTAGTTAAAAACTACTTGAAACAGCCCTTACTCTTCCATTCATAATGCGCGTGGAGGGACTTGAACCCCCACGTCGTGAAACGCTAGATCCTAAGTCTAGTGCGTCTGCCAATTCCGCCACACGCGCGCGATGTTCGCTAACAGCGAATAAATATAATATATCAGAAAACATCGCATCACGCAAGCATTTTTCAAAAAAACTTTTAAAAAATAATTGGCACTTCTATTTAGAGCCGATATTAAGCTCCCTGTTTGCCTGCTGCTGTCACCTTCACTCGCTTGATGAAGAAAGCAATTGCAAGCCCAACAAGGGCAACCACCATTGCAAAAATAAAAGCATCTTGTACACCAACGGTCAATCCGCTAATCAAGTTGGCTGGCGATTCTGGATTACCTTCTGCTGTCTTAAGGAATTTCTCCATTCCTGCTGTCATAATACTGACTGCCAGCGCTGTACCAATGGCACCTGCCACCTGCTGCAATGTGTTCATAATCGCTGTTCCATGCGGGTACAGCTCAGGAGGAAGCTGATTCAAGCCATTCGTTTGCGCAGGCATCATAATCATCGAAATCCCAATCATTAGCAGGGAATGCAGCACGATGATCAACACAGTCGTCGACGCGGTAGAAATATCAGAGAAAAACCATAATACAACCGATACGACCAGCAGGCCTGGGAGAACGAGCCATTTCGGTCCATATTTATCAAACAATCCTCCCATTACAGGAGATAAGAAGCCGTTAATAAGTCCTCCTGGAAGGAGAAGCAGCCCAACAGTCAATGGACTCATCATTAGGCCGCGCTGTAAATACATAGGCAATATTAGCATGGAGGACAAAATAACCATCATGCAAATAAACACCATAATTAAGCCAATTGTAAACATCGGATATTTAAACGTCGACAAATTAATCATTGGCTCTTTCATCTTAAGCTGGCGGATAACAAATAAAATGAGTGCAACGATACCTACGATCATCGCTATAATTACTTTCGCGCTTCCCCATCCATGCTCGCCTTCTCCCGCGCTGCTAAAGCCGTATACGACACCGCCAAAGCCAAGGGTAGACAAGCAAATCGACAATATGTCGATACGCGGCCTAGTCAATGTAGAAACATTTTGCAAATAGACAAGACCTACAAATAATGAAATAATCAAAAACGGCAAGGACACCCAGAAAATCCAGTGCCAGCTTAAGTTAGCGATCAAAATGCCGGCAAAAGTGGGCCCTGTTGCTGGTGCGAACATCATAATGAGGCCGATAATTCCCATCGCTGCGCCACGCTTTTCAATCGGGATAATGACGAGAATGGTATTAAATAATAGCGGCAGCAGCAGCCCTGTACCCGTTGCTTGAAGCACACGCGCTATAAGCAGCGTTTCAAAGTTCGGTGCAATAGCCGCTACGAATGTTCCAATAATAGAAAAAATCAATGACCATACAAACAATTGCCGTGTTGTAAACCATTGCAGCAGCATGCCTGATACGGGCACCAGTACACCTAGCGTCAGCAAAAATATAGTCGTAAGCCATTGTACAGTCGCCTCGTTAACGCTCAAATCTCTCATTAAATCAGTCAATGCTACATTTAGCGCGGTTTCACTAAAAAAACCGATGAATCCGCTAAGCAATAGCGAAATCATAATCGGCATTACTTTATAAGTCTTATTGGGTGAAGTTGAAGTCTCTTGCATCGTTCCTGCTTGCACTTGTGTCATCCTCCTGCGAATTAAAAATTCAGTTTGCTGTAACCTGTTGTTCTAGCTTGCTGGGCCACCATTAACAATGGACGGCACGAGGCGCGAAATGTTGACGAGCGGCTTCTCATCTCCATGAGTGATGGCCAAAATGAATGCACCTTCCACTAAGGAAAGAATAACATTGCTTATTTCAGCAGCGCTGCTGTCATTCGCTCCATTGTTCACAAGCTGCTGGGCAATATACTGCTGCCATTCATTAAAAACGACTTGGCACGCTGATCTCAGTCTTTCGCTAATCAGGCATGTCTCAGCAGCCATCCAAAAGCTGAACGGCATAAATCCTCTAAACTGCGATGGCTTCCCATCTTGAATGATGTCGGAAATATGGGCCTGAATGGCTGCTACAGGATTAGAAGTATGCTCAAAATTAATCCGCCATTTTTCCAGCACAAAATTCTTAATCGTTGAAATACATTCAACCGCCAGTTCCTCCTTGCCTTCAGGGAAATAGTAGTACAAGGATCCCTTCGGACAAGAGCTTTCCTTAATAATTTGATTTAACCCCGTTGCATGATACCCTTGCACACAAAACAGCTTCATTGCTGTATCTATGATCTGCTGGCGGGCATTCGGCTTTGAAGCCACCTTTTCACCACCTTAATTATAGAGAACGGTCTAGTTAATTAAACGTGAAAATAGGCAGGCTGTCAATCCGAAATCGCAAGATTTCAGCACTAATTTTTGTTAAGATTTGATGTTGTCGTTACTCCTGTTGCTCTGCTTTATGAACTTTTGGCCATGTCGCCTGCCAATTTTTCTTCATCATTCTTTGCTCGAATACGCGGTAATGAACCGACCCCGGCTCATAATAAGCTGTAGGCCTAAGCACAGCTTCAAGGACATCAGCTACTCCGCATGGAGCCGCTAGCTGGAGCTCCCCGCTCGCATCCAGTGCCACGCCAAGCGAAGTCGCCGTTTCAGGAAATTTAGAAATCGCATCCACTGAGCAGGAATATGGCGGCAGGCCGCTGACGATATGCATTCTCGCCTGATTTTTCACTGACCAAGGGATCTCGGGTCTCAGGCCCCGCAATTGCTGCTCCAGCTGCTTCTCGATGTGCTCACTCGGATAAGCAGCATCGTAATAAATAACATCCACATCCGCAAGCGGCGTCCGCTCCTTAACATCATGCAGCACATCCCACAATTTAGAACGCACAAACCCAGCACATACCCACCAGTCAGGCAAATCTAGGCCCCTTACCGTATGCAAGATGTCCATCATCCAGTCATCCCCTTGGATAATCTCCTTGATATATGACTCCTGATTCACCAATCCACCCCCAATACCGAACATATATTCTCATATTAACCTAAAATCAGCTTATTGGGAAGAGCTTTTACAAGGTGAAAAGGCTGTGGCCGTCCTTTGGCAGCGCGGCGCGTTTCAAGCCGAGAAAAATAGAGAAGGTATCGCGCAATGCTATCCCTTCCTATATTTCAAAAAAAGCAAAAGAACGCCTTGCCAGGCTAATTTCAACCTGACAAGGCGTTCGGAAGATTTGAAATACGGGAAATACGGAAGACTCTAACCTGCCCAACAGCTCGGAGCAGCCATTTAATTTTTCAGCTTGTCTTCGTCATTTTCATCCCATTTTCTGGAGTAAGCCTTGTTCGTAATCCAAAAGGTGATCCATGCTAATAGGCCAACGATAACAATCGCTGCGATCCATACGCCAACTGGCACGTCCATTTTCCTGCTCCTTTCTGCTATAAAGCTATACTTCTATACCGCCGCACTATCCCATTAAATTCCGCTCTTAAAAAGTACATTCGACTGCTTGGCTTCATTAACATGCAGCTGAAACACATCCGGCCGGCTGTAATGCCCGACCACATCAAAGTCAAAACGGCTTTCGGCGATTTTTATCATATCCAGCTCTGCCACGAGCAGTGCCTCCCGCCCATAAACAGGCTCAACGATATATTCTCCTAACGGTCCAACAATAGCACTGCCGCCCCTGCTCAGCACCTCATCCATCTGCTCCAGCTCGGCAAAACTAGCCAAATCCTTCGGATATAAGGACTTCGTAGCAAACTGATTGCTCGACAGCACATAGCAGCGGCCTTCGCAGGCGATATGGCGAATCGTCGATTGCCACGTATCGCGGGCATCCGCAGTAGGTGTTATAAAAAGGTCTATCCCTTTCGCATACATGGCGGTCCGAGCCAGCGGCATGTAGTTTTCCCAGCAAATCAAGCCGCCTATTCGTCCAAAAGGGGTTTGGATAACCGTTAGCGTGCTGCCATCGCCTTGCCCCCAGAGCAGACGCTCCGCGGCTGTAGGAATAAGCTTCCGATGTTTGCCAAGCAGCCTGCCGTCCGGCCCCACATAGACGATTGAATTGTACAATGTAGCTCCGCTAAATTCCTGGTCACGCTCTAGCGCACCAACGATTAGATATATGCCATTATCGGCGGCAATCTCCCCTAACAGCTCGGTATCCTCGCCTGGAATCGTCATTGCGCTTTCCGAATAACGGCGAAAGTCTTCCCTTCCCTCCGCTGTCCGGCTTCCTACGCGATTTCCAAACGTCATGCCGCGCGGATAACCAGATACAAATACTTCGGGAAACACCAGCAGCTTGACTCCCTGCCTACTTGCCTCGCCGGCATATGCGGCTATTTGTGTGAACGCCGACTGCTTATCCAATAAACTAGGCGCAGCCTGTACTACGCCAACTTTCACCTTTTGCTGTTCCATGGGTTCATCCCCCTGCCTAAATCAACTGCCGCTACATGGCCAGCCGCTTCTCTTATATTTCATCATAAGGGGATTGGCTGTTAAAGTAACCATCCATTTACCGACTAAAATAACCATCCAATTCGAACAAGTGGTACTATAATAAATAAACAAATCCAAATCAGACCAATCGACAAGGAACGGGGTGTATGGCATGACATGGAGGCTGGATCGAAATTTAAAAACACCTGTTTACTTGCAAATTGCCGAGCTGCTGGAACGCAGCATTGCTTCGGGCGAATATCCGCCAGGCAGCCCGCTTCCCTCCGAACGAAGACTGGCAGAGCAATTAGGCGTTAATCGCAGCACCATTATACAGGCTTATGCCGAGCTGCGCTCAGCCGGCTTAGTGGAAAGCAAAGTGGGGAGCGGCACAACCGTAAGCCGCAGTAAGTGGGGGATATCTCCGTCACAAACGCCGAATTGGCGCCAATATGCAGAAGGAGGCAGCTTCCTGCCTAATTTGCCATTTATGAGACGCATTCGTTCATCGATGCTCCACCACGGCCAAATGATTGACATGGCGAGCGGCGAGCTGGCAGAGCCGCTGTTTCCAAGCACACTGCTCCAATCTATTATGCAGGAGCAGCCTTTCATGGAGCCGCTCGGCTATGATCATCCACAAGGCAATCCGCAGCTGCGTGTGGAGCTGAGCGCTTTTTTGCGAAAGCAGGGCATTGCTGCTCCAGAGGCTTCTATTCTCGTTACCTCCGGCTCGCAGCAGTCGCTCTATTTAATTACGCAATGTCTCCTTGCCCCAGGCGATGCCGTTGCAATCGAGGATCCCTCCTATTGCTATTCGCTGCCGATGTTTCAATCTGCAGGACTGCGTATTTGCCGCCTCCCGGTTCATCATGACGGCATTGATCCTGATGATATTGCGCGATTGTACCGCGAGCATCGCATTCGCATGCTGTTTCTCAATCCCAACTATCAAAATCCGACAGGCACTTCTTTGAGCATGGAAAAAAGGCAGCGTGTATTAGCCATAGCTGCCGAGCTGCGTATTCCTATTGTAGAGGATGATCCGTTCAGCCTGACTTCCTTTCACAATCAGGCATTGCCAACACTAAAGGCGCTGGACAAAGAGGATATCGTGCTCTATATTGGCTCGTTATCCAAAATCGCCGCATCAGGCCTGCGAATCGGCTGGCTGGTCGCCCCACAAACGGTCGTGAACCGCCTCGCCGATGCCAGACAGCAGATGGACTTTGGCCTTAGTATTTTGCCTCAGTGGCTGGCTGGCCGTCTGCTTGCTTCAGAAGGATTTCCGCTGCATTTGCAAACGTTGCAATTGGCGCTTAAGGCCAAGCAGCAGCGAATGATTGGTGCGCTTGAGCATTATTTTCAAGAGCGGCTTGCTTTTACAGCGCAGCCTGGAGGGCTTAACCTATGGTGTAAATCAAAGGAGAACATCAGTGATCATCGCTTGCTGGAAGAAAGCATTCAGAGAGGGGTCGTGTTTGTTCCGGGCAGCGTCTATGGCTCGGTGGAGGGCTTCATCCGTCTAAGCTATGCCCGGCCGGAGCCAGAGCAAATGGAATCGGGAATCGAACGCTTGGCCGCTGCACTGCGCGCCAGCTTGGCCCGGAAAGGCTAGAGCCGTGGGGCTGGCGCCAGGCTGCTTTAGGAACGCCACAAGATTGTCTTATTTCTGCCGGAAAGCTTCGCCTGATACAAGGCCTGATCGGCATAATCAATTAAAAACTCCTGTCCAACCTCCGGGTAGCAGGCAATGCCGATCGAGACCGTCACGCCTACCGATTGCTTGTCATTAACGACAATTTGACATTTCTGAATCGTACTGCGTAAATTTTCCGCAAGAGCATAAGCACCGGATGGCGAACAATTAGGCAGCAAAATTGAAAACTCTTCGCCCCCATAGCGCGAGGCTACATCTTCTGCCCGAATCGTGCGCCTAACGATAGCAGCAAGCTCGCGCAAAACGGCATCTCCTGCGGGATGGCCGTAGGTATCATTAATCTTTTTGAAATAATCAATATCCAGAAACAGCAGAGCCAGCGGCTCCTTGCCGCTCTCCGCCTGCATAAACAAGCGGTTAAACGCCGCGTCGAATGCTCTGACATTGGCCAGCTGAGTAAGAAAATCCGTTGTCGCTTCCTGGTCCTTCTGCTGGAACAGCTCATCGCGCTGCGTTAAATAACGTACGCAATAAGCGACGATAAGGCCGCTGGCAAGCATCGGTGGAAACAGGAATTTATAGAGTGAGCTGGACCATTCTAATCCATATGTAAACCAAGAATTTCCATAAAGCAGCGCCATTAGCACCAGCAAAGAAACACTCCATTTTGCCCAATACCCACCAAAGCGCTTGTATGCAAAAATGATGCCTGAAAGCACTCCAAGCAAGAGAATGAAAGCTCCAGCAGTAATGGATGCCTCATTCAAGCCGCCAAACAACAGTGCCCGTCCCCCTGCTATAAGCACAGATGCCAATATAGACGCATGTAGGCCACCATAATAGGCAGCGATAATAATAAAGAAATATCTAAAATCAATAATGCCGTGATCGGATACAGGCACTCCAAAAAACATAATTAAGATGCCGCAAACACCATATACCACGCCAAACATGAGCCTCTTTCTAAATTCAAAGCGCAATAAATCCATATGAAGCAAAGCATTTATAAGCTGCTTGCTGAAAAAAAACAATGTGAAAGTTACGGATAAAATCGTTATTATTGTCATAAGATGTCCCTTACCTACCTTGCTGCGACGGCATTTTCCACAGGATTAGCATGTGGCGTGCCTCAAGGCGCAACTTTGAGAATATGCAAACTCGTATCTCGGCTTAAATCAATAAAGTTGTCATTCATTTTCACTAACGGTCTTAGAGCATTTTGTGGATTGATCAATACGATCGAGCCGATTTCATTGTTGGTGAGCAGCACCTGATGCCCCAGCATCGACTGCATCATTTTGTCCATAAATAGCTTGCTGATTTGCGGATCAAACTCGCCAAAAATATTTTTGTTCATTTGGATAAGCGTCTCGTAAAAAGGTAGTGCCTTGCGATAGGGCCGATCTGAGGTCATCGCATGAAAAACATCAGCTACCGCTACGATTTTGCTAAGCGGGGCGATTTGCTCAGAGCGCAAGCCAAGCGGGTAACCGCTACCATCTTGTCGTTCATGATGCTGAAGCGCTACCAAAGCTTGGACATGATTAATGCCAACGGTGTCTTTAAGCAGCTCATAGCCAAAAATCGTATGCTTTTTCATCAGTTCAAACTCTTTCGTATCAAGCGATGCCGGCTTGTTCAAAATTTCATTTGGTATTTTCGTTTTGCCAATATCATGGAGAGTACCTGCCATCGTAAGCTGCATGAGATCGCGCTCATCCATATCCATCCATTTACCAATTAATGTAGATAATACACCTACGCCTATATTATGGCGGTAAGAATAATCATCTTTGGATTGCAAAGCACCCAGCAATTCATAAAAATCAGGAGTCTCCGACAGCTCGTTAATAGAAGGTATGATTTTTTCCCGGATCTGCAGCACTGGAATTTGCTTCGCATAACGAATTTGCTCGAAAAGCTCCGCCATATACAGTGTACAGCCGTCCATTTTTCCCTGTGCCTGCGATTTCCCCTTGTCCCGCTTAATATCTCTTTCTTCCAGTTCAATCGCATGACGAAAAATCAAGTCGAGCTGTTCCTGATCCAATACGGTATGAGCAGGAGCAACAAGCACCCCATGATGATTAAACAAATCCTGAGCCAGCTGCTTTCCCAAAAACAATTGATTGCCGTTGTCCATCTTCAAAACACCTGCGCTCTCAATAGAAGAATATGTATTTATGCGTTCTCTTCTATTATACTTTACAGGTTTGAAACTTTTTTGAATTTAATTATATGATCTCCTCAAACAGCGGAAACTTTCTGCTTACAGCTTATATCTTCTCATTAGCGGAACGCCTACTGTCAATAAAAGCTTGCTAAGTCCGCGCCAAACCGCTCTCCTCCCAGCCGATAGATGCACGATGTAAACGGCGCTGTATTCCATTTCCGCTTCTGCTCCGCGAACGCGCTTAAACTCAGCCGCGCCAGAGCTGAGATGCAGCAGCTGTCCGCGATCCGCTGCAGTCTGCATCGCCAAGTGCATCAGCATCCGGTAGAGACCGTTACTTTGGGCAAGCGCCGTATTGTAGCCAACTAACGGTACCGACATAACCTCGCCATGAATAAAGCAGCCCATTACGCCTTGCAAAATCCCTTGCTCATCGCGGAGACCGGTCATTTCCAGCAGTCCCTTCTGATGGCAGTGGCGGATGTATTCAGCTGTAAACTTAGGATTGAGCTCCGAATATTTTCCAATATACAATAGGTCATACAGCTGAGCAATACGCTCATAATCCGCTTCTCCAAGCTCAGCATGCGCGACGATACGATAGTCAGACTGGGCGAGCAGCTTGCGATCCCACTTCGTATTTTTTTTCTTCAAGTACAACGGATCGGCACCATTGAAAAAATAAACCTGCCGGCTGGGCACCAGCACATAGCCCTGACGCAGCAATTGCTCCATCAGTTCCCCATTCGTGCGCTTGTTGAGCGAACGATAAATAATCGCATGCTCCGGATAGCTTGCTGTTAACGTCTGTGTGGCCCCCGCAAGCTCTTCCCCACTAAGCTCGGTATACAAATTCGTTGAAAGCAGCCAGTTGTTCACATGGACGTTTCGGTCGATTTTCGCCAGACGAAGCAGCGGGGCAATCGCTTTAAGCAAGGAGCCGCACAGGAAGCGCAGCAGCCGATTTTCCAACAAATAAAGCTCCTCTTCCGCATACTTGACATACGTTCCATAGGGGGAGCACACGTAGGAATTGTCATACTCCTGCTCATTAACCGTCATAGGCAGCCAAGCCTGGCCCGCTTGCAGCAGCCGCAGCTCCGTGCGCACGTTGTGGATAAATAAATTTACCCCGTTTTGCATCAAAGGAAGCAAATATTCTGCCGCTTTATTTCGTTTCCCCTGTTTTGTTAAGTGTAGTTCAGTTATTTCTGCAAGGTTCAGCTCTTTAACGATCGTCTTTGATAGGTGCAAAGCTGCCCCTCCTTTCCTTCCTTCGTCTATTCTAAAGGCTCCACTTTCGCTCCACCCGCCGCAGCTTGCGCAGCCCCTCATTCGCTTCATAAGGGATAAAGGAAATCAGCGGCTCGATGCAGCCGCGTGAAGTAAACAGCTTGGACAGCGCAGCGGCAAGCTCTGGCTGCAGCTCATCTGGCGCTCCTTCTGTACGCAGGGCTACTTCCAGCTGCCGATCCGACTGCTGCACAACCTTGTATTCCTTAATCCGCTCTGAGGTCATAATGACTGCCCGTCTTATAAAATCGGGAAAAATCGGCACCAGCCGCTGCGTCTGTGCATCGCGTCCATAAAATAAATCATCCGTCCTGCCTTCAATAGAGACAATTGCCGTAAAGCTGGAGCCGCAAGCACAAGGCTGCTTTGCCTCCGTCAACAAATCATTAAGCCGATATCGCACGATAGGCTGGGTGGCCCGGGAAAAATCCGTGATGATCGGCGAAAATAGACGCTGCTCCTCGTCCACATATTCCTTCTCAATAACGAGTATATCCTCGTTCAGATGCAGGGTTCCCTGTGGGCAGGTTGCAGCGAGGAAGCCTTCTGTGCATTGATAGATTTGATCGACGCGTACGCCGAAAGCCTGCTCAATAAGCCGCTTGTCCAGCGGCTCAAGCACTTCTGCAACCGAGATTACTTTTACAGGGGCAATGGACAACTCTCCGGCAAGCTGCGCTTCAGCGAGCAATCGCAGCATGGAAGGCGGTGCAACCAGCAGCGTCGGCTGCTGGTCGCTTAACATCCGCACATTGTCCTCCACAGGATGGATCATATCGTAAAAACGGAATTGCAGCCGCTTGGAGCGTACGCTTTGATACAAATGGCTGTCCGCCCGCAGAAAAAAAGCGATCCGCTGCCGTACAAGCAGCGATGCGGGCAGCGCCTTTGCCAGCACCGTCCCCGCCCAAGCTGCGCGTTCCTTGGCACTAACTAGAAACAAGCCGCGGCTGCCTGATGTGCCTGACGACAGTCCAACCGCAATATCGCCGATTTGCGCCGAGAAATCCCGTTCCCGCTCGGCGCGCATTGCGATTCGGAATGCTTCCTCCTTCGTAATACCCGCCGTATTCAGCCGGTCAAAATGATCCATCAGCACCGCTTTATCGATCATCGGGAAGCTGTGCCAATTTTGTGCATCCAGCCCTTGATAATAGCTTCGGTAAAAGGGCGATTGCTTGCGTACTCGCTTCACAAGAGCCACAACCTTGCGGTGCTGCCAAGCCTCCAGCGCCTTCCGGCTGCGAAACCGCCGGGCGCGAAGCCTTGTCAGCACATAATAGACCAGCAGCCTTAATACTCTCATGCTCCCGCCTCCTGCCACAGTGTGCAGCGTTTCCACGTTTCCTCGCAATGCGTGAAAATTTGCTGCAGCTCTGGATTTCGGCGTTTCAGCTCGACGAGACGGTCAAACGTCTCCTTAAACTCCGCCTTATTGTCGAACACAATGGAGGCTAGTGGATGAGGCGGGCGATTATCCCGCACCGCAGCCTCCGACCAGCTGGCGTCGGCGCCAAGCAGCAGCTCCTGCCCCGTATCGCCCTGCAGAAGCAATCCGAATTGGCCCGTCGCATGGCCAGACAAACGGATAGCTGTTACACTTCCATCATTAAATAAATCGTACCCGCTGTGAAAAGGGGCGTACTTCGATGGCAGCTCCACCTGCTTAGACTGCTCGATCCAGCGCGATCGCTTCGCGAAATCAGGCGGCAGCAGCTCTGGCAAAAAAGCTTTTTTAACCGCTGCAAAGCCGTTCAGATGCTGGACAGCCTCATACCCTAGCTTCGAGCAAATAAACGTCGCCTCGGGAAAATCTCGCAAGCCGCAAACATGGTCGGCATGAAAATGCGAGACGATAATATGCTTGACCTCGCGAGGCGAATAGCCTGCCGCCTGCACATGCTCCGCCGCCGAGCGCTCCCCGGCAAGCGTAACGGGTGTCGTCCAGCGATAAAGCGCATAAGGCAGCCGCTTCGTTGCTTCGAGAAAGCGCGGCGAATAGCCGGTATCAAATAATACCGGCCCCAGCACAGGATGTTCCATTATAGCAAAAATACCCGGAAACGCTTGCTGCCGCCAGCTCCCCCCGCTAATCGCCAGCGCTTCCAGTTGCTTGCAATAGCCCGTATTATGAAAGGTCATCTTCATCGCATTTCCTCCTGCTCTTTCCACCAGGCAGCGAACCGCCTGAGTCCTTCCTCGACGCTCACGAGTGGCCGATAGCCTAGCTCCCGCTGCGCCTTCTCAATGCTTAGCGTTTGGCTGAATGCAAGAATGCCGACCGTATAACGGGTCAGCAGCGGTTCTTGGGCGAGCCCCGGCAGCTTCGCCGCCAGCTCAAGTAAGGAGGCCGTACTGTACGCCGCAGGATAAGCAATCTTTTTGGTCCGCATCGGTTTATTCAGCAATTCAAACAGCCTAGTCATAGCTTCCCACAGCTGCACAGGCTCGCCATTCGTAATATTATATTTCTGTCCGAGCACAATCGGATCGGCGTATAGGCAGCGCATGAGCGCTTCCGTTACATTATCCACATACGTGATATCGACAAGCGGCTGGCCGCTTCCGAACATCGGAATAAACCGTTTGTCATTTGCCCGCAGCAGCCTTGGAAAAATCGCCGTATCACCCGGCCCGAACAGCGCACGCGGCCGAATCGTTACCACGCGCAGCCCCTGCTCTCGATAAGCGCGATCAACCTCTTGCTCGGCAAGCAGCTTCGTCGCGGCATAATGATTGACCGCCGATTTCGGCAGCGGCTCATGCTCAGCAATATTAAAGCGATGACGATAGTCAAAATAGATTGAAGGCGTTGACACATGCACCAGCCGCTGGACTTTATGTTTAAGACAGCCTTGTATGACATTGCGTGTGCCAATGACATTGGATGCATAGAAATCACGGTATTTGCCCCAAGGCGCAGACAAGGCGCCGCAATGAAACACAGCGTCATGCCCGGCAATCGCTTCTCCCATTTGACTTGTTGCTAAATCAAGCTGTAAAAATGTCGCTCCCGCCTCGATAAGCCGTTCTCCCGCCTCTTGGTTACGCCCGGCCGCCGTCACCGAATGGCCTTCCTTCAGCAGCCGATTGACCGCATTTTCTCCTAAAAACCCGGTTGCGCCTGTCACCAGTATGTTCATCCTCGCCTCCTCCTTTCTCATCCATTCCATTCGATATCGGAAGTTGTAAAAGCAATAAGCGGCTGCTCCGCCTTGCGGGCCCGCCGCCATAAATCAAGCCAGACATAACCTTGCATAAGAAATGGACCGGGGTCCTTCCAGCTAAAAATAACATCGCGGCCGCTTGCCATGCTCGCCAGCCAATGCCAGCCGCCGCGCCATAGCCCGCGCTGACGCCGCTGCTGCGAAAGCCCATAGGCCAGCATTGCTGCCGCAATCATTTTGCCCCGCGATTGCTGCGGCACAATGGTGCTGCTGGGCTGGCCTGCCCCCCACAAGGCGCGGCCGAGCCGGTCGCGCTTGCTGAACAGATGCAATCCGCTCGTCGCTCGCGGATTGCACTCAAGTGGCCATACCTCGCCGCTCTCCCCTATTATAAAATCAAAAGCGATTTGGCCTGTAAACTGCGTATGCGCGGCGAACGTCTCCACCCATTGCCGCAGCTGCGGCTGATGGCATGGCTTAAAAAAGGTGCTGGCTCCCCGTCCAGCCGTAAAATCAACGGCATAATCCGCATAGGCCAGCAGCTTGCCTCTCTTTGCAATTGAATACGTGCAATATTCACGTCCCGCAACGAAAGCTTGGGCGACCCAAGGGCAAGCGGCAGACAGCTCCAGCTCCGCAGCAGGAGGCGGCAATTCGCTTGCCCGCCATATTTGCACTTTGGTTGCGAAGCGGGAATAGACCGGCTTTAACACCCATACTTGCTTTGAAGCAGGGTCATGCAGCTGCTGAAGCTCAGCGTAGGAGCGAAGCTGCTTCGTCTCTGGTGCAGCAAGCCCTGCCTCTCGCACCGTCTCGATGAACGTCCATTTGCTGTGCAGCGCGGCCAGCTTTTCCGCTTCATCGGTGAAAACTAAGCAGTCTCCGAGCTTGCCTCGCAGCTTGGCAATATAATAAATTTCCTCGCAAGTTGGAATGAGCAGCTCAATGCCGTACTTTTTCACAATGGCCGCAAGCGCTTTGCCAAATGCCGCTTCGTTTACTCGTGGAGCGGGCAGCAAATCATAACGCTTAATGCAGTTTGAAAAACGAATGAGCGGACTCGCCATACTGTCCGCTGCATAAACCTCGTAGCCCTGCTCCGCCAGCTGGCGGGCTAAATCCAGCGCAGCTGGCGCCCTCCCTCCCGTAATGAGGATACGCCGACCGATGCATGCTCCCTGCTCCTCACCT
This sequence comes from Paenibacillus sp. R-74696, assembly GCF_055814915.1. Lineage (NCBI taxonomy): Bacteria > Bacillati > Bacillota > Bacilli > Caryophanales > Paenibacillaceae > Paenibacillus > Paenibacillus sp. R-74696. The sequence goes on from NZ_JBPULM010000002.1 coordinate 73,375, forward strand.
GCTTTAATATTCAATAATCATCCCGCCTAACGAAATGCCCGCCGAAATGCCAATGAGCGCAAAGCGGTCACCGCGCTGCAAGCGGCCCTGCTGAACGGCCAGATGAATGCCCATCGGCAGCGAAGCCGCAATCATATTGCCATGATTTTCGATAATATTCATAAACTGCTCGGGTGCAATGCCCAGCTTTTTCTGCAGCAGCCGCATCGCGAGGGCACTGCCCTGATGCGGTACAACGAGCTTCAGCTCGGACATATCGATGCCAGCTTCCTGAAAGAGCCGCTGGATAAACTCGGGCAGCAGCTTCGACGTTTTGCGAAACAGCGCCTCGCCCTGCATCGCAAACAAATATTGCTCCGCATTAGCCGCCTCGTACTGTGTAGAAGGCAGTCCTGAGCCCCCACCGCGAATTTCCGAAAGCTCGCGTCCCGAGCCGTACGTTTCCATACGGGACGCGATAATCGCTGAGCTTTCTCCTTCACCACTTCTGCCAATGACTACTGCTGCTGCCCCGTCACCGAACAGCGTCGCGCTTTCGGGATGCTTATCATTAAGGCCGCTTGATGCAATTTCCGGCGATACGAGCAGCACAGTGTCGTATCTGCCCGCTTCTATCATATAAGACACCATATCAAGCGCCGCTAGAAACGACAAGCAGGTTGTATTAATGTCAAAGCAGGGTATACCCGATTCGCCCGCCCACATCTCATCTTGAATAAGCGCCGCCGTGCACGGAATAAGCTGCTCGGGAATCGCATTGGCACAAATGATGCAGTCCATGTCGCCGAGTTCAAGACCTGCAGCCTCCAAAGCCGCAAAGGCTGCCTTTGCGCCCATGACGGACGCGGATTCTCCAGCAGCGTAATGCCTGATTTTCACGCCTGATTTTTTATATACCCAGCCTTGCGGCTTATTCAGTTTTTCGTCCAGCTGCTCAGCTGTCACCTCTTGAGGCGGCAAATAGGAGCCTGTACCCCATATTCGTATATTCCGTTGTTGCTTATGTCTATTTCTTGCATGCATAACCCTCACCGCCATCTATTAGCTTGTTGTCTATCCTAACGTGTATTTCTACTTTATCTTACTAGATGGAGTATAGCTGGACATAGTACCAAATTTTATTAGTACCCTTTTTGACTGCAGTTCGTTTTCATATTTTACATTAAATGGTATTAAATTCCCGTTTAACGCTTTTATTGTTGAGCGCTCGCTCATGATTACAATGATCATTTAGCAATATACCTTACAATATGCTAGGGTGTGTCTGAGAACTCTGAGGACAGCTAATATTGCCGAATTTTCGTTCCATGCAAGGCGCGCTTGTGAAGGCGTACCGAGGGTACGTCAAGCAAACGGAACGAAGCAGGGGGCGAAAAGGCGGTGAAAGGTGCCACTGAACGGGTTTTCAGACACGCCCTAGAATCTATTAATTGGCTTGCCCTGGAAAATGCTAGTTATTACGTGCAGGAGCAACTGCTCGCGCTTAAAAATATTGCCGAGGAAATATTCCTCCTTCGCCCAGCTCTGCAAAATGTTTGGCAACTGAACATCGGGCTCTCCTCCCATCAGGCAAAAGCCCTCCTCCGCTTGACTCAAGCGATGGAGGGCTTTTGCTGATTTCGTTATTTTAGTAAGCATTCTGGTTATCCGTACAATTACGTTGCTTCCTGCTATCATACAATGGCTACGAGGTGACAACGATGTATACGAAAACGTATCGCAGCGCGACCATCCGCGGCAAGCTGCGGGTGTGTCGTTTTTTGCAAAAAAATGCTTCAACTAAATCGCTCATACCAAGCACTGCGAGCTTCACCTTATCCAATCTAAAGATGATGGCTGCTGCCCATCACACGCTATATATTAAGCCAAATATCGGCTCGCTTGGCGTTGGTGTGCATAAGCTTGAGCCAAAAAAAGATGGCTACGAGCTGCTCTATACAAAAAGCAAAAAGCAGCTATCCAAATTTTTTCCCAGCTTAACAGACATTTATGGTGATTTGTTGCCTGCCACGCCTTCCCGTCTTATTATTCAGCAAGCGATTAGCCTCGATCAGGTTGAAAATCGTCCCTACGATATTCGTGCCATGGTGCAGCGAAAACCGGGTGGCCTATGGACCTTTACCGGCTTCCTTATTAAAGTGGGTGCCAAAGGCAAAATTGTTACCAACTATCATCAAGGCGGAGAAATTTGGACGATGCAGAAGCTGCTGCAGCACAAAGGATATGAAGATGCAAAAGGAGCCGAGCTCATTAGCCGATTGACTCGGCACTCATTGACAGTGGCCCGTGCTCTCAGCAAGCATAAAGCGGGCATGTTTGAAATGGGCATCGATTTTGCCTTGGATCGCAACATGCATCTGTGGATACTGGAGGTCAATTCCAATCATCCCCAATTTCGTCCGTTAAAATGGATCGATCGCCGCGCCTACAACCGGATCATGCAATTTGCCCGAAGCTATGGCCGTAAAGACGATTAATTTAGTCTTCGACTGCCTGTTTTTAAAAAGCGCTCTAGCCTCCTGTACGTTCAGAAACCTTTGCTTGATCGGGCTGCTTCTCGCTAATTAACAAAGACAGCAAATATTGTGCGAGTGCAGCCCCGAACAGCACAACCGGCAGCCAGACAGACGTCACATCGCCAGCAAACAAGATTAAGCAGCCAATCGACACAACTCTGCCGACATTCAGAAACAACTCGCGCATCACGACGCATTCTACACGCAGTTGTCCTTTAAGAGGAAGCGTGCCAATTAGCCGGTAATAATAAGAGGTCAATGTATTGACTGCAAGCGGATTGCAGATGGAAAACAAAATCATAAACAAAAGCACGGACCAAAAATCAACCGCAATGAGCAGCATCGCAGCCCCTATGGCGACCCCTGTTGTGGAAAACAGCACATATTTCTGCACTTGCTCCTTCTGTGCTTTTCTAGATATGACATAACCCGTTATCACGGTAAGCGCCGAAAAAGCTACTCCTAAATAGCCGACCCGATCCTCACGCCCCACCGTCTGAAATAATAAAATATTCGGTAAAAACAACATAATCCCTTGAAAAAGTCCGAGTATAAAAAAGCTGACAAGCGCCTTGAACCATCGCCTGTTTTTATTCATTGCAAGACCCATAAACTTCAAATAATAAGCACGGTGATGTGATTTTACAATTGGAATCCGAAAGCTCACAATGGCTGCTATAACAAACATAACGAAGGCGAGCATAAAAATAATAACGTATCCCTGCAGCCCTTCATTCCGGGAAATAATAAATCCGGCCAGTGCCGGACCCAGCAATCCCGCCGTATTGAATACAATCATATTCAGCGCTAGAAAACGAATCCGATTCGCTTCCGTAGAAACATCATATTGAATAACTAAATATCCGGTCCAATAGAGTCCCCCAGCAATACCATTACATATGGCAAACAAAACATAATAATTAACGACCTGTTCACCGGTAATAACGACCATTAAATAAAAGACTGCTATTAAAACAATACCAATCCTGTAGGTTACCATGCGGTCTTTACGTTTCGCAATCCATCCCCCTACCGCAAACGTAACCGGTGTCATTAAAAATACAATGATGTTGTAAAGCGCATTTACCGTTAAATCCTGCGTTAACCGCCACAAGTACAAATTAAGAAACAAACCGGACATGGATGCACCAAATTGAAAACAACCATGAATAACAATTGAGATAACAGCCTCTCTGCCTAGCCTTCTCTCTGGCGGAATAGCCGCTCCCCTGCTGAAAAAATAGTCCAATCTCGGCCATGTTCGCATATGTATACTGACCCTGCCTCTCTCTATTTACATGAACTTCATCTTTCCCGTTCATTTTAGCACAAGGGCACGGCGGTCAGACGTTGCCTGAAAGCGTTAACGGTTTGGAAAACAGCCTTAAACGCTGTTGTACGCCCGTTTCATGAGGATTGGAGCTATTTATTGGACGTTAACGAGTGTTTTCATAGATTTTCGGCTATGTATAAAGTTAGGCAAATAGTAAACTCGTTTTTGTTTAAAAATAAACAAGCCTGCCACATGAATAGTGACAGGCTTGTTATATAAAGCTAACGTTCCGATGTGAATTACAC
>NZ_JBPULM010000035.1:0-1711 GCF_055814915.1 Paenibacillus sp. R-74696
TATGGTACTTGGGTAGGGGAGCGTTGAATATAGGTTGAAGGTATACCGTAAGGAGTGCTGGACTGTATTCAAGTGAGAATGCCGGTATGAGTAACGAAAAGACAAGTGAGAATCTTGTCCGCCGAAAGCCTAAGGGTTCCTGAGGAAGGCTCGTCCACTCAGGGTAAGTCGGGACCTAACGCGAGGCCGAAAGGCGTAGTGGAAGGACAACAGGTTCAAATTCCTGTACCACCGTAAACCGTTATGAGCAATGGGATGACGCAGAAGGGCAGTGACGCGGACTGATGGAATAGTCCGTCCAAGCAGTGAGGCTGATGAGTAGGCAAATCCGCTCATCGTAAGGCTGGGCTGTGATGGGGAGCGAAAATTACAGTAGCGAAGGTCATGCACTCCGGCTGCCGAGAAAAGTCTCTAGCCAGGTGAAGGTGCCCGTACCGCAAACCGACACAGGTAGGCGAGCAGAGCATGCTAAGGCGCGCGGAAGAACTCTCGTTAAGGAACTCGGCAAAATGACCCCGTAACTTCGGGAGAAGGGGTACCTCGGTAGGGTGAATAGCCCGAGGGGGTCGCAGTGAAAAGGCCCAAGCGACTGTTTAGCAAAAACACAGGTCTGTGCGAAGCCGTAAGGCGAAGTATACGGGCTGACGCCTGCCCGGTGCTGGAAGGTTAAGGGGAGCGGTTAGGAGCAATCCGAAGCTGTGAACCGAAGCCCCAGTAAACGGCGGCCGTAACTATAACGGTCCTAAGGTAGCGAAATTCCTTGTCAGGTAAATTCTGACCCGCACGAATGGCGTAACGACTTGGGCGCTGTCTCAACGAGAGATCCGGTGAAATTTTAATACCTGTGAAGATGCAGGTTACCCGCGACAAGACGGAAAGACCCCATGGAGCTTTACTGTAACTTGATATTGAACTTTGGTACGATCTGTACAGGATAGGTGGGAGCCATTGAAGCATGAGCGCCAGCTTGTGTGAAGGCGACGTTGGGATACCACCCTGATCGTATCGGAGTTCTAACCTAGGACCATGAAACTGGTTCGGGGACCGTGTCAGGTGGACAGTTTGACTGGGGCGGTCGCCTCCTAAAATGTAACGGAGGCGCCCAAAGGTTCCCTCAGAATGGTTGGAAATCATTCGGAGAGTGCAAAGGCATAAGGGAGCTTGACTGCGAGACCTACAAGTCGAGCAGGGACGAAAGTCGGGCTTAGTGATCCGGTGGTACCGAATGGAAGGGCCATCGCTCAACGGATAAAAGCTACCCTGGGGATAACAGGCTTATCTCCCCCAAGAGTCCACATCGACGGGGAGGTTTGGCACCTCGATGTCGGCTCATCGCATCCTGGGGCTGAAGTAGGTCCCAAGGGTTGGGCTGTTCGCCCATTAAAGCGGTACGCGAGCTGGGTTCAGAACGTCGTGAGACAGTTCGGTCCCTATCTGTCGCGGGCGCAGGAAATTTGAGAGGAGCTGTCCTTAGTACGAGAGGACCGGGATGGACGTACCGCTGGTGTACCAGTTGTTCCGCCAGGAGCACCGCTGGGTAGCCAAGTACGGACGGGATAAGCGCTGAAAGCATCTAAGCGCGAAGCCCCCCTCAAGATGAGATTTCCCAATTAGTAAGACCCCTTGAAGACGACGAGGTTGATAGGTTCGGGGTGGAAGCGCAGCAATGCGTGCAGCTGACGAATACTAATCGGTCGAGGGCTTATCCTAA
>NZ_JBPULM010000036.1:0-6334 GCF_055814915.1 Paenibacillus sp. R-74696
TCAACTCCGCTCGACTTGCATGTATTAGGCACGCCGCCAGCGTTCGTCCTGAGCCAGGATCAAACTCTCCATTTAGGTGTTTGACTTGCTCATTACTTTTTTGTATCGCTTTACATTAACTAAGTTAATGTGGCAGTTTCACTCGTTGTTCAGTTTTCAAAGAACAATTTCTCTTGCTTGCGTTTCGTTCTTGTCTGCCGTATGTCTCAGCGGCGACTCATATAATATATCACGGGTGCCTAGAGGATTGCAAGTGTTTTTTCAAAAAAACTTTTAACTATTTCATTTTATTTAAAAACTGCGCTCGAACTTCCGTTCATAATACCTCACTATAATGAAGTAATTATTTTAAACAGCCTATAAATGACTAGAATTTTAATCAAATACCTTTAATTATCATAGTTCCTGTCTACCTCCTTTCTCCTGAACAGTATTCATATATTTATTTCATTCTCTAAAGCTGCTCATACAACCGGAGCTAGAGCATCAATGTTCGGGTATTTCAATACTCTTATTAAACATTGATAAATGGCAACGTATACATAAATACTGCAACAGCCCATACGTGCAAGATTTTAGATTTAGCGAAAAATCATACAGTCCCTGTAATCCGCTGAGCAGGATGCCGTTAATGCGCAAGCCGGTATTCGAGCACCGCGTGCATGGACAAGACGGACTCGTCGATGCGCTCAAAGAGGTTGCCCCCTCCACAGAACGAATAAGCAAAGACAGCTTCGGTTCTAGTTTCCTAATTGAGCAGTTGCAGAAGTATCCTGGCGAAGTTTCGCTGATATGCTGATTGCCGCGAATACGGTGATTAAGCAGCAGGGAGGATTTTGCGTTGTAGATAATGGACAATTGCTCGCTAACATGCATTTGCCTGCCGGGGGTATTTTGACCGAGGCTCCGCTTGAAGAAGCTGGCCCAGCTGTCAAGCAGCTGCGTGAAGCGATGCAGTCGATCGATTATCGCCATTATAATCCGATTATGTCGATTGCTACCCATTCCATGCCTGTCAGCCCTTTTCTGAAAATGACAGACTATGGCCTCATTGATGTCAATGCAGGCAAAGTCGTTTCTTTAATTGTCAGCTAAAGGCTCATAAGCAGCCACTATAGCAAAAGCAACAAGTATCGTTCAGCATTCATCTGCTTGGACTAGGCTTGTTTTGCTTTAGGCAGGCGGATATCGCGCATGCTCTGAAGGAAATATTTTTCACCAAAAATGTTTCCGCTTCCAAACTACCATACAAGTATGGTAGTATAGTGAAAACGTAGCTTTTAACTTAAGAAATGAGCCTATCTACCGAGGAGGTGAACAATGGATTTTACGATAAAGCCCACTGCCGTATCGACGCGGGATGCGATTTATTTGACGCTGAAGGAGCAGATTTTGAGCCTTGAGCTGCCTCCCGGCACGAGCATTTCGGAGAAAGAAATCTCCCTAAAGCTTGGCGTCAGCCGCACCCCCGTTCGGGAAAGCTTCGTTCGGCTGGCGCAGGAAGGATTGCTGGAAATTTTTCCGCAGCGCGGCACTGATGTGTCGCTCATTGATTTGGAGCTGGTCGAGGAAGCACGCTTCATGCGCGAACAGTTGGAGACTGCGGTTATCCGCCTCGCCTGTATCAGCTTCCCTGCCGAACGCTTGACGGCGATGCGTCACAATCTCGCCTTGCAACGGGCTTCCGTAGAAAGCCAGGATTACAAAACGATGTTTGATCTGGACGAGGCTTTTCACCGCACGTTGTTCGAGGGCTGCCGCAAAAGCAACACTTGGGCCGTCATCCAGCAAATCAACGTCCATCTCAACCGCAGCCGCATGCTTCGTCTTGCTGCCGATCACCATTGGGAGCATTTGTACGAGCAGCATTTGCAGATGGCACAGGCGATTGAAAGCAGCGATACTCAGCTTGCCGAACGGCTGATGAACGAGCATTTGAACCTGACGATTGCCGATCAGGCGCTATTGAAAGAGAAGTTCCCTACCTACTTCAAATAATCGGAGGCGAAACGCATTATGAAAATGGTATTTCGTTGGTTTGGCGAAGGCAATGACACCGTCAGCCTTGACCAAATCAGACAAATTCCCGGCACGGAGGGCATCGTCTGGGCGCTGCATGACGTTCCAGCTGGCGATGAATGGCCGATGGACAAAATTATGAAGATTAAAGAAGCAGCGGACAAAGCCGGCCTGCACATTAAGGTCGTTGAAAGCGTCAATGTTCATGAGGACATTAAGCTTGGACTGCCAAGCCGCGATTTGTACATCGACAACTATAAGAAGACAATTGCCAAGCTTGCGCAGGTCGGCGTCAAAGTCATTTGCTACAACTTCATGCCGATTTTCGATTGGCTGCGTACCGATCTTCATAAGGAGATGGAAGACGGCTCGACGGCACTTTTTTATGAAAAAGCGATGATTGATAATGTCGATCCCTTCGAACTCGTTAAACGCATCAACGAAAACTCCAAGCTGACGATGCCGGGCTGGGAGCCGGAGCGGCTGCAATATTTGACCCAGCTGTTCGAAGCCTATCAGGGAGTTACGCAAGAGCATCTATGGGCAAATGCGAAATATTTCCTCGATGAAATTATTCCATTTGCTGCTGAGCATGACATTAGAATGGCCATTCACCCGGATGATCCACCTTGGCCGATTTTTGGCCTGCCGCGCATTATTACTGGGCAAGATAATATTCGCCGTTATCTCCAATTGCATGACAGCCCTTATAATGGTCTTACTTTATGCAGCGGATCGCTGGGCGCTAATCCAGAAAATGATATCGTGTCGATGATTCACGAGTTTGCCGACCGTATACCGTTCACGCATATTCGCAACGTACGCGTCTATGAAAACGGCGATTTCATCGAATCGTCACACCGGACACAGGATGGTACAGTCGATATCGCTGGTGTTGTGCAGGCCTACCATGAGGAGCAATTCGAGGGCTACTGCCGTCCGGATCACGGCCGCCATATTTGGGGCGAAGAGTGCCGTCCAGGCTACGGCTTGTATGACCGTGCACTCGGCATTATGTACCTTTGGGGCTTATGGGATGCGTATCAGAAAGCTGCCGCCGCGGAAGGAGCTGCTGCGAAGTGAGTGAAACGATAAGTTTACCGAAGCATGCCTCTATCGAGGGCAAAGTCGTCGTCATTACAGGCGGCGCAGGCGTATTATGCCGCGCAATGGCGCTGGAGCTCGGACGGCAAGGAGCGAAAATTGCCGTGCTTAACCGCACATTGGAAAAAGGCGAGCAGGTTGCGGCAGATATTAAAGCCGCAGGCGGACAAGCCCTTGCGGTTGCATGCGATGTCACCAACCAGCAAAGCGTTGCGGCAGCGGCGGAAACGGTGCTTGCCCAGCTTGGTCCGTGCGACTTGCTCATTAATGGCGCGGGCGGCAATCATCCGAGCGCCAATACGACGAATGAGACGTTCCAGCCGGAGGATTTGGACAATCCCAACGTTACCTCCTTCTTCGACTTGAAGGTGGACGGCTTTCGCAATGTGCTTGATTTAAACTTTGTCGGCAGCCTGATTCCGACTCAAGCTTTTTCCAAGCAGATGCTTGGCAGGGCTGGCGCAGCCGTTATTAATATTTCGTCGATGAGCGCACCGTCGCCGATGACGAAGGTTCCGGCGTACAGCGCAGCCAAAGCTGCCATTAACAATTTCACGCAGTGGCTCGCTGTCCATTTAGCTGATGCTGGCATTCGCGTAAATGCAATTGCTCCTGGCTTCTTCCTGACCCAGCAAAACGAGCGGCTGCTGCTGAATGAAGATGGCTCCCATACGGCGCGGGCAGGCAAAATCATCGCCCACACGCCGATGCGCCGCTTCGGATCGCCGCAGGATTTGCTCGGCACGCTGCTATGGCTGGCGGATGAGCAAATGTCCGGCTTCGTCACCGGCATTGTCGTTCCGGTCGATGGCGGCTTTATGGCCTATTCCGGCGTCTAGTCTATCCAGCTCTTCAAGCGTAAACGACTGTCGCCGTCCCTTGGCGGCAAAGCTAGTGTCTCAAGGATGAAATATAAGCCGATTATAAGGTGAAACTTATAAACTCTTAAATTTTAAAGAAATAAGTCGGGCTCCTTCATCACCTATGAAGGAGCCCGACTTATTTGACTAGCTCAGCTTGAAATCAAGCTGTCGATCGTATTCTTTTTCAACAACTGCTGCATATTATTTCAGGGCTTCATTGATCTGGTCTAATACTAGGTTAATAGCAACCGGACCATAATAGGCAATCCACAAATTCGTATCTTCTTTGTAAACATGGCCGTTTTGGACGGCTTTCATGTTTTTCCAAATGGCCGAGCTCTCGAATTCCTTCGTCAGCTCCAAATTGCTGCTGTCCTCCATCAGAAAGAGATGGTCGGCCTCAAGCTCAGGAAGCTTCTCAAGCGACAGCGACGCACTGCTGTTCTCTGCATCTACCGCCATTGCAGGCGGAGTCAGCCCCAGCTCATTGTACAAAAGCGCAGCTGTACGATGGGCTGTTGTATGCAGCCTCACAATATTGTCACGCGGTCTTAGCAGCGCAAACGTCTGGCCTTTGTATTTTTCGGATAGCTCTGCCTTCAGCCCGGAAATTTTGCTATTGTATTGATCAAGCACCTGCTGGGCTTCCTGTTCCTTATCCATAATGAGGCCAAACGTTCTCAGCGTCGTCTGCCAATCCTCATTGCGTTCAAAAATAAGCGTCGGCGCGATTTTCGTCAGCTGGTCGTAAATTTTATCCTGAAACTCCGTACCAATAATAATATCCGGCTCAAGAGCGATAATCGCTTCCAAATTAGGCTCATCCTTCGTGCCGAGCGTAACGACATCTACCAGCTTGCCCGCCATGTAATCCGGAAATTGCGATTTTTCCGATTCTGTCACTACGCTGCCGGAAGGCTGCTCACCAATGGCAATGAGCTGATCCATGAACTGCGTATCCAGCACAGCAATTCGCTGCGGCGTTTGCTCCAGCTTCAGCTCGCCCTTCATATGAGTAATGGTGCGCGGCGCACGTTCCTTCGAGCCCGTGTCCGTTACGCTTGGCGACGCAGTTATGCTATTGGATGGAGCTGACGCTCCTCCTGCGCTCGTGTTCGTACCGGCCGCGCCTGAGCATGCAGCCAGCAGCAAAGTTAGACTAAGCAGCAGACTGACCGTCCATCCTGCTTTAAAGCTTCTGTTTGTATACATCGTTCCAGCACCCCTAAAATGGTATTGATAATGATTTTCATCACTACCTTTACCACTATACGGACGCCGCTTCCTTGCAGCAATTGCATATCGCGACAACTCGGATGGATTATGACGACTGTCCGCCACAGGCTCACCGGTGATTTTAAAGCTGCTGGGGGAGGAGCCCACATGCTTTTTGAAAATGCGGCTGAAATAGTAGCTATCCGGATAACCAACCGTAGCTGCTATATCCTTCAATGAAGCATCTGTACCTAAAAGCAGCTCTCGCGCCTTCTGCATCCTCACTTGAATCAAATAATCGATGGGCCCTGCCTGATAGCGGGCTTTAAAAAGGCGCTGCAGCTGCCTTGGGCTGCAATGAAGCAGCTCGGACAACAGCGAAAGCGTTACCGCCTCGCCATAATGCTCATCCAAATAACGGCTGGCCTGCGCAGCGATATCCGGCACTGCCGCTGCAATCTCTTGGTGATGCAGCTGCCCCAGCAGCTCGCAAATGAGCTGGTAAAACAGCGATTTCGTCCGCAGCTTCTCCAGAGCGCCCGCTTGCATCCATTCCTGCTCCATGCGGACGATTTTCAAATAAATAGCGGCATGATGCAGCGGCGCAAAGCCATATTGCATGTGAAACGGCTTGCTGCGCTCAAGCAGCTGCACAGACTCCTTACGTACAGGCAGCGGTAACGACGCTTTATAAAATATGAAATAATATTCGAGTGGACCGGAGGTTGCCTCCATATCAAGAAACGCCCCTTTGCCTGCATGGCAAAGATAACAATACTCGGCGCGATGCTCCATTCCATCAAGCATAATCCGCCCCTGTCCCCGCGCGGTAAAAAGAAAAGCGCTCGCAGGCAGCTGATACGAGCGCAGCTCCTCACCCAGCTCCAGCACCGCATGCCGGATATCAAGCACCTTGATGGAGGCTTGGTTCCACAATTGAATGTGTTCATTCAAGTTCATCGCCCTTGTTCAACTCCTATGGATCAAATAGGTCAGACCGTAAAGCACCTCTCCCCATTATAGTGATAACAATTCTCATAGTCGATTGGAAGATGTGAGGAATACAGCACAAAAAGCCGTCGAATCACTCATTGATTCGACGGCCTTTAATTATTAAAGAACAGCCTTAAAAG
>NZ_JBPULM010000037.1:0-162630 GCF_055814915.1 Paenibacillus sp. R-74696
TCAATAATTTAGATAGCGCCAAAGACCTTTTGTTCAGAGGGTCTTTGGCGTTTTATATTTCATATGCTTACCTACCGTATGCATAACTCCTATATAGGTCTTTTAAGCTTTATAGACGATATGGATTAGCTGTTTACTCGTGTTTGCAGGGGAAATTACCTAATGATTATCGGAGATAGGATTTTAAATAAGGACATTCCGTGACGATTGTTGCTGAGTTTATAATATTATTTATCGCGAAATAAACGCAGTTTAACTTTTAAATAAGTAGCAAATTGCGAATTTTTAAGTAGCATAATATTTCTGAAAATACACCTCGTTTATGGGAATGAATAACTACCTTAGCATAATTTCAGCTACAAAATATAAATAGTGATAGTGATGAGCTATCGATATCCAACCTATTTGATAATATTCTAATTAAAATATCTGTTTGATTTTGTAAAGTATTATTATAGTATGAATATATGCGTTCGGCTCTAAAGCGACTGTATTTTAGTTTGTTTTACAAATACTGTGGCGGTAATATGGACTTGCTGAGCTTTCTAAAAATGCGGAACGCAGCAGGAGGTTTTGGGGATGGAACAGTCTATTAAAACGTTGTTTGATCAAGTTGCGAAGGAATATGATGTACAGCGGCATCAGCTGATTCCCTGCTTTGATGAGTTTTATGGAACAGCTGTGAATTGGGTGCACACAACGAAGCAGAAGCCTCGTATTTTGGATCTTGGTGCTGGTACTGGCTTGTTCGCTGCGTTGGTTCAGCAAAAATATCCGCATGCTGAGTTTACCTTGATTGATTTAAGTGAAGAGATGATGAAAGCGGCTCGATCGAGATTTGAGGACAGTCAGCAGCTCGAGTACATTGTAGCGGACTATACGAAGTACACATTTAAGCAAAAATATGACATCATTATTTCGTCCTTATCCATTCATCACTTGAGCCACGAGTCCAAGCAGGAGCTGTTTCATACCGTGTATGGGCTTCTGGAGGAGGATGGCAGCTTTATTAATGCTGACCAAGCTGCTGGAAGCTTTCCTTGCTTTGATCACGCTTATAAGAGCATATGGGAGCAGCAGATTGGCAAAGGGGAATTGACTGAGCAGGCCATACAGTCCGCGATTGAGCGCAGAAAGCTGGATCAGAACGCAACGGTCAATGATCAGCTGAAGTGGCTGCACGATAGTGGCTTTGCAGCCGCTGATTGTGTCTATAAGCAGCATGAGTTTGCTGTTTTTGCAGCGTTTAAGCAAGCTCCTGAATATATTTAATCGGCAATGACATAATGGAGCAGACGGAGCTAGGTCTAGTACATATCGTCCAAGTAAATGTGTTTCTAACGAGTATGTATGATTTTAAAGCGATGAATGCCGTTTATGAAACAGATTTCCCCGCACCTTACCCGGCAAGTAGGACAATCGGTGGAGCGGCGCTGCTGCTAGGAGCTAAAAAAGAAATTGAAATGTTTTCATACAAACGCTGAGCTTAATACCGTGCAGAAGGTTAAACTTGTAACCTCTTTTATTACAGACAATCCGCTGCTTTTAAATACAAAGCTGCTGCATGTAAGCGTAATGCTTCTATTTAGTGAGAAAATTCAGACAAAATGCTTATTGCAAAACGGGAAATGCCAGCCTTGTGCCAGCCTTGACAGCCCATGACCCCTCTGCTAATATTGCAATAATATACGTGAAGACGGCTCAATTTAAGGGAGGAACATATTCGTGTGGGAATCAAAATTTGCCAAGGAAGGCCTAACATTTGATGATGTGCTGCTCGTTCCAAGGAAATCGGAAGTACTGCCAAGAGAATCGGATATTTCGACAAAACTTTCTGCTAACATCAAGCTGAATATTCCATTGATCAGCGCAGGGATGGACACGGTTACGGAAGCAGCTCTTGCTATTGCAATAGCGCGTGAGGGCGGAATCGGCATTATTCACAAGAATATGTCCATTGCACAACAAGCGGAAGAAGTAGATCGCGTGAAACGCTCGGAAAGCGGCGTTATTACGAATCCATTCTCGCTTACAGCAGATCACCATGTGTATGATGCGGAAGAATTAATGGGTAAATATCGCATTTCGGGCGTACCGATTGTAGATGCTGACAAGAAGCTTGTTGGTATTCTGACGAATCGTGACCTACGTTTTATACATGATTATTCCATTAAAATCCATGAAGTCATGACACGTGACAATGTAGTAACGGCTCCAGTCGGCACGACGCTTACTGAGGCTGAGGTATTGCTGCAAAAGCACAAAATTGAGAAATTGCCATTGGTGGACGATTCGAATACGCTCAAAGGCTTGATTACAATCAAGGACATTGAGAAGGCGATTCAATTCCCTAATGCTGCAAAAGATACCCATGGCCGCTTGCTTTGCGGAGCAGCTGTTGGTATTTCTAAAGATACAATGGATCGTACGGAAGCACTTGTACAAGCTGGCATCGATATTCTCGTTGTAGACTCTGCACACGGCCATCATATCAATATCATTGAGGCAGTTCGCAAAATCCGCAAGCAATACCCAGAATTGACGATTATTGCAGGTAATGTGGCTACAGGCGAAGCTACACGTGATTTGATTGAAGCAGGCGCATCTGTCGTTAAAGTCGGCATTGGTCCAGGCTCGATCTGTACAACACGTGTAATCGCTGGTATCGGCGTACCACAGATTACAGCGATTTATGACTGTGCTTCCGTTGCTCGTGAATACAATGTTCCGGTTATCGCTGATGGCGGTATCAAATATTCCGGCGATATTACGAAAGCAATTGCAGCAGGCGCAAGCGCAATTATGATCGGCAGCTTGTTTGCAGGTACATCTGAAAGCCCTGGCGAAACAGAGATTTTCCAAGGCAGAAGCTTTAAAGTTTATCGCGGTATGGGTTCCCTTGGCGCAATGAAAGAAGGCAGCAAGGACCGTTACTTCCAAGAAAATGAGAACAAGCTAGTTCCAGAAGGCATTGAAGGCCGTGTGCCATTCAAAGGTCCTTTGTCGGATACCGTTCATCAGTTGCTTGGCGGCTTGCGTTCCGGTATGGGCTATTGCGGCACTTCAAACCTGGAGCAGCTGAAAAACGATACTCACTTTATCCGCATTTCGGGTGCAGGACTTCGTGAAAGCCATCCACATGATGTGCAAATCACAAAGGAAGCGCCTAACTACTCGCTTTAATATCCCGACTAACGGGCCAGAGACAGACCACAAGAAAGCGGAACTTCGCTTTTGTCGGGTCTGTCTTTTTTTCAAATATATGCATTTATAGGTTTCATCCGTATAATCAGCTTATATTTCACCTTCGAAACGGAAGCTTTGCCCCCAGAGGATGGCGACAGCTGTTTACGCTTGAATAGCAGGCATTGATTTAGAGCCACTATTTTACATGGTAATTATTGCTTTAGGGCAGTTTCAAGGGGTCTTAGCCGCTCAAATGGGCTTCCTGCAAGGGCTCAGCTGGAGAAAGGGGCTAAGCGCAGTAGAGGTTTAATTCCCCTGCTTGCATGTGATACAATTAACAACGACAAACTTTCGGATGAAAAGGGGAGAAGACGTTGAAGGCAAAGGTAAAGCCGATTAAACTGACATCGGTTGTCGCCGCTTTTATGGCGATGTGGTTGGTTATTCTGTCATTAGGGTCTGGTGCAGCAGCGGCTGCAGGTAAGGAAGATTGGGTCAATAACACTTTGGGCATGGAATTATCATCAGCCATTCTAATAGATGCAGATTCGGGACAAGTCATCTATGAAGTCAATGCGGATACGCCGCGTCCTCCTGCCAGCATGACGAAGCTCATGACGGAGTATATCGTACTTGAGGAAATTACGAATAAAAGATTAACTTGGGATCAGGTCGTTACCGTTAGTGAAGAAGCAGCGAATACTCCTGCAGATGGCTCGCAAATTTATTTGGCGCAAGGCGATCAGCATACGGTAAAGGACTTATATATTGCTATGGCAGTAGGCTCGGCGAATGATGCAACGATTGCTCTTGCTTCGCAAATTAGCGGTAGTGAGCAGAGCTTTGTTGCCAAGATGAATGAAACGGCGAAAGAGCTGGGCCTGACGACGGCTCATTTTACAAGTGCGACAGGCTTGCTTGATACAACCCTTATTTCGGCTCGCGATATGGCGAAGCTGGCACAAACGATTTTGAAAAAACATCCGGACTTTCTCGATTATTCGAAAATTCAGGAATACAAATTTCGTCAGCGGGATACAGCGACCATGAAGAACTATAACTGGATGTTGGAAACGAACAAAAGCAATACGTATTTACGTGCGTATGCCTATGAGGGCGTGGACGGCATGAAAACCGGCTATATTTCGGCAGCTGGCTATACGTTTACGGGTACTGTTAAGCGAGGCGATACGCGTTATATCAGCGTCGTAATGAATACAAAGTCAAAAGAAGCCCGTTTCTTTGAAACAGCAAAGATGTACGACTATGCATTCAACAACTTTGAGAAGAAATCGGTGCTTCCTGCAAAATCTGTAGTAGAAACGCTGGAATCGGTTAAAATTAAGAAGGGTGTCGAAAAGACCGTCCCAGCTGTTACCGAGTCCGACATCACTTTTACGGTTAAAAAGGGTGCTGAACCTAAGATTGAGCTGAAGGAAAGCAACATTTTGAAAGAGGAAGAACTGGTTGCTCCCATTACAGCTGGTCAGAAGCTAGGAACGGTCACTTATGAGTACACGGATGCTGAAGGAAACAAAGTGGACAGAACGGTTAATTTGATTGCCTCGGAGGATGTGGAAAAAGGCGGCTGGCTGCGTCTGATGTTCCGCGCTATCGGCCAATTTTTCGTCGGACTGTTCAATGATATTGTGAATCTGTTTTAATGACATAAATACAGGGAAAACAATAGTTGTCGATTAAGGAGCGTTCCTGTAAAATTAGTGCCTAGAGCTAGTATCGATATTATATTGGGAGCTAAGCGTAAACCTTTCAGAATGAAGGTCGCTGTGTAAAACCTTGAGGAGGATTTTTTGAAAATGGAAACAGGAACTTCGCGTGTAAAACGTGGTATGGCTGAAATGCAAAAAGGCGGCGTCATCATGGACGTTATGAACGCTGAGCAAGCAAAAGTAGCAGAGGCGGCAGGTGCAACAGCAGTTATGGCGCTGGAGCGCGTTCCTTCCGATATCCGTGCAGCAGGCGGCGTTGCCCGTATGGCTGACCCAACCATCGTAGAAGAGGTTATGAAAGTCGTATCGATTCCAGTTATGGCGAAAGCGCGTATTGGCCACTATATAGAGGCGAAAGTGCTTGAATCGATGGGCGTTGACTATATTGACGAGAGCGAAGTTTTGACTCCGGCAGACGAAGTGTTCCACATTAGCAAAAATGAATTTACGATTCCTTTCGTATGTGGCGCTAAAGACCTTGGCGAAGCGCTTCGCCGTATTCAAGAAGGAGCAGCAATGCTTCGTACAAAAGGTGAGCCGGGAACAGGAAACATTGTTGAGGCTGTTCGCCACCTTCGTCTGATCAATGGTCAAATCCGTAAAATTCAAGGTTTGTCGAAGGACGAGCTGTATAATGAAGCGAAGGTTCTGGGCGTTGCTTATGACCTGCTTCTGGGCGTGCACGAGAGCGGCAAGCTGCCAGTCGTTAACTTTGCAGCAGGCGGCGTAGCAACACCTTCTGACGCAGCACTGATGATGCACCTGGGCGCTGACGGCGTGTTCGTAGGATCGGGTATTTTTAAATCCGACAGCCCGGAGAAATTTGCTCGTGCTATCGTAGAAGCTACAACTCATTACCAAGACTACAAATTGATCGCAGAAGTATCGAAAAACTTGGGAGCGCCAATGAAGGGTATTGAAATTTCCAAGCTGGACGCTTCGCAGCGTATGCAGGATCGCGGAATTTAAGCAACAAGCTTGGATAAGGTGAAACGGCCGAAAGCCGTCTTTTGGCGGCGCGGCGCGTTTCAGTCCGAGAAATATAAGCCCATTTATAAGGGGAAACTTATAAATTCTTATATTTTAAGAAAGGCGTGTAGGCGATGAAAATTGGTGTACTTGCGCTTCAAGGCGCAGTTGCAGAGCATATACGCAGTTTGGAGGCGGCGGGCGCGGAAGCGGTCGCCGTTAAACAAACCTCGCAGCTTGATGAGCTGCAGGGTCTTGTTATTCCAGGCGGCGAAAGCACGACGATAGGCAAGCTGATCCGCCAATACGGCTTCTTAGAAGCGATTCAAGCTTTTTCTGAGCAATCCAAGCCGATTTTTGGCACTTGCGCGGGAATGATTTTGCTTGCTGAACGTATTGAAGGACAAGAGGATGCGCATCTGAAGCTCATGGATATGACGGTGGAGCGCAATGCTTTTGGAAGACAGCGGGAGAGCTTCGAAACCGATCTCGACATTAAAGGCATTGATGAACAGGTTCGCGCGGTATTCATTCGTGCTCCTTTGATCAAAGAAGTTGGATCGCAGGTTGATGTGCTTTCGGAATACAAAGGCGAAATTGTGGCGGCTCGGCAGGGACATTTGCTAGCAGCATCCTTTCATCCTGAGTTGACCGATGATTACCGTTTGCATGCCTATTTTGTCGATATGATTAAACAATTGGCAGTGAGCCGGTAGCAGAGAGGAGTCCACCCAAGCGTGATAGATATAAAATGGCTGCGTAATGAATTCGCAAAAGTAGAGCAAGGGCTGACAAATCGCGGTAAATCGCTTGATTTAATCGCAGATTTCCCTGTTCTAGATACAAAGCGCCGTGACCTGTTGCAGGAAACGGATCAGCTGAAAAACCGCCGCAACATCGTATCGCAGGAAGTGGCGAAGCTGAAGAAGACAGGCGGCGATGCCGATGCGCTGATTATCGAAATGCGTGAAGTGGGCGATCGGATTAAGCAATTGGACGAGGAAGTTCGCGCTGTAGAGGTGCAAGTCGACGAGCTTATGCTTTCGATTCCCAATGTGCCGCATGAAAGCGTGCCAATTGGGGCTTCCGAGGATGATAATGTAGAGCTTCGCCGGATTGGCGAGCAGCCAGCATTTGATTTCGAGCCGAGAGCCCATTGGGATCTTGCACAAGAGCTTGGCATTCTTGATTTCGAGCGTGCAGCTAAGGTGACGGGCTCTCGCTTTACGTTTTATCGTGGTTTAGGTGCCCGCCTGGAGCGTGCGCTGATTAACTTTATGATGGATCTACATAGTGATAAGCACGGTTATGAGGAAGTACTGCCGCCTTATTTGGTCAACCGCGACAGCTTGATTGGAACAGGACAGCTTCCGAAATTCGAAGAGGATTTGTTCAAAATTTCCGACTCGGATTATTATCTGATTCCAACGGCCGAGGTTCCGGTTACGAATCTTCATCGTGAAGAGATTTTGTCGCTTGAAGAGCTGCCGAAGCATTTTGTAGCGTATAGCTCTTGCTTCCGCTCAGAGGCGGGGGCAGCAGGCCGAGATACACGCGGCTTGATTCGTCAGCATCAATTCAACAAAGTCGAGCTGATCAAGCTTGCGAAGCCGGAAGAGTCCTACGATGAGCTGGAGAAGATGACGGCGAATGCGGAGAAGGTGCTGGAGCTGTTGGGCTTGTCGTATCGCGTCCTCGCTTTGTGCACAGGCGATATGGGCTTCACCGCTGCGAAAACCTATGACCTTGAAGTATGGCTGCCAAGTGCAGGCACATACCGGGAAATCTCCTCGTGCTCGAACGTAGAGGACTTTCAGGCGCGCCGTGCAGGCATTCGCTTCCGCAGAGACGTGAAGAGCAAGCCGGAATTCGTGCATACGCTTAACGGCTCAGGTCTTGCGGTAGGCCGTACCGTTGCGGCTATTCTTGAAAATTACCAACAAGCGGACGGATCCATTGTCATTCCTGAAGTATTGCGTGCCTACATGGGCGGAATCAGCGTAATTGGACCTAAAGCCTAAAGTTTTTAAAGCTATACTATCCGCAGGTTAAAGATGGGGTTGATTTTCATTTTTAACCTGTGGTATAATAATTTTTGTGATGATTTTGTATACGGAGAGGTACCGAAGCGGTCATAACGGGGCGGTCTTGAAAACCGTTAGGGGGCAACTCCACGTGGGTTCGAATCCCACCCTCTCCGCCAATTTAATAAATGATAACGTCCAGCCTTACGGTTTGGGCGTTTTTTTTGTTGTCTGGGATTGGGGATAACGTCTGAGCAAGAGTTATCCCCAATATCCACTGTAGTCATGTGGATAAAATGTATATAATGTGGATAACTAGCATGGAATGTGTATAGAACTGTGGATAACGCTTGCTTAAGCGTGTGATTATGCTTGATTTTGCCTGAATAATTGGCGGGCTCGCGCCGCATCTTATAGGATGTGGAGGTGTTGATAAAGATGGCTAAAAAAGATGAGCTGACCTACAGCCAGCCAGAGCTGGTGGAGGCATGGAATCGAACGCTGCCGGAAATGATGAACAAGCCGGATAAATGCCAGGTAGCAGCCGATGAGGCAGATCCAAAATCGCTGCGAATTACGATTCAGTCAGCGGGACACCAGTCGTATGAAATTGATTTTAAGGTAACCTATGTGGATAGCCGTGAAATTAAAGTAGAGCTTGTCGATGTGGAAAAGGATCATCAGGCTGTGGATGAACGCACAGATATTCTTCAACAACTGATTCATGATTATAAGCGTCATATCCATGAATGCGCCCAAGCGCTTGGGCAGCTTACACACGCTTAAAAGGAGGACGATGATATGAGCAAGCCAGACAGCGTGCCTGTACCTGAGGCGCAGCGTCAATCTCAAGACAAAAGAAGCCGCAATGATGACTCAGCCCAGCAGGAGCCTTTGTCCGGATCGAAAAAAACAAAGAAGAAAAACCATACTTCGCACCTAAATCCGGAAGGATCTTAAAATCAAGGTAATCATACAAAAGTCCCGTTTCTTCTCGAAGATTCGGGATTTTTTGGATATTGCTTCTATGTGCGGTCGTTTTGTTATAAAATAGGGGGGATGTCATTCAGAGATACAAATAGGGAGGATCAACTAGAATGAAAAACAGACTACATAAAGTGGCTATGCTATTTATCGCTGCTGCTTTAATTATTGTCGCAGGCTGCAGCGCGAGTGCGTCGCCTAAGGAATCTTTGGAGAAAGCTACTCAAAAAATGACGGAAGTCACCTCATATGAGTCCACAATGTCCTTTGGGATAGATGAGCTTACGGTGCCAGACGAATTGCTGCAGGGGGAGGGAGCTGGAGCGCAATACGCCATCAACCTGCTTAAAGGCGCTAAAGTAAATGTTAAAGCAGTATATCAAAAAGAACCGCTGCGCACAGATATGGAAATGGATATTACGGCAGCTGGCCTTTCTGTTAAAATTCCGATGATTTTGACTGACAAAAAGATGTATGTGAAAATTCCAGCGCTTCCGATGCTTATGCTGCCAGAGCAATACACGGACAAATTTGTGGAGATTGATCTGGAGGAGCTGTCAAAGCAAGCGGAAACAGGAGCCATGATGGACACGGCTGCCCAGCAGAAGCTTGGTCAAGAAGTGAGCGGCATTATTTTAAAACATTTTGATGAGAAAACGTATTTTTCTACGCTGAAAAAAGAAGATGCAGCGCTCCCTGAAGGGGTAGAGGCTGATCAAGTGGTTCGCTTCCAAATTAATGGAGGAAACTATCAGCAGGCTGTAGAAACCATCGTTAATCAAGTGCTTCCAGAGCTAATCGACACGTTGACGAAAAACGAAGATTTCATGAAAATGATAGATAGCACGAATGAGGATGTAACGAAGCTGAAGGCAGATTTTGAAGCCAACAAGCAAGAAACATTGGAACAACTGAAAGCAAACTTGAAAATCAATGATTTCTCTATTGTAGGAGCCATTAAAGATGGCTATTTATCGCAGCAGACTGCTAAAATCAATGTAGACTTTACGGATGAAAGCGGCGGTATCGTGAAAATTGGCGGTTCGTTAACAGCTGAATATCACAACATTAATAAAGCGCCTAAATTCCTGTATGAAATTCCGACCGACGCAGTTAAAATGGATGAGCTGATGTCTGGCATGGGACTAGGTCTGTAACTTTATAGCTTAAAATGATACAAAAGGAGCCGCCCATTCTAAGCGAATGAGCGGTTTTTTTTATAACGCTGTGGCAGTAGCCTTAATGATACTATTGCTTTAAAAAGTAAAGTATATTACTATACGTATATGAGTTTAAAGGAGGAATTGTAATGCAAATAGATGTATGGTCAGATTTCGCATGTCCGTTTTGTTATATTGGTAAAAAGAGACTGGAGGGCGCATTAGCAAAGTTTGAGCATGGCAAGCATGTGAAGGTTGTGTTCCGCAGCTTTGAGCTGGACCCTAACGCCGCGATCAGCTACGAGCATGATGTGCATGAAATGCTGTCCCGTAAATACGGCATGCCACGCGAGAAAGCAATCGAGATGAACAGCGATTTGGCGAAGCAGGCGGCATCTGTTGGTTTGACCTTTAACTTCGATACGCTGGTGCTGACGAATACGTTTGATGCGCACCGCTTAACCCATTTTGCAGCAAAATACGGCAAGCAAGACGAGATGTCGGAAAGACTTTTCCGTGCATATTTTACCGATTCCAAGCATCTGGGAGAGCGCGATACACTTGCTGATCTGGCTGCCGAGGTTGGACTAGATCGTCAAGAGGCGCTTGCTGTGCTGGAAAGCGATGCTCATGCACAGGACGTTCGTGGCGATGAGGAGGAGGCTTCGCGAATAGGCGTGCGTGGCGTGCCATTCTTCGTCATTAATCGCAAATACGCGATATCGGGTGCTCAGCCGAATGAAGTGTTCCTGAATGCAATTAAGCAGGCTTGGGATGAAGCGTATCCGGCTCTGACCGTCATCAATGATTTGCCGAATGATGCGGATGGCGCAGCTTGCTCGGATGGCACTTGTGCGCCCTCGGCGGCTCAGGATGCTAATCCAGACAAGGCGTAATTTTATATATAGCGGAGTTTATAAATAGAAGCGGATTTCAGTGAAGGCTGGGGTAGCGGGCAAGTGACGCTGCTTCAGCTTTTTTTGAAATATAAAAAAGGATAGGTATTACCTTGCAGGGATGAAAAATATAATTTGTCCGAGGGTTGTCCTCTGGCCTTTATGATGAGAAAATGAGGAAAAAGAGCATCAGGAGGCTGTGCGCGTTGAAAAGAAAGTCCCGTAAAAAGAAGTTTAAAGTGAAAAATGCCCTTATTTCCTTGCTTATTATGCTGGCCTTGGCCGGAGCGTCGTATATGGGCTGGCTCGATGAGCTGGCGAAAGATTGGAACACGGCAGAAGGAACAGATTACACGTTATATTTTCCGACGGATCGATACCCGGAGACAGGCAAGCATATCAAAGATGCGATTGCAGCGGGGAGATCCCCCATTTGTACGATTGATCGGGAAGGCGCGGATCAGAATCGGAAGAAATCTTTGCAGGGCGTCAAAGTGAAAAAAGGCTTTGATCGCGATGAATGGCCAATGGCTATGTGCGCAGAAGGCGGGAGCGGAGCGCATATTGCTTATATTGACCCATCGGATAATCGCGGGGCAGGGTCATGGGTGAGCAACCAGCTGGAGAAATATCCGAATGGATCTAGAATTGCTTTTGTCATCAAATAAGAAAGCACTTATTGTAGGTTAAAGTCTAATTGTCTGCGTTGCTGCAGAGGATTGGGCTTTTTTTTATATTCAGGGGCTGGGTGAATACCGTGTTGCATATTGGGTTCAAACATAGACTGGTGTAACGATGATAAAAGTCTATTTTTTATATTTTTGAATAGGAAGCAAGCAAATAACCAGGTAAAGAGGGATGAAGATGAACAGGGGACGGAAATCGCAAGAGCTGAGCAAATGGATTAAGCAGCTCCAACACGTAAAAGGTTTAATACGTCAAAATCGTGTTAAACGAGCTAGTGCACATATTCGACATGTCATTTCGGCATGCAGGCGCACAGTGAGTAAAAAGCGTTAATGCTAAAAAATAATGGGAGATGAGCAGGTTGGCGAAAAGAAGAGCAAGTTGTTTGCGTAAATTAAATCTCGCCATTCTTGAATTGAAATTAGCGCGGAGGCTGGCGGGTAGAAATAATATTGTCCGGGCGGAACGCGAAGTGATCGATTCGATTTTGCTGCTGACAGAGGCACTGAAATGTCTCGATGAGCACCGTAATAGGAAACCTCGGCATAGCCATATTCACTGGTCAACACATGCAAGACGGGGGAAACGCGGCCCGAGGGGCGCTAGGGGGCCAAGGGGAGTTAGAGGTTTTAGCGGTTCAGCTGGAACGGATGGGTCAACTGGAGCAACGGGTCCGGCAGGAGCACCGGGAGCAGCAGGAACTCCTGGCGTAGTAGGGCAGCCTGGAGCGATGGGCCTTCCCGGTGCGATGGGTCCAGCGGGATTGCCTGGCGTGCAAGGAGCTGCGGGAGCCATTGGGCCAGCCGGGGCGAATGGCGCTGCGGGAGCTACAGGAGCGACTGGTGTAACTGGAGGAACAGGGGCCGGATTGGGAGGAATAGTGGCCTTTAATCCGCTAGTTGCTGCAGCATATCCAGTAAATCAGGTCGTTACATTCAATGGCAGCACATATATTGTGAATACAGCGCCGCCTAGCGGGGTACCAGGGAGCTCAGCTGACTATACACTGCTTGCCGGTGCAGGAGCCGCTGGTGCAGTTGGAGCAAACGGGGCTGCTGGTTCCGCCGGAGCGACGGGAGCGACTGGCGCAACGGGGGTGGGACTGGTAGGGATGGTGGCTTTTGATCCGCTGGTCGCCCCAACATATCCAGTAAATCAGACAGTTACATTCAATGGGAGCACGTACGTCGTTAATACGGCACCTCCAAGCGGAGTACCAGGAGACTCGGCAGATTATTGGATGCTTGCCGGTGCAGGGGCTACTGGTACGACTGGTACGAAAGGTGCTACGGGGGCAGGAGTGACCGGAGTGACCGGAGTGACCGGAGCGCCTGGTTCTACAGGTACAACTGGAGTGACCGGGGCAACTGGCGTTACAGGGGCAGGGGTTACAGGCTCGACCGGAGTAACCGGGGCAACGGGCATTACCGGAGAGACAGGAGCTTCAGGCTCGACTGGGGCGACTGGTGTAACTGGGCTTACAGGTGTGACGGGCTTGACCGGAGCGACTGGTACAAATGGGGTAACCGGTGTAACAGGAGACACAGGTTCGACGGGCGTGACTGGTGCCACAGGAGCGACAGGTGTGACTGGAGCAACAGGTGTGACTGGAACGACCGGATCGACAGGAGTGACCGGAGAGACGGGAGTCACAGGTGCAACAGGTGTGACTGGAACGACCGGATTGACAGGTGCAACCGGAGTCACCGGAGTAACAGGTATAACCGGAGTGACTGGAGTCACAGGTGCAACAGGTGTGACTGGAACGACTGGATCGACAGGCGTAACAGGTGTGACTGGAACGACCGGATCGACAGGTGCAACCGGAGTCACAGGAGTGACCGGAGAGACGGGAGTAACAGGTATAACCGGAGCGACTGGAGTCACTGGAGCAACAGGTGTGACTGGAACGACTGGATCGACAGGAGTGACCGGAGAGACGGGAGTAACAGGTATAACCGGGGCGACCGGAGTCACAGGTGCAACAGGTGTGACGGGATCGACTGGATCGACAGGAGCGACCGGAGAGACGGGAGTAACAGGTATAACCGGGGCGACTGGAGTCACAGGTGCAACAGGTGTGACGGGAACGACTGGATCGACAGGAGTGACGGGAGTAACAGGTATAACCGGAGCGACTGGAGTCACTGGAGCAACAGGTGTGACTGGAACGACTGGATCGACAGGAGCGACCGGAGAGACGGGAGTAACAGGTATAACCGGGGCGACTGGAGTCACAGGTGCAACAGGTGTGACTGGAACGACTGGATCGACCGGAGTAACAGGTATAACCGGAGCGACTGGAGTCACTGGATCGACAGGAGTGACAGGAGAGACGGGAGTAACAGGTATAACTGGAGCGACTGGAGTCACTGGCGCCACAGGTGTGACTGGAACGACCGGAGTAACAGGTATAACCGGAGCGACTGGAGTCACAGGTGCAACAGGTGTGACTGGATCGACAGGAACGACCGGAGAGACGGGAGTAACAGGTATAACCGGGGTGACTGGATCGACTGGATCGACAGGTGCAACCGGAGTCACAGGTGCAACAGGTGTAACCGGAGTGACCGGGGCAACGGGAATAACCGGAGCGACTGGATCTACGGGTATAACAGGAGCCACTGGCGCCACAGGAGCGACTGGCATTACCGGTACTACCGGCACTACGGGTGTTAGTACGACAGCTGTTTCTTCTTTTGCAGCCAATACGACGGGAGGCATTATTGCGGTTGTGCTTGGAGGTACGAATGTACCGCTCCCAAGCTCTCAAAATATCGCCGCAGGCATAACGGTCAATGGGGCTAACGATACGTTCACAGTTGCTGCAACCGGCAGATATTATATTACGTACCAAATTAATTTGACAGCGTCGTTACTGGTCGGCTCGCGTTTATTAATTAACGGGGTAGCAAGTACGCCCTCAACGTTGGAGCCGGTATTGAGCTTATCTGCTTTCAATAACGATATCATTATTGGGTTGACCGGAGGCTCGACCGTAACCCTTCAATTATTTGGACTTTTGGGTGCGGCAACATTGCTTGGAGGCAGCGCTGG
This sequence comes from Paenibacillus sp. R-74696, assembly GCF_055814915.1. Lineage (NCBI taxonomy): Bacteria > Bacillati > Bacillota > Bacilli > Caryophanales > Paenibacillaceae > Paenibacillus > Paenibacillus sp. R-74696. The sequence goes on from NZ_JBPULM010000037.1 coordinate 14,694, forward strand.
GGCGGCACTGACCATTATCCAATTAAGCTAATGCGCTAGTTGGGCACCAAGGCAAGTATGAATGAATAGGATGGGTCAATAGAATCAACTCGCAGGAGTGTGGTTTCATTGATCGCGATCAGTCTTTGCATGATAGTCAAAAATGAAGAAAAAACATTGGCGCGCTGTCTCTCCTCTATCGCCCCCGCTGTAGATGAAATTATTATTGTCGACACAGGCTCGACCGATGCTACAAGGGAAATCGCCGCCGATTTCAACGCTCGCGTCGAGTCTTTTGCCTGGGTGGATGACTTCGCCGCCGCCCGTAATTTTGCATTCTCGCTTGCATCGAAGCCTTATATGATGTGGCTGGATGCGGACGATGTACTGGAGGTATCCGAGCTGCACAAGCTGAAGGCACTCAAACACCAGCTCGACGATACGGTGGACTCCGTCTCTATGGATTATCACCTGTCATTTGACGAGTTCGGCAACGTAGTTAACAAGCTGCGGCGCAATCGCATCGTTAAGCGTGAGCGGGGCTTTCAGTGGATTGGCGCAGTACATGAATACTTGGAGGTTTACGGAAACATCGTTCATTGTGATGTGGCCGTTACACATAAAAGCCTCGGGCATGACAGCGACCGCAATTTGACCATGTATGAAAATCGGCTCCGCAGAGGAGAGATTTTCACCCCGCGCGACTTGTTTTATTACGCCAACGAGCTGAAAGACAATGGCCGTTACGATTCGGCCATTCGTTATTATGACAAGTTTCTCGCTACCGGAAAAGGCTGGATCGAGGATAATATTCTCGCTTGCGGACGGCTTGCGGACTGCTACCACGAGCTGAACGAGCCTCGTAACATGATGGATTCCGTGCTGCGCTCCTTCTATTACGACAAGCCTCGGGCAGAATTTTGCTGCCGTCTTGGGTATTATTTTTTGCAGCGGGATGAGCTTCAGATGGCTGTGTATTGGTATAAGCAGGCGCTTCACGCGGAGAACACGGACACAACAGGCTGGGGTTTTGCGAATATAGCCTGCTCTACCTGGCTGCCGCAGCTTCAGCTATGTGTCTGCTACGACCGTCTGGGTGACTATGAAGCGGCCCATTTGCATAATGAGCAGGCGGCCAGCTATCGGCCCGAGGATGAGCGAATGATAGCGAACCGGGAATATTTGAGCCAGCGGTTAAGCAAGAGGGATGAGGGAGGGGTCGTGCTTGTCTGAGAAAAAAAAGCGTGTGCTCATTGCTAGTCCCGTTCAGCAGCAGCCGACGATTCTGGCGTTGTTTCTCGCTTCGCTGAAGCGTCTCCATGCAGACCAGTTGGAGCTAAGCTACTTCTTCATTGACGATAATACGGATGTTACGAGCAGCCTGCTGCTGGAGCAGTTTGCTGTTGCTCGCGAGGATGTAACCATTACCCGTTCAGAATCCTCCGATAGCCCTGACGTGTATGTACGCAACGATACGACGCATTGCTGGAGTGAGCAGCTCATTTGGAAGGTTGCCCATTTTAAGAATCGAATTATTGAGCATGCAATAGAACGTCAGTTTGACTACGTATTTCTGCTTGACTCCGACCTGCTGCTGCATGCCAGAACGCTGGAGCAGCTAGTATCGGACGACAAGGATATTGTTTCGGAAATTTTTTGGACCCGCTGGCAGCCGGATGCTCGCCCTCAGCCGCAAGTATGGCTGCATGACGAATACGGACAGTGGGAGCGAGGCAGAGGCGAGAAGCTGAGCGATGAAGAAATTGCGGTACGCTTGGAGCAGTTTTACGCCAAAGTAAGCGAGCCAGGCGTGTATGAGGTAGGCGGTCTTGGCGCATGTACGCTGCTGAGCAGACGTGCGCTGGAAGCAGGTGTGCATTTTGGCCCCATCAGCAATTTAACCTTCTGGGGGGAAGACCGGCATTTCTGCATTAGGGCGGCTGCGCTTGGCTTGCGCCTGTTTGTGGATACCCACTATCCCGCCTATCATATTTACCGCAGTGCGGATTTAGCTGGGGCGGAGCGGTTTCTACAGAAAGAAATAGAAGTCCAGCCTAAGGCGAGAGGACGGCTTACGCTGTCGATGGTCGTAAGGAATGAGGGCAGCCGCTATTTGCGACAGGCGCTGGAGCAGCATCGCCAGTATATTGATGACGCGGTCATTATTGACGATGGCAGTACGGATGACACAGCCGATGTGTGCCTACAGGCGCTGGAAGGCATTCCGGTTAAGCTGATACGCAACGAGTTTTCGCGCTTTAGCAATGAAGTTACGCTTCGGCAGCAGCAGTGGGAAGAGACGTTGACTGTAAATCCGGAGTGGATTCTGAATCTCGATGCGGATGAATGGTTTGAGCAAAGCTTCGTTCAGGAGCTCGACACCCTGCTGCAAAACCGTACTACGAATGTATTTTGCTTCCGGTTATACGATTTCTGGAGCCTTCATTCCTATAGATCGGATGCGATTTGGCGGGCACATGAAAGCTATCGCCCTTTTTTGTTCCGCTATGATCCAACATTTGATTATAAGTGGAAAAATACACCGCAGCATTGCGGGCGTTTTCCCGCTAATATTTTGGAGCTGCCTCATCAGCTGTCGGATATTCGCCTTAAGCATTATGGCTGGGCGAAAGACGAGCACCGCCGGGAGAAGCTGCATCGCTACCAGATGCTTGACCCCGACGCCAAGTATGGCTGGAAGGAGCAATACCTGTCCATTTTAGATGTCAATCCACAGCTCGTGGAGTGGCAGGAATAGCTGGCATAAGTATGTAAAAAAAGCATCCCCACTGATCACGAATGATGAGTGGGGATGCTCTTAATCTTTTTAGCGGATGTACGATTACAAAGGGCTTAACGCAAAATTCGGCCAATAATGCCGCCGATCCCGCCTTCATTATTGTTGTTATTGCCTGCATTTCCGCCCATATTGCCAGCGTTTCCAGCATTGCCGCCATTGCCGCCGTTGCCACCAAAGGTGTTCTGGAAGGCGCTGCCTTGCTCTTGCGGCTGGTAGCGGTTGTCATCAATGCCGAATTTCACGCCGCTTTGACGCTCGAAAGGCTGAATAATAACGACTTGCCCAGGCTCATTGAACTCATACATATACGATTCACCGGAGGTTTGTCCGATAAAAGTTTTCCAGTTCACGTCAAGCTTCACTTTAGGTGAAGGGCCTGTCCATGCAACGATTGCATCGGGATCGACGCGGCATGGAGCTTGCAGAACGAGCGGGTTGCCGTTCGTTTTCACTGCGACTTGAGCGCCTTGGCCGTTATAGGAGAGCTTGGAGGTGAAAAGTCCGCGCTGGGAAATGACACCGGAGCCGATGACCGTAACGCCGTAGTGGCAAGTTTCAGTAAATGCCAGCAGGTCTTCACTTTCAACGCTGACGTGCTGCCAAGGGCCGCCTTGCTCCAGATTAATGACAGTCACATGTGTATTCTGATCAGCAAGATATACGGAGCCTTGTCCTTCGACTTCCATAATTTCAAGGTTTTCGCCTGTAATACGGCGCATGCCGTGGTTCAATACTTGTCCAACAATGTTGCCGGAGTTTGTGCCAAGCAAGCGCTTGGAATATTTAAATTTGCCGTTGTAAGCCTGATCAGCGACCATAGAGCCCTTTTTAGCGAAAAACTTGCCTTGGCCTTCTGCTTTCAGAAACAGCTCGCGTTCCACTTGAAATTGAAATGGCATATGAGTTGACCTCCAGTTAGATGTGTAGTGAATTACATAGCGCCGTAATGCGCGCAAATGCCAGCCAGATCAAGCGTAAGGCCTGTGCCTACTGCATTGAATTTCCATTCATTGTTGTGGCGGTATACTTCTCCCGCTAGCAAGGAAATGGAAGTGGAGTAGTCCTCGGACAGATCAAAGCGGCAAATTTCAGCTCCGTTCGCCTGGTTGACGATCCGAATGTAGGCGTTGCCGATTTGGCCGAAGTTTTGATTTTTGCGAACAGCGTCATCAATCGTCACGGTAAATACAATTTTCTGAATGTCAGGAGACACGCGGGAAAGCTGGATTTCTGCGGACTCATCGTCGCCGTTTCCTTGCCCGGTCCGGTTGTCGCCGTTATAGCGAACCGAGCCATCCGGGCTGTTTAAATTGTTATAAAAGATAATATGACCGTTGGATGGAAGCTTGTCCATTTGGTTTAAAAGGAAGATTTCAACATCAAGGTCGTAGCTCTGACCTTGCAAGCGATTTGTATCCCAACCGAGTCCAACCTTTAAGTGATCGAGTCCGGGGTTATTTTTCGTTAAATCGAGCTTTTGTCCTTTGGACAATACGAGTCCGCCGCCGAAGCCGCCAGCTTGAGGAGCAGGAGCTGCGCCAAACGAGCCTGCATTTCCAGCGTTCTGGAATCCACCCTGCTGAGCGCCGCCTTGAATGCCACCTTGTTGAATGCCGCCCTGCTGGATGCCGCCTTGCTGAATACCGCCCTGTTGAATGCCACCCTGCTGTATACCACCTTGGATACCGCCCTGAATGCCGCCTTGTCCACCAAAATTGTTTCCACCGTTTGAATTCGATCCAATACCCATTTGTATTGCCTCCTCAAATATAAAATAAGAGAACCATCTGCCTCGACAGTTGATCACCTTGAAGCGCTTAACAGGCCAGAATGGTGAAATTTGTCGATTTTGTGTAAGGATATGAAACTATTTGTAGTATAGCAGATTGTCATTGTAGTTGTTAATGGTTTTACAGTCCCTCTGCAGCAGGGATGTCTGATTAGATACGGCGAAGCGATAGCTTGGTTGCATTTTTTGAAATATAGGAAAGGATATGATTTTCCCATCCTTTCTCCATATTTCTCGGAATGAAACGCGCTGCGCCGCCAGAGGACGGCGGCAGCCGTTTACGCTTAGAGCAAAGAAACATAACAAAATAGATGACAAAAGAGAACTATAAAAACAAATTGAATCTCCTATTTTTTTCAAGTAGTTCCTCTATAATGATGTGAAGCGCTTTCAAATCTATTTATCATATAGGAGGATCGCATGAATAAAAAACGCAAATGGATCGCGGCCGCTATGGCCCCAGCTATCGTTGTTTCAATGTTTTCTTCTGCTGCTTTCGCTCAATCAGGGGCGGAAACTAAGGCGTTTGCTTCCGATATTCAGGGGCATTGGGCGAAAGCTGCGATAGAGAAATGGCGTGCACACGGAATTGTAAGCGGTTACTCAGACGGAGCTTTCCATCCCGATGGCAGCATGACGCGAGCGGAATTTGTCGCGGTTATTAATCGAGTATTTGGTTTATCGTCACTGTCTGCTTCCGCCTTCAGCGATGTGCCGGAGACGGCATGGTATGCGGGCGAGCTTAGCAAAGCGAGGGCTGCGGGATATTATGACGGGTTTCCGGGTAACGAGGCAAGAGCGGAGCAGCCTATAACGAGGCAGGATGCGGTGACGCTGCTGGCGCGTGTTTTCGAGCTGAAAGCGGCGGAGAATGCAGCTTACGCGGGCTCCTTCAAGGATAGCAGCCAAATTTCCAGCTATGCGAAAAATGCGATCAACGCGCTGCAAGGTGCTGTCAGCGGCTACGAAAATGGCGCTTTCCAGCCCGCGGGTAAAATTTCTCGTGCCGAGGTCATAACCTTGGTGGACAAGCTGGTGGCCGAGCTGTATGCCAAAGCCGGGGATTATACAGCGGCGCAAGCGATTTCGGGCCATGCGATCATTAATCATGCTGGCATTACACTCAAAGATGCCCAAATTGCCGGCAACCTTTATTTGACCGCTGGTATTGGAGACGGTGAGGCAGCGGTCGAGCATGCCATTGTGAATGGGACGACGTTTATCGCGGGCGGCGGCGAGCATACGGTTAGCTTTCACGATTCTACGCTGGCAGGCTTGGAAATTAACCGCAAGGATGGCAAGGTGCATGTTGAGGCAGACGGTGAAACCAAGATCGACAGCATCGTGACTAATAGCAAGGCCATACTGGAGCTGGGCGACGACGCGGAGGCAGACAGCATCGTGCTGAATCAGCCTACGGAGCTGATCACCGCCCCGGGCACAACGATTGGGCAGTTGACGGTGCAAGCCGATTCTGTCACTTTTAATGGAAAACCGGTAGCTAAAGGCAGCTATGCATTGAAAAATGGTACGCTGACGCCAGTTGGCACAATCACAACGCCGGGAACGGCCACATCCTCAGGCAGCAACAATGGCGGTGGAAACAGCGGAAATACGGAGCAGACGGTCAATTTTGTCGATCAGCATGCAACGGCTGAGACCAAATCATTGTTTGCCTATTTGAATGGCGTGCGCGGCCATGAAATTTTGTTCGGCCATCAGCATGCAACGGATGAAGGCGTGACACTGACCTCTACGGATGGCTCGCAATCCGAGGTGAAAAATTCGGTCGGTGATTATCCTGCCGTGTTCGGCTGGGATACGCTTAGCCTGGAAGGCAAAGAGAAGCCGGGCGTGCCGAACAATATCGAGCAGAGCCGAATGAATCTCACTGCTGCGGTCAAGAACGCCCACGAGCTCGGCGGTATTGTGGCGCTCAGCACCCATTTTCCAAACTTTGTGACCGGCGGCAGCTTTAATGATACGTCAGGCAATGTAGTTGCTCATATTTTGCCGGGCGGCGACAAGCATGCGGAATTTAATGCCTTTTTGGATACGATAGCGAACTTCGCGAACAATGTGAAGGATGATGATGGCAAGCTCATCCCAATCCTGTTCCGTCCTTTCCATGAGCAAAACGGCGGCTGGTTCTGGTGGGGCGCGAAAACGACAACCACAAGCGAATACAAGGAGATTTTCCGCTATACGGTTGAATATCTGCGCGATAAGAAGGACGTTCGCAACTTCCTGTATGTTTTCTCGCCAAATGGCTCGTTCGGCGGCGCAGAAAGCACGTATTTGACGACGTACCCGGGCGACGATTATGTCGATATATTGGGAATGGACCAATACGATAACAAGGAAAATGCGGGTTCGCAAGGCTTTTTTAACGGGCTGGTAAATGATCTTGGCATGATTTCAAGGATGGCCGACAGCAAGGGGAAAATCGCGACGTTCTCCGAATTCGGCTACAGCCCGGAGGGGATGAAGACAACCGGGAACAATAATACGACCTGGTTCACCGATTTGCTGAATGCGATTAAGTCCGATGAGGACGCTTCGCGCATTGCCTATATGCAGACATGGGCGAATTTCGGCCTCGGCAACAATTTGTATGTTCCTTATAAAAATGCGCCAAACGGGCTCGGCGATCATGAGCTTTTGCCCGATTTTATAAACTTCTATAATGATTCCTTTACAACATTCCGCAATGAGGTGCAGGGCGTATACGGCCATACGGTTGTGACAGCGCCGGAGCAGCCGTTCCTGCATATTGCGACGCCAACGGATAACAGTATTGTGGGCAGCTCCGTCACGATTCGCGCGCGGGCGCTGGAAATCTCACCGACGAAGGTCGTCTATACGGTACAGGGGTCGGATACGGAATATCCAATGGCGCTCAATAGCGACGGATTTTTTTATACGGCGGATTGGTCTCCAGCAGCAGGCTTAAATGGCAAGACGGCGGCGCTGAACGTCAAAGTCTATGTTGGCAATCAGGTCGTGTTGACGCAAACGGCGACGGTATCGGTGCAGGCAAGCGAGATTTTAATGAAAACCTACAGCTTTGACCAAGATACAGAAGGCGTAGTCAAAAATGGCGATCCGGGCACGTACCCGGAAACGATGGCGCTGACCATTCAGCATGATGCTTTTGACGGCAACGGCGTATTGAAGCTGGATGCTCAGCAGGCGGCGGCAGCCGATACGTGGCAGGAATTCAAGCTTGCGCTTCCGGCGCTTGACGGCGGAAATGCACTGGCGGATGTGAAGCGCATCAAGCTGGATGCATGGATTCCGCTAAGCGCGGGAGATGCGAATGCGACAATTAGCAGCATTGCGATGCTTGCCCCGGATTGGGATACGAAATATGGGATGACGACGACCAAAATCAAGCTGTCCGAACTCCCGCAAGTAACGGTGGGCGGCAGGGTGTATGCGAAATATTCGCCGGTCATCGATTTGAATGAGGTAGAGAAATCCGCAGCGGCGACGGGGCTTGCTCTTTCTTTTGTCGGCAGCGGATTAGCAGGTGATTTTCCGATCTACATCGATAATCTAAGCCTTTACAGCACATTCGCAGAAGCGGAGAAAGATCCGGCTGTAGTGGACAACTTCGAGACGTACCAAGGCAGCGATGCCGCTCTGGCAGCGAAGTTCATTCATGCGGGCGGTGATGCTACAGCGGTAGTGCTGGACGGCGTGCATAAAAGCTCGGGCAACTATGCGATGAAGCTGGACTACACGCTGGGAACTTCCGGCTATGCAGGCATTACGAAGGTGCTGGGCGGAGTAGACTGGTCCACGTTCAACAACCTGAAATTTTGGATGGTGCCGGATGGCAGCAATCAGAAGCTCGTTATTCAGCTGCGTGTGGATGGCGTCTCCTATGAAGCGTATCCATCGCTCGCGGGCACAGCGGGACAATGGGTCAGCCTGCACTTTAATGAGTTTACCGTTGCTCCGTGGGATACAGGAAATGCGGGCAAAAAAATTAACAAGGTCAGCTTGAAAAATGTACAGGAGTTTTCCGTGTACGTGAATGCCATCAACGGAGCAACGCTCAACAGCACGCTTTATTTTGACGACATTGAAGCGATCAACGATGGAACGGGCGGTGTGCCGAATGGAGGCTCCGGCCCGGGAAGCTCCCCGGCAGAATCGGGAACGCTGTATGGATTTGAAGCGGACACAGCAGGCTGGGCCGTAAGCTCGAATGAGGCACAGGCCACAGATGCAGCGATTACAGCGGATGAAAAGACGGAGGGCGACCATTCGCTGACGTCTACCTTCTCGCTGGCAAGTCCAGCAGGCTTTGAGCTGACGAAGGTTGCGGCAGCCGATTTATCGGCAGCTGCGGCGCTCAGCGTCAAAGTGAAGCTGTCGCAGGGTACCGCCGATGCCCGTCTATATATTAAAACAGGCAGCACATGGGATTGGCATGACAGCGGAACGGGCGTGGTCGTCGATTCCAGCGGATTTAAAACGCTGACGCTCCCGCTCTCCGGCCTGACGGGACTGGAGAGCGTGCAAGCGATCGGGGTGAAAATCGAGCCGACAGCCGGACAGATCGGTACAGCAGCTGTCTATGTAGATGATGTTAATGTGGAAGGTAGCGGGGAGCCAGGAACGAGTGGGCTCACGTATGATTTTGAAAGTGGAGCAGAAGGCTGGGCAATTAACGCTGATGCTAGCAATGCTTATAATACGGCAAACGCCCGTGATATGACCGTGTCCACAGATGCGGCGTCATCAGGAAGCAGCTCGCTGAAGGTGGCTTTTGACCTGAACGGCGGCGAGTTCCAGCTCAGACGGCTTGGTGCGCTGAACTTGGGCACAGCGGGCACGCTGTCTGCCAAGTTCAAAGTAGTGGCGGATGGGAATGCAACGCTCGGAGGAGCGGTTTCCGCGAAGCTGTTTCTGCAAACGGGCGGCGGCTGGAGCTGGTTTGCACCGAATGAGACGGTTTCTTACAGCGGTGATGGATTCGTAACGGTAAGCTATGATTTGTCAGGCGTGGTGGACAAAAATAATGTCCAGGCGCTGGGCATTCAGGTGTTTACACCAAGCGGCTCGACAGGCGCAGCTAAGGTTTATTTGGATGAGGTTAAGGCGCAGTAATTGCGAATGTAACGGCAAACAAGGGAGGCCCTATGCGGGCCTCCCATGTTTATTGTAAAGTCCAATCTCCCAACAAGGAGACATGCCAATTTTTAATAAAAGGTATAACAGTAGTTGTTGCATTCGTAAGGTAAATGGCAAGAACGATTAATGGAATGTGTACAAGCTGCATTTTGTAGAAATGCTTAGCATTTTTAAAATTTAAAAATAGATTTAGTCCTACAACTAATTGAGCTAAAACCAGACTCACAACGATATTAAGTAAAAACATATCATATACAATTTCGCGTGAGGCAAAGAAGGGAAAGGTCGCTGATAAATGAAAAGCAAATTTATCAATTAAAATATAAAACATAATCCAATACACAAAAAGATAGACCAAAGACAGGAGCGATAAGGCAATTACACGCAGCATATGATGCCATTCAACCTTCCTATTGAAAATAAAATCCGGATAATAGATGATTTTCTTAGTAGAATATATCATTGCGGTTTAAAGTTGTATAGCCAGAGTGCGAATCGGGCTTTTTCACGTACAGTATTCGCGGCCTACAGTCATTAATCTTCGGACTTGCGAAACGAATCCAGATAGTTGTGAATGTCTGCTTGAGGCGTCTCAAGCAAGGTCGCCAGCATCGTTTGAATGGAGCGCAGCGATTCGACCTTTTGATCAATCTCAACTATTTTGCCCCGCACATATTCCTTTAAGGTTTCTGCATCCATATCACGGCCTAGCAGATGCAGCACCTCCTGAATTTCCTTGAGGGAGTAGCCGAGCGACTTGGTGTCCTTGATGAATTTGATTTTGACCAAATAATCGTCCGAGTACAGACGGTAGCCACCTTGGCTGCGGCGGGGAGCCGGAAGGATGCCGCTTTCCTCGTAGTAGCGAATCGTCGCCATGCTGAGCCCGGTTCTTTTGGCAAGCTCGCCGCGTGTCATGCCTTCCATGCGTGTTTCCCTCCTTGATCCTGTCCATAGGTTTATTGGGCAGCTGCTTTTTTCGTATAGTTAGGGTCAAAAATAACCTCGGGATAGTCCGGCGATGGCCCAGCCAGCAGCGGCTGTGATTCATTTTTCAAATATTGATTGAAAAAGGCGGTGACATAAGAGCGGGTAATATCTACCGTATGGACGGGGTCGACGCCCTTGGCGAACAGCTTAGGCGACAGCAGCGCGATGTCGGTAAAGCTCTGATGGATAAAAGGCTCCACGGTCATATAATAGGTGTCATTGGTGCTTTTCGTCATGACCGAATCCAAATCGGAAGGGAACTCCTCGAAATAGACATAGGATTTCTCCTTGATCGCCGGGTCAAGGCTTTTGGCTGTGTCGCCTGTCATCAAATACATAAATGGCTGCTTCAAGCCGTTACGGGCTACATCGCCCCAAAATCCGCCCTCCAAGCTGACCCCCGCCTTGAAACGGCTATCCTGTGCCAGTGTTTCCGCTGTTGTCGCCCCGCCATAGGAGTGGCCGAAAATGCCGACGCGGCTCAGATCCAGCTTGCCTTCAAGCTTGTGATCGGGGTCTTCCTGATTCCATGCCGTAAGCGTATCGAGCACAAAGCTCGCATCGGCTGCACGAATGGCGACTTCTTTAATATTATTGTCGTAAAGCTCCGCTGTAGTTGGAAATTCGGGTTCAGCATCGTATAAAATCGAACGGCCATCTGGGAAATCAACCTTCGCTGATGTAAAAGGATGATCCATGCCTACGACGATGTAGCCATTGCTGACCAGCTCCTCAATGGCCGTCATGCTCTGAAAGCGGGTCGAGCGAATACCGGGTGAGAATAGGACAACCGGATAGCTCGCTTCAGCAGCGGATAGCTCGGCCCCTTCAACAACATGCGTCGGAATGTTCGTCACATGGCTGAAAAGTTGCTTCGGTATGCCGAATACGAGGCTGATCGCTTCCCCAATTTCCGAAGGGTAATGCTCAGTTGAAGCACCTTCGGTATTATTTTTATCTACCGGATACCATACATTGATCATCAGCTCGCGCTTGTCGCTTTGATCTTCATTATGCGTTTCGTCGCGGGATTCATCCGTTAGATGGCGTGCGATGGTGCCAATGCCATAGCTGCCGCTAGGCTCAGGCATTGTGAAAACCGGCAGCAGCATGCTCGCAAATCCGGAGAATCCGCTAAGTGCGATGACGATAAGGGAGAGCAGGCTCTTTTTGATAAGAGACCTGGAACGGATATGATCATCGTAAGGCTTCAACAGTCGGCGGACTAGGACAATAATCAAAACGAAAGCAACAGCGTAGGCGGCAACCATTTGAATGCGGAAATGATTGATTAAACCATGCAGCAGCACTGCCAGTACAACCGCGCCCAGCATCCCGGCATCGAGCCGCTTCGTTTTTCTTGCGAATAATAGGCCTCCCGCCGCCGCTAAAATAACCAGAATGAAAATGACCTCTACTATTTTCATTATACAATACCTCCATTTATTTCTGTATTCTCCGTCCAGCAGGCCGGAAATCTTGTATAAACAGAGTATAAAGGTTGAAGTATACTGCAAGGTCAAGGTATTATTTTGGAGTGTTTTTTAGAGAAAAAAGAGCGGACCTAGCAAGCACTGTGCTACTATATTGGCAAATCGTGCACGATGCTGACAGAAAAGGGGACTAGCTGTGTTTTACTCATTAAAAAGCCGACTGATTGCCGTCTTTATTTTATTATTCGTCCTTTCTTTTGGCGCTATGTCTTATCTATTATTTAATGAATCACGCTCTATTATCCGCTCTTATATCGAATCCTCGGCACTGGAGAAGATGGAGGAATACGGCGCCTACGTCGACATGGTCCAGATGCAAATCTATGATCTTGCTTCACTCGTGTTCAATAGCGATACGACGAAAAACTGGGAAGGGGCTGTTTCGGACCCGAAGCTTGCGGCGGGCGAGAAGATGCTGGCCAATATAAAGCTGAGCGGCTTTCTCACGCAGGCGATGAACAGCTACACCAGCGTGTCGCGGGTGACCTTTTACCGCTCGGACGGCACATGGATCAGCAGCGACAATCAGGTCGTATCCGACCCGAGCCTGCTTGAGCAGCAGTGGTACAGCGATTTTAAAGCATCGGGAACCCACTGGGTGGCCAGCCATCTGGACCCGGTGGAGGCGCGCTACAATAACACGCATCCGGTTGTCAGCATGCTAATGCCAATCGGAACCTTCGAGCCAAGCCGTGCCCGAACCGTAATGAAAATTAATGTGAGCAGCGACTACTTCCAGCAGCCGCTCAATCGGATTCATCTTGGTGAAAGCGGTACCATTTATTTAATGGATCAGGGCGGGCAGCTGCTGCTTTCCCCGCCTGAAGCTGGCGCACAGACCGATATGCAGGCTGCTATGGAGAAAATTCGCGGAGATAAACGCAAGCAGGGCGTTATTTATATGGATTCGGATAAGGGGAAAACAGATATTGTCGTATATAAAAAGCTGCAAAGAACAGGATGGATTCTTGTTGGCTTCGTGTCTGAACAGGACTTGTATGCGAAGCTGTTCCAATTGCGCAGCAGCATTATTTTATTCGCATCCCTATTGCTCGTATTATCGGTTTTTCTCGCCATCTGGCTGTCCCAGAGCATTTCGAGGCCGCTATCCCGCCTCATATCCGCCATGCGTCATGTTCAGCGGGGCGACTTCAATCAGGCGGAGCTGCGCCTGCCGCCGGAAATCAGTATCCGCAACGAGGTGGGCTTTGCGACGGTGACCTTCCGCAATATGGTCCGGCAGCTCCGGCAGCATATCAAAAGCGAGTTTGAGCTGAAGCTGCTGCGCCAGCAAGCGGAATACAAGGCGCTGCTAATGCAGATCAATCCGCATTTTCTGTTCAATACGCTGGAGCTGCTGAGCAGCCTCGCCATGCAGAAGCGGACCGATGATACGGTGCAGGTCATCGAGTCGCTTGGCAAAATGATGCGTTTCTCGCTGCGAATGAGTGATGATGTGGTGCCGCTGCGCGAGGAGCTGAAATATGTGAAGGATTACGTGGAGATTTTGCAAATCCGCTTCGGCGGGCGGCTGAGCTTGACCTTGAGGGAGGAAGGCGAGCTTGCGCATCTGACCATTATTAAATTTATTTTGCAGCCGCTAATTGAAAATGCCGTGAAATACAGCTTCCAGCTTCAGCCGGAGGCCCGAGTAGAAATCGTGGTCAGCAGGGAAGACGGCCGCATTGTTATCAGCATAGCGGACAATGGTCCAGGCATCGCAGACGAAATGAAGGGCCAGCTTGCGGAACGCTCGGCCGCCGCGCGTATGGACATGCTGCTAAGCAGCCGGGACAGTCAGATTGGCCTGAGCAACGTCATAGCCAGATGCAGGCTGTATTACGGGGAGCTGTTTGATATTGAGATCAATGCAAGCAGATGGGGTGGTGCGCTAATCGTACTGGCACTGCCGATACAGGAGGAGGGTAAGCATGTATAAGGTGCTGATCGTGGATGATGAACCAGAAATCCGGCTAGGACTGCGGCTCAAGGTGGATTGGGAGGAGCTGGGCCTATGTATTGCGGGTGAGGCGGCGAATGGCATGGAGGCGCTGGAGCAGTTGGGGCGCGATGCATTCGATGTTGTCCTGACAGATATGAACATGCCAGTGATGGACGGGCTGTCTTTTTTGGACGAATGCCGTAAGCTTTATCCCGAAATTACACTGATTATCCTTACAGGCTATGAGGATTTTAGTTATGCGCATGCGGCTGTCCGCCATCAGGCACGCCATTATTTGCTCAAGCCGGTTGCACGGGATGAGCTGACAGAGGCGCTGCTGAAGGTTAGACGGGAGCTGGACAGGGAGCAGGAGAGCCATCGGCAGTCCGAGGATATGAAATGGCGCCTGACCCAGTCTTATCAGGAAATGCAGGAGCATTTTCTGCGTTATCTTATCCGGGGCGAGGCGGGACGAGAGGAAGCGCTATTAGAGCGGGCAAGGCTGTTTCAGTTAGAGGAATGGGGGGAGCGGACGGTTAGATTTATTACAGCAGGGCTAGAGCAGCGCGGTCAGCAGCTGAATCAGGCGGATCAGGCTGGGCGGATGAGCCGTATGCCTGAGCAATTCAGCCTACCGTTTGAATTGATATGCCGTGAGCTGGCAGAGGGTTACTCTGATTCGGTTCTTGCCGTTCGGGATGAGCATTATCACGGCTTGATGCATATCGCCCTGCTGGAAGGAGAGGAGAAGCTAGCGAATTTTGTACAGAAGCTGCGGGATATGGTGTATGCGCATCTCGGATTTGCGCCCTCCATCGGCAAAGGAAATGCCGTGAAAGGCTTTAAGCAGTGGAAGGAGGGCTGCATGTCCTCGCTCATCGCCTGGAATTTGGCGGAGGCGCAAATTAACCAAGGTGAACGGATAGCGGAGGAGTCCTTTCTGCTTCCGAAGGAGACGGTTGATTTAATTCAGCGGCTGCTGGAGCGGGGAGAAATGGAGCAGCTTGTTAAAATGATGGAGCGCGAGCTGAAGGAGGCGCTTGGCGTATCGCGAATCCGGTTCGTTAAAGCGATTTTTCAGTTTAATCTCGTCTTGGAGGCACAGGCGCATGAAGCGCAGGTGCCGATAATGGGAGGCGAGCAGCTGTGGCTGCGCCCGGAAATGGCGCTTAACTTAAGCACGGCGGAGAAAGCCTGCCAATATTTGATGCAGCTTGCCTCGGCTATCCATGACAAGCTGCAAGGGGCGGAGGAGGGCGCCGTAGACTCGGTTTTGGAGGCATCCAGGCAATATATCGCGGAAAACTACATGTATGATTTGAATTTGACGATGCTCGCAGAACGATTTAATTATAATTCGTCCTACTTCTCGGAGCTGTTTAAGGCGAAATCAGGAAAAACCTTTATTCACTATTTAACTGATGTCCGAATGGCGCATGCGACCCGCCTGCTTGAGGAAACCGGGCTAAGCCTATGGGATATATCCGAGCTGTCGGGCTTTTCCAACGCAAGCTATTTCAGCTCCAAATTTAAAAGACTGTACGGCATGACGCCGTCCG
Organism: Paenibacillus sp. R-74696; assembly: GCF_055814915.1. NCBI lineage: Bacteria > Bacillati > Bacillota > Bacilli > Caryophanales > Paenibacillaceae > Paenibacillus > Paenibacillus sp. R-74696. The sequence goes on from NZ_JBPULM010000037.1 coordinate 30,391, forward strand.
AATTTCGCCAGCGTCTATCTGAAAAAAGTGATAACGAACTCCCGAAGAAATGATATGTTGCCAAATGCTATTCCTGCGTATGATTGGTGTACGAATGCAGCTTGCTTGCGTACATCAATCATTAGGAGGGATTTTTGCCATGGGCGTTTCCCGCAAAACACTGGCCCGCGAGCAGAACCAAACCGCTTATTTGTTTCTGCTGCCGTGGCTGATCGGTTTTTTCTGTCTGACCGCTGGGCCGATGCTCGGCTCGCTGTACCTGTCCATGACCAAGTACAATTTGCTGTCCCCGCCATCCTGGATCGGGATGGATAACTATGTACAAATTTTTACGAATGACAGCACATTTACCGGCTCGTTATGGCTCACCTTCAAGTATGTATTCATTTCCGTGCCGCTCAGGCTGGCTTTTGCACTGCTTGTAGCTATGGCGCTCAATAAGGGCATCCGGGCACTGGGCATTTATCGGACGATTTATTATATCCCTTCCCTGCTTGGCGGCAGTGTTGCTATCGCTATCGTATGGCGGCAAATTTTTGACGGTACGGGAGTGGTAAATAAGGCGCTTGCCTGGATCGGCATTAAAGGGCCGTCGTGGATCGCCCACCCGGATTACATTGTGTATACGATTGTGACGCTGTCGGTGTGGCAGTTCGGCTCAGCAATGGTTATCTTTCTGGCGGGGCTAAAGCAAATTCCCGCAGACCTCTACGAAGCGTCCCAAGTGGACGGAGCGAGGAAGTGGAACCAGTTCGTCAGCATTACGCTGCCGATTCTGACGCCGGTTATTTTTTTCAACCTCATTATGAGTGTCATTCATTCTTTTCAGGCGTTTACACCCGCCTTCGTCATCGGTGACGGCCGCGGCGGGCCGCTGGATGCGACGATGTTTTATACGCTGTACTTGTATTTGAAGGGCTTCTCCTTCTTCGATATGGGCTATGCCTCAGCGCTCGCCTGGATCATGCTGCTCATTATCGGATTGCTGACGGCGATTATATTCATCACCTCGAAATATTGGGTGTTTTATGGGGACAACAAGGACGGGAGGTAAGCGTAAAAGATGACACACCGTATAAAATATGGACAAGTACTGAGGCATGTGCCGATCATCGTCATGGGTCTGCTGATGATCTATCCCGTTCTATGGCTGATCAGCAGCTCCTTCAAGCCGAACCAGCTTATCTTCTCTGATCCGGGCATCTGGCCAAGCTCGTTTACGCTGGAAAATTACGTGAATGGCTGGCGCGGCTTTCAAGGCATCAGCTTCAGCCGTTTTTTCGCCAATTCCTTTGCGATATCGCTCACGAGCGTGCTTGGAAATGCGATTACCTGCTCGCTTGCTGCTTTTGCTTTTGCCAGATTGACCTTTAAGTTCAGCAAGCTGTGGTTCTCGCTAATGCTCGTCACCATTATGCTGCCTTACCATGTGACGCTGGTGCCGCAATACGTCATTTTCAACGAGCTGCAATGGATTAATACGTATTATCCGCTAGTGCTGCCGAAATGGTTCGCGACGGACTCGTTTTTCATTTTGCTCATGGTTCAGTTTATCCGGGGTATTCCGCGCGAGCTTGATGAAAGCGCGACGATTGACGGCTGCAGCCAAAAGCAAATTTATTTTCGCATCATTCTCCCGCTGCTCGTTCCCGCACTGATTACGACGGCGATCTTTACGTTTATATGGACATGGGATGATTTTTTCAGCCAAATGATTTATTTAAGCGATATTCGGCTGTTCACCGTCCAGCTTGGCATTCGGGCACTGTTTGATCCATCGGGCTCATCGGATTGGGGTGCGCTGCTGGCGATGTCCGCCTTATCCCTGCTCCCCATTACGGTGGTTTTCCTGACGTTCCAGCGTTATTTTCTGGAGGGGATTGCTACAACAGGCTTAAAGTAGCGAGTGAGGCCATCCAGCATCCGAAAAAATTGCAAATGAACTGCCGAAATAATGAAAGGCCTGGCGGGCGAGGTTTACAGTAAGATGGCGTTGTAAGCGTTTTATACGAACAAAAATATCGAAATTGGGGGAGATTGGCATGAAGCGGCGTATTCTATTTTCAATGCTGGCAGCATTAATGGTAATTGTGACGGCATGCTCGGGAGGTACGGGAGCAGGAGGAACGGCATCCGGCACTAATGGAGGCAAAACAGATGGAACGGGCAATGGCAGTGGCGGTAAAGGACAGGAGCAGGTAGAGCTGCGCATAATGTGGTGGGGCGACCAGGGGCGGGCAGACCGTACAAACCAGGTGCTGGAGCTATTTCAGAAAAAATACCCGAATATTAAGGTACAGGGCGAGTTCGCGCCTTCATCCGGCTATTTTGACAAGCTGAATACCCAGCTCGCATCGGGTACACCGGCGGATGTTTTTTTCCTCGGCGGCAACGTTGTCGATTATGCCAATAAAGGAGTTTTGCTGGAGCTCGACCCGTATGTAGGCAGCGAGCTCGATTTGACCGATATGGATGAATCGATGGTGGAATACGGTACACTGGGCGGTAAGCTGCTTCATATATCTGCAGGGGCGAATGCGAGAGGCATCCTGATTAACACGAAGCTGTTCGAGCAAGCGGGCATTCCGGTGCCTCAGGATGGCTGGAGCTGGGACGACTACGCCGCAATCAGCAAGGAGCTGTCTGAAAAGCTGGGCGATGGCGTATATGGTACCTACAATTTTACGGTAGATGGCATGGATATTGCCCTTAAGCAAAATGGCGCGCAGCTTTACAATATGGCAGAAGGCAAACCAGGCTTTACAGAAGAGCAGGCGCTGAGCTGGTTTAAATACTGGGAGGCAACAACAGCGGGCGGCGGTGTCGTGACACCGGAGCTTGCGGTATCGAACCCGCCGAGCGATCCAAGCAAATCGTTAATCATAACGGGAAAGGTAGCGATGAGCCTTATTCCGTCCAACCAGTTCGCCGCTTATCAAGGCTTGACCGAGGACACGCTGACGATGGTGCAGCTGCCTAGAGGTCCGAAAGGAACGGGCGTCGTTTTCGAGTCCAGCCAAGGACTGTCAGGCTATGCAAAAACAGAGCACCCGAAGGAAGTGGCGATGCTGGTCAACTTCTTCATTAATGATTCAGAGGCAGCCAAGGTGCTCGGCAATGATCGCGGCGTTCCTGTTACATCCAAAAATAGAGAGGCGCTGCAGGCTGAAGCAAGCGATGCAGACCGCATCGTCTACGACTACACGAGCCGTGTTTCGGAAGCGACAAAAACGGAGCCTTTCGCGGTCAGCTACAATCCTCCTGGCTTCGCCGAATTTTCCAAGCTGGCGGAGACGACAGTTCAGGAAATCGGTTTTGGCCGCAAAAAGGTGGAGCAGGCGGTTGCCGACTTCTACAACGGCACGCTGCAAATTTTTGCGAAAAATCAATAAGCAATGAAGTGCATAGGCGAAGGACTCGCTAACCTTCTAATTGCAATTTAAATAAGTGGTAAGCAGGCTGCCTAACGGCAGCCTGCTGCTGTCAGAGCAAGCGGAAGGCAGTGGGGACGCCAAGTCTGAGAATGTGAGTATGCCAAGTCCAAGCATTCATACAATCAAACATGGGAACAGCACACGGATAATCATTAATGAGGAGAAAGCGAGGCGGAATTTATGAGGGAACAGCTGCTGGAGCGGCTCAGGAGCAAGTCTGTGCAGCAAATTTTTGGACAGCGGGGCGAGGATAAGGGCAAGGCTTCCGATCAGCCGTTGAAAAGTGAATGGGAGGCCGGAGGCGTGAAATTTGCTGCGGCTGAAGGGAGGCTGGAGGGCGTACATGAGGAGGCTATGCGCCGCTTGCTGGATTGTATCGTGCCGACGGGGAGTAATCCGGAGCCGATTTTGCATGAGGGTGGCGTCTACTTAGGGTGCTGGCTGGAAAGCACGGGTACGATTAACGCAGAGCTGCTGTCCCGGTTTATACCTTCTGTATCGGAGACGACTTATCTCTCCTTTGCGGCGTTTCAGCGGGAGGATGGCCTGCTTCCGTACAAAATAACGGAAAATGGGCCGTCTTACCGGCAAATTCAACTGGTGACGCCGCTTGCCCGCAGCGTCTGGAATCATTACGCGCTGCATGGGCGTGACAAGACATTTTTGAAAACGATGTATGACGCTATGTCCCGTTATGACGACTGGCTGGCGGCTCACCGCAATACGAGAGGGACGGGCTGCGTAGAAGCGTTTAGCACCTTCGATACGGGCCATGATTTGTCGCCCCGCTTCTGGCATGTGCCAGATACGCCGCATTTGGGAGATGCCGCGCTTTGTCAGCCGGATTCGCCGATTTTGCCATTTTTGGCTCCTGATTTGACGGCAAACGTATACTGCCAGCGGCAGTATTTGGCTGTAATAGCAGAGGAGCTGGGGCTTTCCTCGGAGCAATGGAAACGGAAGGCGGAGGCCTCGCTTGCAAGCCTGTTCAAATATTGCTTTGACGAAGCGGACCATTTCTTCTATGATCGCGACCGCCAGGATGAGCTGGTTAAGGTCCAGTCGGATGTGCTGCTGCGGGTTATGGCCTGTGAGGTAGGCGACCGCGATTTTTTTGATACGATGCTCAGGCGCTACTTGCTCAATACGAGAAAGTTTTTTGCCAAATTTCCCTTCACGTCCATGGCGATGGATGACCCGCGCTTTGATCCGTTTTCCAGCTATAACAGCTGGGGTGGCCCGTCCAACTTTCTGAGCATCATTCGCGCTCCCCATGCGTTTGAGAAGCATCAGCGTCATGTAGAGCTGACGTGGGTTATGTATCCTCTCGTATCGGCGATGGCCAATATGACGCGGTTTTCACAAGCGCTTAGCCCATGGACTGGGGTGGAGGGCTATACGGAAACGTATTCACCGGCGATTTTGAGTGTACTGGATTATGTGGAGCGGTTGTGCGGTATTTTGCCTACGCCGGATGAAACGCTGTGGTTTACGGGGCTGCTGCCTTATGCGATGGATCATGGCGAGGAGCCGGCGGGCGGCGGTACGGGCTACAGCCGAACGGTGAATGGACAGACGTTTGAGCTGCTCAACATGCGTGAGGAATGCATCATTTATTTGGATGGGCAGGAGCATATGCGTTTCCCGTCCGGCATTCGCGTCGTCACGGATCGGGCTGGCAGGCTGAGCGGCATTATTGGGATGAGCGTAAGGACAATTAAAGGGGCTATTTACTACGATGGAGCGGAGCTCGCTTTGGAGATTAAGGGGAATGAACAGCTTCGTTATACAGATGGGGGGTTAGAAAAGGAGCTTGATATCGGAATGATTTATCCAGCATATGGGTGAATAAAACAGGCAGGAGGTAGTTGGCCCTCATTTTGCAATATAGGTATTCATATAAAGCCACCATATACTCAGGAGTTGCTGCTTTGGCGGCAGCTCTGCAATGAAAACCGGATTTTTAATCAAAAAAGACGGTTTTTTTGCTATTATTTCACAAAAAAGAACGTTAATATCAAGTTGAAAGCGCATTCAACAAATGCGCATTGGCCATTAAACATAGAAGCAAGGAGGGATGAAGGCCTCATAACGAACAGACAGCTTGGGATCGTACAGCAGGATGCGGTATTTTGTAAACGCTTACTTAAAATGAGGGTAAAAACGGATACGCAGTTTAACCGAAAGTCGAATCTTGTTGTGAAACGGACAAGCAAATCATTGGAGAAAATGGGGGGATTTTTTTATATGTTAAGTAGTAAAAAAAGGATGATGTTTCTGCTGCTTGCCGCAGCGGTTTTGTGGACCACTGTTTTGCAGAGTCTGCCGCTTGGCGTTCAGACGGCATACGCAAACGAAGCGGAGCAGCTGGTGAAGAGGTTCGACTTTGGCACAGCTTCAAGTCCAGTTAAGGAAGGCTTTATCGGCGTAAGCGAATCGCAGCTTTATACGGCTGAGGCTGGCTATGGGCTGAGCATCGCGCTGGCATCCCGGAACCGCTCTGGCGGCGATGAGCTGACGAATGATTTTGTCCTCGGCACCTCCTTTTCGTTTTATGCGGATTTGCCTAGTGGCGAATATGATGTCACGGTTTATTCGGGCGATTTGCTGACCGGGACAAGCACGACTAAAACGAATATTGCCTTGGAAGGAGTCGCATCTGGCACGCTGTCTACGCGTCAGGCGGTCATTCATGGCACGTACCGGACAACGGTAAATGACGGGCAGCTTACAGTCGATATTTCGGCAACTACAGGCTACGCTTATTTGAACGGCATCGTCATTGAGCAGGTAGTAGCTGCTGCGCCCGAAGCGCCGAGCGGGCTTGCGGTGAGCCGTGTGACACCGCAGGATGTGACGCTTGCGTGGAGTCAGGCCGCAGATGCGGTTAAATATAAGCTCTATCGCACAGAGGGCACAGCCGCTCCCGTCCTTGCAGGCGAGACAGCAGCGACCTCCTATGTGGATACAACGGTTGTCGAGGGGAGCAGCTATAGCTACATCGTTTCCTCCGTCAATGCTGCCGGGCTGGAGTCGTCCTTAAGTGCCCCTACCGCTGTGGTTACAATACCAGCGCTTGAGGTACCAGCGGCACCAAGCCATCTCAGCATCAGCGCCGTACAATCTTCGGCAGTCGTGCTGGGCTGGACGGTTGTCGAGGGAGCGGAAGGCTACAAGGTGCTGCGTGCCGATACGGCAGCAGGTCCCTTTGTAGAAATTGGCCAATCGGCGGTGCTTGCCTATACAGATGCAGGCGTCGACACGTCTGTACCACAATTTTACACCGTGAAAGCTTTTAACGTGCGCGGGGAGTCGGAAGCCTCTGCTGTTGCAGAGAGCGCTGCCTATGTGCCGCCTACTACGCTGCCGGAAGGCGATACCATTCGCTTCGATTTCGGTTCGGGCGAGCTCGCTGACGGCTATGTCCGTGTAACCGCCGAGACCGCCTATACATCTGTGCTGAAATACGGCTTTACCGACATTTCGAATATCGGTTCAGGCAACCGTGGAACAGCTGATCCGCTGCGTTCAGATTTTGTCACGCCTGCGAGTGGAACCTTTAATGTTGATCTGCCTAATGGCGATTACACCGTTTCGCTCATTGCAGGAGATGCGGCCGAAGCATCCGAAATCGCGATCAAGGCCGAGACCATGCAGAAGGTACAGTTGACCAGCAAAGCAGCTGGCCAATATTTAGAGATGGACTTCCAGCTGGCGCTTGTGGATGGGCAGCTCAATCTTGCATTTACCGGGTCCGCGCCCAAGCTGAATGCTCTTGTCATCAAGAAGCAGCAGGAGCGTCAGGCCGGAGAGCGGCAGACGGTATATCTTGCGGGGGATTCTACCGTTCAAACCTATGATCCCTACTGGGAGCCACAGGCTGGTTGGGGCCAAATGCTGCCGCGCTTCTTCAGCAATGATGTTATTTTCAAAAATCATGCCATTGGCGGACGCAGCTCCAAATCCTTTATTGTAGAGGGCCGTCTTGATGAAGTGCTGCGGACGATTCGTCCAGGCGACTACTTCCTTGTCCAGTTTGGCCACAATGATGCGACGATTAGCATCCCAGAGCGCTATGCTTCGCCCGCTGACTACAAAAACTATTTGAAAACCTACATTAACGGCGCGAGACAGCGCGGTGCGACGCCGATTCTCGTAACACCGATGGGCCGCCGCGATTTCAATGCGGAAACAGGTATTTTTAATGTAAGCTTCCCGGAATATGTACAGGCAATGAAGGATGTGGCGACCGAGCTGAATGTAGAGCTGGTTGATCTGAGTGCGCTCAGCATTGCCTATTACAACTCGATTGGACCGCAAGCTTCCTTGTCCGTGTTCCTCCATGTGGAGCCAGGCATTTATGGCGCTTTCCCGAACGGCTCTGCGGACAATACGCATTTCCAGGAGTATGGGGCGATTCAAATTGCTCGCCTGCTGGCTGGCGGCATTGAACAGCTTCCAGTACCGCTGGCAGACTTTGCCCGCGAAATTGAGCAGCCTGATGCTGTGCCTGATGCACCAGTTAATTTGGCTGCGGGCAGCGTCAGCAATGCCGGTGCGGTGCTGAAGTGGAGCGCTTCGGACAACACCGATATTTATAAAATCTACCGCAAGCTGGCTTCCGAGCCGGAATCGGCCTACGCCATGATTGGCACAGCAACGGTGCCTACCCTAACAATTGGCGGAATGCTGGAGGGCCAATCTTATACGGTGCGGGTAACGGCAGTTAATGGCCGCGGCGAATCGCTGCCTTCCAGTGCAGTGTCCATAACGACTAAATCGGCACAGTACCGTTTCGATTTTGGGCCCGTAGGAGCACCGGTTGCAGCAGGCTATACTGAAATTACGCGCGATGTGCTGTATACACCTGAGCTCGGCTATGGGCTGACGAACAGCACAGGCATGATCGACCGCGACAGAGGTACGGGCACCGATGACCTGCGGCGCGATTTCGTTGCTTATTTCAATGCCAGCTATGAGTTTAAGGTCGATTTGCCGAACGGTTCCTATTCGGTCAAAACGTATACGGGAGACTGGATTGGCTCCACACGCACCAATGTGAATATCGAAGGCGCAGATTATGGCACGATCACTTCCGGCCGCGCTTCTATTGCGGAGCGGGTATTCAATCAAATTGCAGTGAAAGACGGCCAAATGAACCTCGTATTCAGCGGCCAAACGGCCCATTTGAATGGCTTGGAAATTACGCCGCTGCTGCTGGCGCCGACAGGCCTTGCCTTAACGGGCCTTGAGCTGGAGAACGAGCCTGTAACGGCAACTCTTGCATGGAATGCAGTGGACGGTGCCGCGGCGTACCGTGTATACCGGCAGGCTGCTGTAGCTGCAAGCGCTGAGCTTTTGACAGAGACCACTGCACTTAGCTTTGCTGATACCACAGCCGATGTCGGTCTGGATTATGTGTATACGGTGACAGCGGTTGACGATACTGGATTTGAGTCGGTAGGCTCCAATGCGCTTGCCGTGTCGATGGTTGATCCGAATGTGCCGAAGGCGGCCATTCCGACAGGCTTGACGCTTGTGGAAACGAACAAAAACGATCTGACTTTTAACTGGGATGCCGTTGGCAATGCAAAAGTGTTCTATGTTTATCGCGCAGTGAAAACGGATGGCGACTATACGCTGATTGGAAAATCGGCGGAAGCTGTCTACACCGACACTACGGTGCTGACGACGATTCCTTACTACTACAAGGTAGCATCTGTGAATGCGGGCGGTATTTCCGAGCTGTCTCAGAGTCTGGAGACGCCTGCGGTGACCGTATTGTACCGCGATATGGAAAACTTGGACCGTGCTCCGGTCGCAGTGAAGCAAGGCGAGGGCAATTACATCGGCTGGCGAATGCTGGGCCTTGATCCTTCGTCGATCGCATTCAATGTATATCGGGACGGGGTGCAGGTAAATGCCGAGCCAATTACAGGCAGTACGAACCTGCTTGACCCAGCGGGAACGGACAACTCCGTCTACCGGGTAACGACTCTGCTGAACGGCGCAGAAAAGCAGGCGACCGCAGATTTCGGTGTTTGGACGCAATCTTATTTGTCCATTCCGCTGCAAAAGCCTGCCGATGATTATACCAAGGACGGACAGCCATATACGTACAACGCGGGTGATGCCAGTGCCGGCGATCTTGACGGGGACGGGGAGCTGGAAATTGTATTGATGTGGACACCATCCAACAGCAAGGATAATTCCCAGGCGGGTTACACAGGCATCGTCTACTTGGATGCCTACAAAATGGATGGCACACGGCTGTGGCGCATCAATATGGGGCCGAATATCCGCTCCGGCGCACATTATACGCAGTTTATGGTTTATGATCTCGACGGAGACGGACGCGCTGAGGTAACGATGAAAACAGCGGATGGAACGATTGACGGCCTCGGTCGTGTTATTGGTGATCCGAGTGCTGATCATCGCAATAGCAGCGGCTACGTGCTGCTGGGGCAAGAATTTTTGACCGTATTCAATGGTTTGAACGGCGGCGCGCTGGATACCGTTGCCTATGATCCGCCGCGCGGCGATGTCAGCGCCTGGGGCGATGCATACGGAAATCGGGTAGACCGTTTCCTTGCGGGCGTCGCCTATTTGGACGGTGAGCATCCGAGCGTTATTTTCAGCCGTGGTTATTATACAAGAACCGTTCTGGCTGCCTATAACTTCCGTGACGGAAAGCTGACGCAGCAATGGAAATTTGATTCGAATACGGAGGGTTATGGATCGTTTGCCGGTCAGGGCAACCACAACTTGTCAATTGGCGACGTAGACAACGATGGCAAGGATGAAATTACGTTTGGCGCAATGGCGATTGACGATGACGGCAAGCCGCTTTACAACACAGGGCTTGGTCATGGCGATGCTTTGCATTTTGGCGATCTGGACCCTACGCGTCCGGGGCTTGAAGTGTTTGGTGTACACGAGCATACGGATTCCAAATACGGTATGGAGATGCGCGATGCAGCGACGGGAGAAATCCTTTGGGGCGTCTTCACCGGTATAGATACCGGACGCGGACTGTCAGCGGATATTGATCCTAACCATATCGGTGAGGAAATGTGGTCGGCTACAATTACGAATGAGCAGCACATTCCCATCACTGGATTGTACAATGCCCGCGGCGAGTTGATCACAACCAAAATCCCTTCCTCGACCAACTTCGGCGTATGGTGGGATGGCGATTTGCTGCGTGAGCTGCAGGATGGCAATCGGATCGACAAGTGGGATTACACGAATGAAACAACGGTCAACCTGCTTACGGCGACCGGCGCTTCTTCAAACAACTCGACGAAGGCCAATCCGAGCTTGCAGGCCGATCTGTTCGGCGACTGGCGAGAGGAAGTCATGTGGCGTTCTACGGACAGCTCAGAGCTGCGCATTTATACGACGACCGATGTAACGGAGCACCGCATTAGAACGCTAATGCATGATCCGGTATACCGACTTGGTATTGCTTGGCAAAATGTAGCCTATAACCAGCCGCCGCACACTAGCTTCTATTTGGGAGCAGGCATGGAGGAGCCGCCAATGCCGCGCATTCAGTATGTGGGTGCGCCGCAGGAGGAGGATACAACTCCTCCTGTTATTGCAGGGCTTCCGCCGCAGCAGATGACCGAGTCGGACAGCTGGACGGTGGCGGTAACGGCAGAGGACCCGGAATCGGGCATTCGAAGCTTGGCGCTGTCTTTTGACGGCAATTCAGTAGCAAACGGTGAGGTGCTGTCTATGGCGGGACTTGCCGGAACGCATACCTTTACAGCAACAGCGGTCAATGAGGCAGGGCTGCAAGCCACACAAACCGTGGCCATAACCGTGACGGGAGCAGAGAAGGCGACCGGCATCCCGGGTACGCCTGTGCTTTCCGACAATAACGGGCATGACAATGGTCTGCTGGATGGCAGCTATAAAGTGACGATGAACCTGTGGTATGGGCAAAATGGAACGGTATATAAGCTGTACGAGAACGGCGAGCTGATTGAGACGAAAATATTGAGCGACAACTCGCCGTCTGCACAGTCCTCTTCATTCGACATAATAGGCAAAGCAAACGGTACGTATACGTACACCTGCGAGCTAATCAATTCATTCGGTACGACCAGCTGCACCCCTCATACTGTAACGGTTAAGGACGCTTATCCAGGCCAGCCGGTGCTGTCCAATGACAATTGGGATGGGGATGGCAGCTACAAGGTATCAATGAACATGTGGTGGGGAACGAACGCCACGGAATACCGTTTGTATGAAAATGGTACGCTGATTGATACGCAGACACTGGCGGCGAATACGCCTGGCGTGCAAAGCGCATCCACGACAATAACGGACCGCGCTGTAGGCACCTACGCTTACCGCGTCGAGCTATCCAACGATAGCGGGATTACGGAAAGCAGCCAGATGGAGGTTAACGTAACCAAATAGGAAGAGCAGCAGCAGCCTGCCTTGGGCGGATTAATCCGCGCCTGAGGCAGGCTGTAGGCATTGAACAAGGCATACGATAGGATAGCCAGACCAGAAAGTGGGCTTCTCAAATAAGGCGGGGATTAAAACGGCAGGAGAGCTTCATTTTTCATAGGAAGGTGTAGGTCGCTATTCCCTTTGAAATATGGTGATGAAGCTTTAAGCTTAGTAGACCAGATTTAAGATAGGAACAGGAGAACCCATCATGCGCATAGCCCTGCAAATACTAGCTGTCCTTGTTATGATTATCTTTACGATTTCCCTGATTTATCCGAGATTTATGTCGATGTACAAGCGGTGGCAGAAGCTAAGTCTGCTTGTTATTGGCGGCGGAGGATTTTAATGTATCTACACAATCGAAGACGTGGGAGCTGATTGAAAGCCTGTTTGAATAAGAACGTTTAGCAGAATGACCTGTGGTTATTAGACGAGGGTGAGGTTGCGCTTATCGAAGCTACCGGTATATTATCACCGGGCTGCCTATAGGGCAGCTTTTTTTATTTATGTTGACGGCAACATATTTAAATGGTATCTTGTTTTTAATCGAATATGTTGACGACCACATAATTGAAAATGAAATCAGTTCGGTAACACATTTTCCCGCAAGCTTCTCTATATTCAGCAAGGCTCGTTCACATTATAGAAATGTAGGGCAGCCGCATCTTTAGAAACCTAACTGTAAATTTTAATAAATATTGAGTGACAAAGGAGAGATAAGCATGTCTAATAAGTCAATGCAAGTCATTATGGTCAATGAATATGGTGGTCCAAATGTTTTGAAGGTAGAAACGGTTGAACGCCCCCAACCGCAAACGGATGAAGTGCTCGTTCGCATCGTATATGCTACGATTATTCCGCTAGACTATAAAATCCGTAACGGTTGGCTCCAAGAGGTTTTTCCTGTAACCTTCCCCTACATTCCTGGATTTTACGCTTCCGGAGTAGTCGAAGAGGTAGGGCAAGGTGTAACGGATTATAAGCCCGGTGATCGTATTTTTGGCAGTATTAGAGGAGCCTACTCAGAATATGGCATTGCAAAAGCCCAGGAGCTAGTCAAGATGCCCGATATACTCACCTTTGAAGATGCAGCAACGATTAAAGCAGGAGCCGAAACAGCTTGGAAAGCGTTGTTCACTGAAGGCGAACTCCAGTCTGGCCAAACCGTTCTTATTCATGCAGCAGCAGGCGGCGTTGGACAGTTTGCCGTTCAGTTGGCCAAATGGAAGGGAGCGACCGTGATCGCTACGGCTTCAACCTCTAACGTGGACTTCGTCAAGTCTTTGGGGGCGGATCAAGTCATTGATTATACGATGACGGCTTTCGAAGACGTCGTCCAAGAAGTGGATCTGGTCGTCGATTCCATTGGAGGAGAGACCGAAAATCGATCATGGGCCGTTCTTAAGAAGGGAGGGATTCTCGTCTCTTTGACTCAGGCCCCATCGCAAGAGAACGCTCAAAAGCATGGCGTTGCAGCTAAATTTAACACCAAATTCCCAACACACGCGAATCTGCAGACCTTAACCGAATTAATTGCGGGCGGTACGATTAAAGCAGCGATTGATTCCATATTTCCGCTAAATGAAGCTAATAAAGCACTGGAGAAAAGCGAATCAAGACATGGACGCGGAAGAATTTTGCTGCACATAAACTCAATCTAACAACAGCATGTATGAAATAGAAGTTAGGATGATAGTAAAACAAGAAAACAACACAAGTGCATTTCACACTTAGTGTTGTTTTCTTCATTTACATCAAGCTATTCTGGGTAATTGTATTGTTCCACCCTCCGGTCAAGCCGGAGGGCAGGCTCAACCTTGAAACACTCTTTGGACTAGGTGGCATCCTGCTGTTCCAGCCATCTCAAAATCGCTTGGTTTGTTTCTTCCGGCTTTTCTTGCTGGATCCAATGACCGCAATCCAGATTGACCACTTCCACATTGGGCACGAACTCTGTCAGGTTTTCAGACTTCGTAACCGCATCTCGATCTCCGTAGATCATGAGGGTCGGCTGTTGGATAATTGGGTTCACGTCTGCCAATAAGCGCCAGTTACGGTCAAGGTTCCTGTACCAATTTATACTGCCCCTGAACCCTGATGTTTCAAAGGCGGATACGAAAACGGCCAGTTCGCTGTCATTCATCAAGGGCTCGCCGAGCGGTGTTTCCGCGTTGGCAAGATTAATCATCGCCATGCCTGGCTCAGGTGCTCTGAGAGGCTCGTTCTTGCGGTACAGGTTGCGAAGAAACCGAAACGTATTCTTATCCAATACGGCGTCTGCGACACCTGGTTGTCGATTGAAGTGGACGAAATAGAAGTCGCCGCCAAGTATTTCTTCCATGAACTCGATCCAGGGTTTTTCTCCGCGCTCTTGGTAAGGCAAGCTCAGATTTATCACTTTGTTTACACGGTTTGGATGCAATAAGGTCAGTCCCCAAACGACCATTGCACCCCAATCATGACCGACAAAGGTGGCATCTTTGTATCCGTAGTGATCGAGAAGTGCGATAAGATCACCCGACAAGTGTTCAATGTCATAGTCTGTTACTTCGGTCGGACGGGATGAGTTGCCGTAACCCCGCTGGTTTGGGACGATGACGTGGTAGCCCGCGGCGGCAAGGGCGGCCATCTGATGGCGCCAAGAAAAGGCATGCTCTGGCCAGCCGTGACAGAGGACAATGGGTTTTCCGACATTTTGTCGGCCTGCTTCAAAGACTTCGAGTTCCACACCTTTGACTGAAATAAGAGTGGGCTTGGGAAAATCGGTTGGATTAAACATTGCAATTCCTCCTTCTTGTAATACATGTAGTATAATGGACAAAAGGTGACATCTTGTTGTCACCGTTCTGAAATCATGTAGAAAAAAGAGGGTAATTATGGACAAAGTGGAGAGACTCATTTCGATTATCATGATATTGCTGAAAAAAGAGGTTGTTTCTACAAAGGAATTCACACAACTATTCAATGTTTCCAAAAGAACGATCCTTCGCGATATGGAAACATTGAGCTTATCGAACATCCCGATCTACTCGGTCAATGGGGTCAAAGGCGGCTACGGCATAATAGATGAATACAAGGTTGATAAACGCCTTTTAAGCAGCTCCGATTTACAGAATATATTAATTGCACTTGGCGGATTGGAACAAATCCTCTTTACTGAAGAAGTTGAAAGAACGATAAAAAAAATAGAGGCAATGGTTAGTCCATTGTCTCTGAATCGTTCCATTCAACTGTCGTTTTATGATTGGGAAGGTCGGTCCGAGATTCTTGAAACGTTAAAGACATGTCAAGAATCCATTTTAAAGAAAAGGCTGGTTTCGTTTGATTATACAGATAAAGACGGGGCTGTAACGAATAGAATGGTCGAGCCCTATGAGCTGCATTTTAGCGAATCGAGTTGGTACTTGAAAGGATTCTGTTTACATCGACAAGGATATCGCACATTCAAGCTATCCCGGATCGATCATATTATGATGGATGAACGCGCGTTTCATCCTAGAGATGATTGGCCAGAGCAAGGACACGAAGCAAGTTATCTACCGCCATTCGTCACGATTAAGGCATGGATATCGCCTAGCATAAAAGATCAAATCATCGAAAGGTATGGTCGAAGAAGTATTGAAGACCATAGTTCTGGATGTTTATTAGCAACCATTTATGTCCCTCAAAATCATATGGGATTTCAATTTATAGCAGGCTTCGGCACTCATCTTAAAGTTGCAGAGCCCAAAACCTATGTTGAAGACTTTCGAAATTATTTATATCAAATGATGGAGAACTATTCCTGATAAAGGCCCCGACTCGGCATAGGCCATATATCGACAAATAAATGTGTTAAACTACTAAAAAGAGAATCGCCTATCTATATTAAAGAATGTTAAACAACTGGATGTAGGCAGGTATTACGCCAAACAAAGGTAGAAAGGAACCGCCATGAATAGTTCCCTGAAGCAACTGATGAAATCATTATTAGTACCAGCGATTCCCGGTGGAATCATTACCATTCTTATATTTTATCTTGATTACTTCCAATTCGAGCTTGTTGATAAATTTCTACTGTTTGCGGCTTTCGTCATTGTACCTCTTGTGATTTTACTTTTGAACCATGACGAAAAGAATAACCATCAACGAATGCTTTATGCTGCTATTAAATGGCTTCAATTTCCCGCAGCGCTTCTTACCCTAGCCTCCGTAATGAGCAATAAGATGTGGGGTTTAGGAAGCACGGCAACACCAGGGGTTCTCTCCCTCGGGTGGCTACTGTTCACACTGCTGCTTGGCATCTATGGCTTGACCACTATTGTTATTCATAAGGGAAAAACAGCGGAAATAGCGATTGGCGCGGGACTCGTTTATTTTTTTATCGGGGGCATTTGGTTTACCTTATATCAATATCAATTTAACCTCTCCAAAGCTAATCCTGCAACGCATGCGTTAAGCTCGGTCCACTTTCATTTTTCAGCTGCTATCGTTCCGATTTTTATTGGTGTACTGGGACGGATCATGACGAAGAAAAGCTGGTATCCCTGGGTCGTTGCCATCGATATCGTCGGACCCATATTGATCGCTATTGGCATGATTTTCTCCAAGCCAATTGAGTACATTGGTGTCACTTTGTTTGCCTGTAATATTGTGATTTACACCACTTATCTCCTTGCTTACTTGAGGAGGAACGCTTTACACAATAAGGCAGCCTTCTTTTTACGCCTTTCTTGCTTGTCCTTTTACACGGTTGTCGTCCTTTCCATTTTCTATCCGTTGCTGAAAAACATGTTTTCCTTAACCATACTCGATTTCATTCCCATTTACGGATCTCTGCATGCGTTTGGTTTTGTTTTATGTGGACTGATTGGTTGGGTGTACATGGTAGTCTCTATGAAGAAAAACACCTGCCTACGAGAATAGATGAGTAATCTACTTTTTTGAATGATTACATACAAAACCAAACGGCCTCAGTCCCATTGAATTCAGGACGAAGGCCGTTTAACAATCTTTACTTTTTTGCACTTTTCACTCTATTTTCTCCTTCCTACTTTGCTTATCCTTCCTCACACCAGCTTCTTGCGCACATAGCCGGAGATGAGATCAATAACGGTAATCATCACAACGATGCCGAGCAAAATAATGCCGACCCGCGGCCAGCTTCGGGTACTCAGCGCGAAGATAAGCGGCGTGCCGATACCGCCAGCGCCAATGACGCCGAGTATCGTAGCCGAACGGACGTTGATTTCAAAGCGATAAAGCGTGTAGTTCAGAAAGCCTGGCAGCACCTGAGGCAGCACAGCGAACCAAAGCTGCTGCATTCGCGTCGCCCCGGAAGCAAGCAGCGCCTCAGAAGGGCCGAAATCAATATTTTCGATATCGTCTGCAAACAGCTTGCCGAGCATGCCAATCGAATGCAGCCCAAGGGCGAGAACGCCGGCGAAAGAGCCTGGGCCAACCGCTTTAATAAACAGAATCGCCATAATAATTTCCGGGAACGTCCGGATAAAGCTGAGCATGATTTTGCCCGAGCCGGAAATCGGCCGATATTTGCTCATGTTGCGAGCAGACCAGAAGGCGAACGGAATGCATAGCACAGCCGAGATCACCGTGCCGAGTATCGAAATAGCCAGTGTATCCAGCAGCCCCCGCAGCAAGTCCTCGCCTTCCGGCAAGTATACATAATCCCAATCGGGAGAAAAAATGCCCGCCATAATCGACTTCATAATCTGGCCTGCCGTCTCTTTAAAGCCGGTAAATGGAACGCCAGAGAACGCCCAAATATAAACGAGCGCGAGCGCAATAATAATCGGCCACCGAAGCGGATTTTTCCGCGGTTTTAGGATGAGATAATCCCCATTTTTCGTCGTCATAATAGTTTCTCCCGCAGCTTCGTGCTTGCAAAATCAATAAATAGAACAATGGCCAGCGTGAATAAAATAATAACAGCGGTTTTGTCATATTCGAGAAAGCCGAGCGTCGCTTCATAAAATAAGCCGATGCCGCCAGCCCCGACAAGGCCGAGAATGGCTGCCGCCCGTACATTAATTTCAAAGGTATACAGCACATATGACATAAAGGCAGCCGATATTTGCGGAACTACGCCAAATACGATGCGCTGAATAGCGTTTGCCCCAACCGCCGTCATCGCCTCAAGCGGTCCTTGGTCTATCGTTTCCAGCGTTTCATAAGTCAGCTTGGCGATTAAACCGACCGAAAAAACAGCGAGTGCGAGAATGCCCGGCACAGGCCCCAGTCCGAAAACCGCGACGAACAGGGCAGCGAGCAGCAGATCGGGCAGCGTCCGCACCAAATTGAGCAGAAACCTTGCCGGATAATACACCCAGCGATGCGGCATTAAATTGCCCGCGCACAGCAGCGCCACGGGTATGGCAATAATCGCGCCAATCGTTGTACCGACTAGTGCCATGCGAATCGTCTCGAGCATACCGTCCACAATATTATCAAAGTAGGTCCAGCGGGGAGGAAACATTTCGCGCAGCAGATCGAGCATGTTTGGAAAGCCCTCAATCAGCTCCTTAAAGCTCACTTCTGTCTGCACGGCACTGCCCCAAAGCAGCAGCAAAATAAGCAGCGCAGTCAGCACATGCTTTGTGCGCGTTGGCGGCAGGGGACGGGCGGTCTGCCTCGTACCAGATTCAAGCGGGCTTTTCATGCCGATACCTCTCCCAGCAGCTCACCTTCAAGAAGAGGCCTGCCATAAATTTCGGCAAACCGCTCGTCCGTGGCTTCAGCTACGGGGCCGTCAAATACGACCTCGCCTGCACGCAGCCCGACAATTCTCGTCGCATATTGCCTCGCCAAATCAACAAAATGAAGATTTACGATCGTCGTAATACCCAGCTCCTGATTAATTCGTTTCAAGTCATCCATGACTTGCTTCGTAGTCAGCGGATCTAGGGAAGCGACAGGCTCGTCCGCCAAAATGATTTTGGCCTCCTGTGCCAGCACCCGCGCAATCGCGACACGCTGCTGCTGTCCGCCAGAGAGCTGGTCGGCGCGGGAGTAAGCTTTCTCTAAAATATTAACCCGCTCCAGCGCTTCAAACGCCAAATCCACATCCTCCTTGGGGAAACGGCCGAATATGGTGCGAAGAGTAGAGTGGTAGCCGACGCGTCCCGCCAGCACATTACGCAGCACGGTGGAACGTTTGACGAGATTAAAGCTTTGAAAAATCATGCCAATGTCGCGGCGAAGCATCCGCAGCCCATGGCCTTCTGCACTCGTAATCGAGCTGCCGTTAATGAGGATATCGCCCTCGCTAATGTCATGCAGCCGATTAATCGAGCGCAGCAGCGTAGATTTGCCTGCACCGGATAATCCGACAACCGCAACAAACTCGCCTTGTTCGAACGTAAGATTAATATTATTCAGACCCTTGGTCTGATTGGGATACACTTTGGATACTTGACGAAGCTCAATCATGACTTCATTCCTTTCGATTCAAGTTCGATTCAAGTTTGGTTCGAGCATAGCGGGCAGTAATACAACAAGCCAGCACAGCGCACGCTTACGCTGAACTGGCTTGTCCTGTCCTGTGTCGCACTGTGCAGGACGAAAAATCGTACTACTCGGTTTTTACTTTTTCATTGTATTGGCGAACAATATCGAACTTACTGTCATCGGATTTCACATAGCCTTCATGGGAATAAATTTCTTTAATGATGGCGTGTCCTTCTGTATCTTTGCCGATATCAATAAAAGCCTGTGTAATTTTAGCCGCCCAGTCCGCGTTAATGTCGGAACGGACAGAAATCGTATCGTTAGGAATCGCTTCTGTAAACGAAAGCACACGCGTATCTTCGAACACGGTAGGATAATCCTTCATGACGGTATTGCGGGCATCCTGGAAAATCGCCGCAGCATCCACATCGCCGTTGAGCACTGCGATAACGCCTTGGTCATGGCCTTTAACCGTTACAGGCTGTACATCGCTAAGCGGGTTCAGGCCCTTGTCCATCAGTAGCGCAGCCGGCCATACAAAGCCAGCGGAGGACGTAACGTTCTGGTAGGCGATTTTTTTGCCTTTAAGCTCTTCAACCGATTGAATCGGTGAGTCTTTTTTTACAACAATCAAGGATTTGTAGAAGTCGACGAGCTGATCGGTAGGAGCACCGGTCTCATCATTTACGCCAAAGCGCTGTGCCTGCAAAATGACTTCAGCTGCGCCTTTTTCTTTAGCCAGCACATAAGCAGTTGGAGGCAGGAAGCCTACGTCTACCTTTTTGGATGCCATGGCTTCAATAATCGTGTTGTAGTCAGTCGATACGCTAACCTTTACCGGAATGCCAAGCTTGTCTCCCAGAAGCTTCTCAAGCGGCTTTGCTTTTGCTTCAAGCGTGTCTGCATTTTGTGAAGGGACGAATTGGACAGTCAATGTTGTAGGCACATAGCCTGTGTCTGCACTTGTTGTTGGTGCTGGCTCAGTTGAGGCAGCTGCGGATGGGCTTGAGCTTGGACTAGCGGATTCGCTGCCAGCCGAACCAGTTGTATTGTTCGTTCCGCAAGCTCCAAGCAAGAGCGAAGTCAGTAACAGAGGCAACATAAAGGCATACATCTTTTTCAATCAAAAACCCTCCAAGAGATTGTATTTTTTGACACTTGCTTACTATATTCAATCTATATTTGCGGAGTATCAACGATAAATGAATTATTTGTAAAATAACCTTCCATACTGCCCAGTTGAAAATGGTTTTGCTAAAATAGTTACATCGGCACAATCGATGCTGCAACGAGGGAGAGGCTTATTATGACGCAAACGAACAAGTACACTTGCGATATTATATTGACTAGCGATTTGCACGGAGCAATCCGTCCGATTCATTACCCGACCAATGCCTACAGCCATAACGGACTGGCTTTATTGGCAGCCCGAATTAAGCGGGAGCGCGAACGGGCACCTGAGCTGCTGCTGGTGGACAATGGGGATTTGCTGCAGGGCTCGCCGCTGGCTGCCTACGCTGCTGCCTTTCAAGACAGCTATAAGACGCATCCTTTTATAGAGGTGTTAAATGAGCTTGGCTATGATGCTGCCGTGATGGGCAATCATGAGTTTAATTACGGTTTGGATATGCTAAACCGAGCTGTGAAGGCTTCCACGTTTCCATGGCTGTCGGCCAATATCGTGGATGCACAAAGTGGAGAGCCCGCTTTTGGACCGCCGTACATTATCAAGCAAATGGCTTCTGGCGTAAAAGTCGCCCTGCTGGGGGCCACCACCCACTACATTCCCAACTGGGAGCAGCCTCAGAATATGAAAGGGCTGCGTTTTCTAGATGCGTTAGAGACGATTCGGACATGGGTCCAGCACATACGCGACAAGGAGCGTCCGGATATCGTTATAGTCAGCTATCACGGTGGCTTCGAAAACGATCTTGCAACAGGTCAACCAGCCGAACCGCTGACGGGTGAAAATCAAGCCTATGCCATTTGCCGTGACGTGGAAGGCATAGATGTATTGCTGACCGGGCATCAGCACCGTTCGTTTGTGGAGGAGCTGCATGGCGTCACGATTGTGCAGACGGGCTATAATGGGTCAACTGCTGCCCATGTTGCGGTACAGCTGGAGCGGCAGGCCGAAGGACGCTGGGAAATGACGAGCAAGCGGGCTGAGCTGCTTTATCCAGAGGAGTCTGCCTTGCCTGACGCCGCGGTCCTAGCGCTTACCGATGAGCTGGAGCAACGCACGCAAGCTTGGCTGGATCAGCCGATTGGCGAAATCATTGGCGATCTGTCTATTCAAAATGCCTCTAAGCTGAGGCTGGCTGCCCATCCGTTTCTTGCTTTTGTCCATCAGGTTCAGATGGAGGCTACGGGGGCGCAGCTTTCTAACGCTGCTTTGCTAAGCGAGGAGGCGCGCGGCTTTGGGAGCAAGGTAACCATGCGGGATGTATTAGCGAATTTTATCTATCCGAACACGCTTACGGTACTGGAGCTAAGCGGGCAGGACATTCGGGCTGCGTTGGAGCAGGCCGCGTGTTATTTTTCACTGGACGATCAAGGGGAGATTATGGTTAACCCGTTATACATGGAGCCGAAGGCGCAGCATTATAACTATGACATGTGGGCGGGCATCGACTATGAGCTGGATATTTCGCGGCCAGAGGGAAGACGGGTGGTCAAGCTTGATCGCGATGGAGAGCCGTTGCAGATGGACGCTCAATATTCGGTTGTGATGAACAGCTATCGTGCGGCTGGCGGCGGCAATTATGCGATGTATGCAGACAAGCCGGTCCTCTTTGCAGGTGATACGGATATGGCGATGCTCGCAGAAAATTATATTCGCAAGCATCAGCCGCTGGATGCGCCTCGTGCGGGGAATTGGAGGGTTACGGCAGGGTAAAGCAGGGGAAAAGCATTCACCAATTCTAATGCGGCGTATAGCTGTGAAATAAGTTTGCGCCGTTTCGAGGGGTTATTCGATACAAAAATATGTGCTCGACGGGCATCAAATCCAGCAAACGGTCGTTTCTTGCTGGAAGGCCATTAAATACTAAAATAGAGGTCAAATATAAAAGAAGCCGTTAAGACTCAAATAAAGTCTTAAACGGCCTCTTTTTCTACTATACGGAGGTTAGCCTAGCTCGTAATGGTTGTTTTCTGAGCCGAAACTTGGACGGTGATCATCTCGCTCGTCGTTACTCCGGCTGCATTCACAAGCTCGGCCCGATATTCGTAAGCACCAGGCAGTCGGTTAGTCAGCGCTGTTACGGCACTTTGAGCAGCCGGAGCAGCTGCCTTCAGAGACTGGGTGTCGATGAGCTCGTTATTTTCATACAAACGGTATTCCGTCGCGTTCGTTCCCCACCACATGTTCATTGTAATGCTGTATTGGCCATCACCGTCCCAGTTGTTTTGAGACAAGACAGATTTGCCTGGAGACGCATCAGTGACACGTACCGTTAAGATCTCGCTGCGAGTTGTCCCCTTGGCATTGGTAAGCTCAGCGGTGTACGTGTACGTTCCATTGGCCTTGCCGCTTACATGGGTTTGCGCAAACTGGGCAGAGGGTGAGACATCAGGCAGCGTCTGGCTATCGACAAGCTCGCCATTTTCATACAGCTTGTAGCTCGTTCCATTGTCGCCCCACCACATATTCAGGGATATCGTATAATCGCCATCCTGCAATCCGGTATCATAACCGTTGTTGCTCGACAGCACAGGCTTTCCAGGAGCACCAACCGCCAGAGGCTGGCCGGTAATGCTGAAAGAAGCTTGATGGGATGCTTCATTACCAGCAAAATCTTTTACAGAGTAGGCAATCGTATGAGCGCCCAAGCCAAGCTCAGCGCCTGTTGTAGAATAAGGGCTGTTAACAGGCTGGCCGTCCAGCAGCAATTGTTCGCTAGCAATACCAGACAAGGCATCCGAGCTGCTCAGCGCAAAAATAAGCGTATCCGTCTCGGAAGCATCAGCTATCGCGCCCCCAGACTGTGTCAAAATAACGTTTGGTGCAGATTTATCGAGCTTGACCGTTAACGTTTGGACGGCTTCTTTATTGCCAGCTGCATCTGTTGAGAAGAAGGAAATGACAGAGCTTCCTTCCTCACTAATAAGGATTGGGGCTTCATAGGCTTGTATGTCGCTCCCGTTAATAGCGTACTCTGTACGCACAGGAGAGGAGCTGCCTGCATCATCGGTTGCTGTCAAGGTGACTGTGACGTCTTGGTTCAGCCATCCCGCCCCATTCGGCGAAGAGGACAGGGAAGCCGTGGTCTCTGGAGCGGCTGTATCGCCTTGCAGGGTGAAATCGCTAAGCCCGCGTGGCTTTAATTGAAAGACATCTCTGAAAATAGCGGCAACGCCCGTAATGCTAATCTGCTGGCCCTCGGCATAAGGGAATGACGCCAGCGATAGGCCTGTGCGCGTGTCTACGCGGATATGATTGCTGATTCCGGCAGCATCGATTGCATCAAACTCGAATGAACCGGCAGGCGTGGCGCTTGCCAAGTTTTGAATCGTTACATTGGAAAGCTGAACAAGCTGCCCCTGGTTATTAGCCGAAATGCGGTCTGCTGCAACGGGAGCCGGCAGCGGCGCTGTGCCGGTTTTTTCGATGGCGATTATATCGGTCAGTTCAAGCTCCGTATTGTATAGAGCAGTAGCGGCGGTCACTTTAATGCGGTCGCCTTGATGGAAGCCGCTTGTGCTTTGAAACACATAAAGGCCGCCTGAGTTATCCTGTAAATAAAAAGCTTGTCCGCCAAATGCGCCCGGCTCAGTCGTCACGATGCCTTCAACCGTCACGGTCGAACCGACGGGCTGCATGCGAGCCTCTGCAATAGGGATTAGAGCTGGAATCGGACCCTCCTCTTCGGGAAGTGGCTCTGCTGGTACATTGCCTACAGTCACCGCATTTGTAAGCAGATTGCTTCCGTTCAAGCGCAGACGCAAATTGGCTGCCCCTGAGGTGCCGGATTTAATACGGACGGTCAAATCTTTAAAGGCATGTCCTTTGCTATCCGATGTGACACTAAAAGCTGAGCTGTAGCCGTAGGCAGTCGGCCATGTACCATTTTCATTTTGAACCATGGCGACCTGTGTGCCTCCGCTCAAATAAATGCCGGCGCTAAAGCCCGATACAGTCGTATTGGCAGGCAAATTGTCGGCGACAACGCGAATTTGAAAATCCTGTGCATTCGGAAGCGTTGCCTGCTTGACGAAGCTGTAAGCGGCGTTGGCACTCGTTGTCGGGCCGCCGTACGAGCCAGGCTTGAACGTAGAACGGTCATACCATTTGTAGCCTGCGCTTGGCGCGGACCACGGTTCTGGCTGCGGTTCAGTGGAGGCAGCGGGATTTTCAAAAGGCAGCAATGCCGTAGCGCTGTCCAATTGCAGTCCGTTAACCTCGGCTAGACTCGTGTAGCTTTCTTGCTCTGCGAGCCAATTGATTAAATTTACGAGCAATACGCCATCATCCTGCTCTTTAAAGCCGTCGTAGGTCGTTTTGCGCGCTCCGGTTTCCTCGCGCAAATATTTTGGAGAAGCATCCTCCACCGGAGAAGAGTCCCCGATAAAAGCAGCCTTTCCTGCTCCCAGCTTGGAAACGGCGACATAAGGACCTTCGGCGACGCCGCCTCCGTTATATACGCCCTGATCTACGGCGCTGCCCCAAGCCTGATTCGTTTGCGGCAAGTATACGATGCCTTTAGCTTTGGTCGGATCGGTAATCGCAAGCGTGGAGCCCGCATGCATCGCAACAGCCGATACGCCAGCGGTGATGCCAAAGGCTTGCTCTTGCGGTACAATTTGATTAGCGGTTATATCGCCAAGCGCATTGTAGCGGAAGCGAACGCCGAAATGGTCGGACAGCCAGTCTGAGCTGGTTACGCCCTGCATAGCCTCTGAGCTGCGCTCGTCAGCGCTCATGCCCTGAGTGGGATCTGTCCAGGCGCCCCGGCGGTAGCCGTTCATCGCTTCGGAGCCATCCCAGCGGTTTTTGTTGCGATCGGCATTATAGTGGTCGCCAACGAAGAAAATGCTGCCGCCGCCCTCTACATACTGTGTCATAGCAGCTTGTTCCGTTGCTTTAAATGGGATGTTGGGTTCTGCGATGACGAACACGCTGTAATCTTTTAAATCATTGTAGGTAAACGGGGTTGTTTTGCGAAGCTCTTGAACATAATAGCCATCATTAGCGAGTGCATCGCCGAAGTCAGAGAAGCCGCCGTCAATGACCCAATCCGCCGCTCCAGCTGTCTGGGCGTGGGTATTGTCGAACAAAATCTTTTTGCCAGCGTTTTCGTTCACCACTTTAGGCTGGATAAAAGGTGCCGGATCGGTGGGGCCTTCAGCGTGAACCGCTGTCGCGGCGCCCCATAAACCAGCTTGCAGCGGAATAGCGACAGATAGAGCGATAAGCGACTTGATCCATTTGTGTGACAATGATGACTTCCGTTGTGTAAGCTTCATCAATTCCATTCCTCCCATGAATCATTAATCTTAGCGTTCGTCCATATTCTAGCATGTGAACATCTGCTATAGTGATAGGAATTTGTAAAAAATAGTGAAATATTCCTATATAGGGCGTGAATTGGGGAGGATGGACTAGGCGTTTAAGAAGATCGTATATATCTTGCATTCTTACCCTACTCTATAGGGGCAAAATTTGAGATAATTGTAATGAAGCCGCTGTAGATAAGAGTTAAGCGATGTATGGCTCAAGTTTAGCTAGTTAATCAAGTCTATTAAGTATAATAAGTCAATTAAAGGTGACATATAGGAGGAATTAAGATGAGTAATCAAATGCTAAATAGGCTGCAAACGTCCGAGGGACAGGAGCTGCTTGTCCAAATGTATGGCAAGCAGCAGCTTGTAGAGCAAACTAGCCGGTATCAATCGCTTGTTGAACAATTTCAGGCGTATTTTGGAAAGCAGGAGGTAGGATTGTTTAGCTCCCCAGGAAGATGTGAGGTTGGAGGCAACCATACGGATCATAATCACGGCAAGGTTCTAGCGGGAAGCATTACGCTGGATACGATTGGAGCGGCGGTGAAGGTAGATGAGCCTGTTATTACCTTTTTCTCGGAAGGCTATGCAACGAAATATGTGATTGATCTTCAGGATATACAGCCTCGATCTGGAGATGATGGCACGACATCGTTGGTTCGCGG
This sequence comes from Paenibacillus sp. R-74696, assembly GCF_055814915.1. NCBI lineage: Bacteria > Bacillati > Bacillota > Bacilli > Caryophanales > Paenibacillaceae > Paenibacillus > Paenibacillus sp. R-74696. Next base: position 56,906 of record NZ_JBPULM010000037.1, read on the forward strand.
CATTGCAGCTGGATTTATTGAGGCAGGCTTTCAGGTAGGCGGCTTCCATGCTTACATATCGAGCAATGTGTTTTCTGCATCGGGGTTAAGCTCATCTGCGTCTTTCGAAATGCTGATCGGTACGATTTTAAACCATTTTTATAATGATGGGGCACTTGATGCCGTCTCCATGTCTAAAATTGGCCAATTTGCTGAAAATCGTTATTGGAATAAGCCGTCTGGTCTGCTGGATCAAATGGCCTGCGCCTATGGCGGTTTAATCGCGATTGATTTTGCAACGCCTAAGGAGCCTGTAATCAAGCCCGTTCGATGGGATTTTCAGAAAAATGGCTACTCGCTGGTCATTGTAAATACAGGCGGGAATCATGCCGATTTAACGGAGGATTACGCGGCTGTACCTAATGAGATGTATGCGGTAGCCAAATCGCTAGGAGCATCGGTATGCCGCGATTTGTCGCCAGAGGATATTTACGCTAATTTGAAGGCGGTTAGAGCAGCGGCTGGAGATCGGGCTGTGCTGCGCGCCTTGCATTTCTTTGAGGAAAATGGGCGCGTCGATGAGCAGGTGCTGGCTCTTGAAGAGAATCGGTTCAATGATTTCTTGACGCTCATTACGGCTTCGGGGAATTCATCTTGGAAATGGCTTCAGAACGTTTATCAAAGCGGAGCTGTTCAACATCAAGAGATCGCGATTGCGTTGTCCCTTACCGAAAACTATTTGAAAAAAATCGGCGCTGGCGCATGCCGCATTCATGGCGGAGGATTCGCAGGGGTGATTTTGACCATTATTCCTAACGAGCACGCAGAAGCCTATATGTCATGGATTGGCGGAATGCTGGAGGCACCAGTGCTGGTCGTGAATGTGCGTGAGCATGGTGCGGTATGCATTAATAAACTACTGGATCGCGAAGGTTAAAGCAAGATTGAAAATCGACTCAGTGTGCACCTATTTTTGATAGCATTTGTGGAACTTGAAGGGAAGTCCATTAAAATAGCGAGATTAAATCGCTATTTCGATGGACTTCTTGTTTTTTGAGCTAAAATTACCTTAATTAATATCTTATCTATTTCCGTATTCGCTTGGATTGTCTGCTTGCAAAAGCGGCCCCGCTTCAAGCTGTCTACAAGAAATCATAAAAAGTGTCATTAGTGAAATGCAAATGAATATAGGAAGTCTCTTCATAATTAAAATCCCCTCAATTGTGTTCAGATCCCATTTAGATCCGTCTGGTAGGATTAGTAACTGACTACAAGTTGAAAGATTAGGAGGAGGGAAAATGAACTTGTATAAACGCCTTATTAGTATTTTGCTATTGTTATGTATACTCGTAACCTTAATGCCTCCGGGGATTTCTACTGCTTCATCGACTGCTGTCCATTATGCGGCAGCAAACCAAACGGCTGCACAGCCCGCGCCTCTAAGCTTGTTTGAAGACGTGACATCCTCGGCCTGGTTCTACGATGCGGTCATGTATGTCAAGCAAAATGGCCTATTCAGCGGCACAAGCAAAGATCGCTTTTCGCCTGATGGAACCATGAGTCGTGCCATGTTTGTTACTGTACTTGGGCGAATCGCCAAAGTGGATGCAAGTAAATATAAAACGTCCGCATTTATAGATGTGCAGTTAGGCGATTGGTATGCGCCTTATGTGCAATGGGCAATTGAACGCGGCATTACAAGCGGAACAGGCAGCAACAGATTTTCGCCGGACGCCGCTATTTCAAGAGAGCAGATGGCAACGCTGACATTAAAGTATTTTGAAAGCGAGGGCGTCCCTTATCAAACAAACGACAGCACATCTACTCCCAACGACATATCCGCCATTTCTCCATGGGCGGTTGATGCGGCGGTAAAGCTTTGGCAGGCCGGCTTGTTTACCGGAGATGCCAACGGCAATTTTGAGCCGCATTCAAAGGCGACTCGTGCTGAAGCGGCCGCGCTTTTTATGCGTACGGACAAAGTCGCGAGTGCCAGCGACGGTATAACCTATACGGTTGCTTTTAATTCGAACGGCGGCTCGCCGATCGACAGCCTGAGTCTAAAGCGGGGCGAATCGCTGAATCAGCTTCCGCTCGGATTCAAGCAAGGCTCCATTTTCAATGGCTGGTATAAGGATCGTGCTTTTACGCAACCAGTCATGAATGACGACACCGTCAAGAGCGACATGACCTTGTATGCCAATTATATTGCATCGTCCGATGATGCTGTCATCATTACTCCGAATGCATACGCAATGGATCAGGCACCGAACTTTAAGGTCGACGTGAAAGATTCTACAGGTAAAATGACGGCGGCGGCCGTTCAAGCCGGCATGACCTTCAAATCTCCGTCCAATCCTGATTTTGCAGGAATTGCGGTAGCTGGCTCGAACGGCAACTATACTGTAGCTGCAAAAAGCGGTGCATTTGAAGAGGGCAGCACCTATCAAATCACTTTGACGGATACAAGACTCACATTTACAGGCAAAGACGCAACGACCAAAAATTATATTTTTAGCATTGCCAAACAAGAGGTCATGCGACTGCCTCTAAATCCTTACATGATTTATTTACAGTTTTCCGATATCTCGCAGATGAGCCAGAATGGCGTACCCGTTGCTTCCCCTTCGATCGCTGTAATGAGCGCGAACGTTGGAGGTGAATCGGGTTCGAATTCGTCCCCTATTGCGAGCGGCACCTTTCAATATGACGGAAATACGAGCTTGAAAGTGGGCGATACCGTCTCCGTTTATGAAGGGACTCGTCCCGATCTGCGCACTTTGGATACTTCCGATGATGGCGATATCGCCTATGTAGCGATCACTGCAATCAAGGGGAATATCTATTCCTACACTAGCGCAAACCCAATGAACGTTCTGCTTAAACCGAACGTGCTGCCGGTCGACCCTGCGTCGGACACCGACGGAGACAGTACGAACCGCTCCATCACAGTCGCTCCGGCGTCGATGGATTATTCCGACGCCAAATATGCGCCTATGGGTCTTAACGGCGCTACCGTTGCCAGAGTCGGGGACTTCCTCGCGCTCGTCAATATGCGTACGGGAGCCTCTTCAGGCTACGGAAAAGTGACGTCCGTCTCGAGCTCAGGGAATCATTATGTCATTGCTTATTCCGATGCTTCGCAAGATGACATCACTCACGCCCTGGATTTTTATAAGGAGGAAACGATTGACGTAGCCGACCTGTTGTCGCAAGCCGATATCGCTTCTTTGGAGGGTCAAATCAAGCAGCAAGCGCTGACAAGCGGATTTGTTGATCAAGCTGCAAACTATTTATCAACCGCGGCTTTGCAAACCGATAGCGTCAAAACATTGCTCGCAGCCAGCGCCTCATCGACCTTGCCGAAAAACAAAAAGCCGGAAGTCCGTACACTATCCGGGGCACCGGGAGAAGAGAACGCGGACGTTACCCTGCACAACTTGCAGGTTTCAGCAGACATCGGATCGAAGTTATCCCATTTCCAGGGAAAGAGCGGCTTGCGCCTGAATCTCATCGTTTCAAGCGATATTCAAGTTTCGACGGGTGCGGACAACGATATCCTTATCCATATGAGCTCTGCATTTACGGAAGAAATCTCTTTGAGCGTGGGTGTGAACGGCAATACGGTTTGGGGATATATCGATCTGGGACTTTTCGATCTTCCGTATCCCAAGGACTATCAAGCCAGCGCCAATCTGGATGCCTTCACGTTTACGAGCATTGACGCGTCTGCGCAGATCGGCACCGTGCCAGCGGACACTCCGCTTGACGCTTACGCGAATATTTGGGGTACTGCCAAAAATAAAGTAGACATCAAGGCTCAGCTGGAAGCGGTTCTGAAGCAGTCTCCTTCCGCTCCAGCCAAGGTAAACGCTGATACGTTGGTGGAAAGCTACCAAGCCATGCTGGAGAACGAGACGGATTGGGTTGACCTGGTAGAAGAAGAAATCTTCGAATACGACAAACACCTATTATTAGGTCTCCTTCATATCAACTTTAAAGGAAGCTTTGTCATCAGCATGAATCCGAATATTGCCTTGGGCATCGGCTTCAGCTATGAATCCGCGAAGAGATATACAGCCAGCTTTAAACTCAGCGAAGGCTCGCCTTCTTTCAGCACGGTGGATTTGCCGGGCGACGGAACCTATAATTTCTATTTCTATGTGATGGGAACACTGGGGCTGAAGGCAGGAATTCGTCTCGAACTGGCGGCAGGCTTGTTCCATGTCGAATTGGACAGTGTCGGAATCACGGCAGAGGGAGGCGCCTACCTCCAGCTCTACGGGTATTTCTATTACGAAAAGTCATCTTCGGCACCGACAAAAACATTAGGAGCACTGTTGCTGGAGATCGGTATGTATGCGGAGGCAGAGTGGGGGGCACAAATCCTCGGCGGGTCAATCTCGTATTCCGACCTCTTTTATAGCGAGTCCTGGCCGCTTTATAGAGCCGGCACGCCGAATGGTCATTTCATCGATTTCGCCTATGAACAAGAAGATGCACCTTCCTTCGTCGCCATGGAGCAAACTACTTTCCCGTCAATTGATGACGCCTTTAAGCTGAAAGATTTGAATTTGGTAACGGGCGAAATCATTACAGGTAAGGATCGTCCACAGAATTACACAATTACTTTTAATAACGATAAATTTAAGTACAATCCTAATACATTACGTGTAACCGTATCGCCAAATGCTGCGGATGAAATTCTCACCAGCAGGATGACCGTAACGTGGAAGGGCTCAACGACGGGTTTAAATTCCCTTCCCTACTCGCGCGATATTAATTTGACCTGGTACAAGAGCGGTTACGGCTCTATCCATTTGAATCCTAATGTTCTAGTATCAGACGAAATTCAATTGTACAATTTCGGGCGGGTTGTACTGCCGGTCAACTCATCAGTCAAAAAACAAGACAGATTAACAAACGTTCCCAAAGTGACTGGGTTTACATTCAAGGGTTGGGCTTTGGATTCTGCAGGAACGAAGCCTTACATTATTCCTGACACTATGCCAACAGGAAATATAACGCTTTATGCGCAATGGACACCGCACACAAATATACCTTACTTGGTCGATTACATTACGGTTGATCCCAACACTGGTGACCGCAACACCTGGAAAGTGGATACCTTCTCCGGTACGGCAGGCGCTTCTGTCTCGCCGGTACCGATAAAAATCGAAGGCTATGATACACCGCCAACACGAACCATTACAATAGCCGGAACCGGTTTATCGAAACTGAGCTACGATTACCTGCCTGCCACGCGCAAAATGACTTTCTATGCCGATCCAGGCGGAACCTCAATTGTGTATTCGGCCAGAAGCTTTTCGAAGGTACTGGGCAGTGCAGTGCCGAATTTCACAAAACCCGGCTATACTTTTGCGGGCTGGTCACAGGCAATTCCAGGCACAATGCCATCAAACGACACCACTTACACAGCGACCTGGAAGGTACGTACCGATACGCCTTACCGTGTTTCGGACAGGCTGCAAGGTCTCGGAAGCACTTCGCTTTATGTTGAAGCCGGCACGGGAAGCTTTCAAGGAACAACCGGCGCGCTTGCGGCGCCAGCGATCCAGCAGTATACCGGTTTTACCTACGACCATAGCACAGCCTATGACAGCAGCGGTAAAGCATTGACATCGAGTACGATTGCAGCCGATGGAAGCCTCACAATCATGCGTTACTATCAGCGCAACAGCTACAATTTGACGTTTAATGCAAACGGGGGCACAGGCGGTTCCACATCTAAAGTTCAGTACGGCGCTGCCATACAGGCACCAACCGTAACGAAGTCAGGCTGTACTTTTACAGGTTGGTCGCCTGCGCTGGCAAGCACAATGCCGGCCCAAGACGTAGCTTATTCAGCACTGTGGAGTTGTTCGACATCGACATCGGCACCAGCACCGACACTGACGCCGACACCAACACCGGCGGCGACGCCAACACCAACGCCAACGCCAACATCGACACCGTCGCCAGTGCTTAGCGGCGCCAAGTCGGTTCTGTCCAATGTGAACGGGAATGTGAGCGGGGGCAGCCTTTCGGTTCCGAGCACCCTGACCGTAGGTCAGTTGTTGAGCGGGTTAACGGTATCGCCGCACGCTACTGCCAACGTTTTGGATCAAGACTTGACACCTGTAAACGATCAGACGTTCGATATCACTTCTGGTATGATCGTACGCGTTACCGCTCAAGACTCGTCCAGTGCGGATTATCTTATTTTGTACAACGACGTAACCTTGACATCGCTGTCGCCCAGCTTTCAAATTGATCCGGTAGCAGGGACGATTACTGTGCCTCTGTATACTTACTATATGACCTTTACTAATGATATCATCGGACCTCTAAATGGAAGCTACAAAGTTTATGATCAGAACGATGCGGAGCTTGGGCACGGAAGAAATCTGCAAAGCACCGATCGGTTAGTCGTAACCGCAGAGGACGGTACGGAAAAGACGTATACCTTTGTCATACAGTAAGTTCATAGAAAATCATTGCACTTAACAATGAAATCGCCCGCATCTGGTGACAGCATGCGGGCGATTTTATTTACGTATAGGAAAGTATATAAGTTTGCTCATACTTTCTCTATACGTCTACGCGAAACGTGAGCATAGCCGCCAAAGGACGGCTAAAGCCGTTTTTGCTTGTCAGAATGCTATTTGTTTAGAGCATTTTTTTCATCTCATAGTACTGGGCTTTTGTCTCATCGCCGCGTTCCCTATGAAACTGGATCAGAATATTCAATGCATGGTCGAAACTTACATCGTAAGATTGCTGTATACTTAACGTCCATGAATAAAGCTTATCTTCAAATAACATGCCTTTGTACAGCTCCACCATTTGCTCGAGAATTTCCATATTACTCTTATCTTCATTATAATTTTTACTGAAGTGATCGAACTCCAACAAATCCACTTTGATGTCTTCGATGTTGAGCCAGATGTTACCGAGTTTACTCTTGATCAAATGATGGATTCCAAAAGCGTTGAATCGCTTCTTTAAATTATATTGCGTCGTATATAAGTTTGCATAACCTTTATTCATCTCCAAATCGGGCCACAACTCATTAATGATCCGTTCTCTGGACACGTACTTGCCGTTCATGCATAGCAAATAGGCGAGAAGCTCTTCCGTTTTTTTGGTTCGCCAATTGTCGTCGATCAATTTTCCGTCTATGAATACGGCAAAATCGCCAAAGCACTTTATCTCCATTTTGTGTCCCACGCTGCTTTTGCTTCTAATCTTCTTTATTTTTTCCAAGGTGACATAAAGCTGTTCGAACTTCACCGGCTTAACGAGAAAATCCAACGCTTTTGTTTCAAGCGTGTCTGTCACATAGGCATGGTAAGCACTTGTGAAAACAAAATCCATTTCCGGTCTTTTTTTGAACATCATCCCGAGCAAGGTTATGCCATCGATTTCCGGCATTTCGATATCCAGAAAAGCAAGGTCGGGCTGTATGCTGCTTATTTCTTCCAAGGCTGTTGCAGGATCTTCATACACCGCAACGACTTCGACATCCGCAATTTTCTCCAACTTGCTTTTAAAGTTCCGCAGCGCATAATATTCATCATCTACAATAATAACCTTCATGGCTGCTCCTTTTTGGGTACGTCAAAACGAACCTCAGTTCCTTTACCCTTCTCACTGACGATTTGAAGCTGCGTTCCATACTCGGCCGTAAGCCGCGCGTTTATGTTGGCAAGTCCAATGCCCTTGCCCGGCGAGTATTCAAGCAGTTTATATTTGTCCGCGTCTTCAATGCCGACGCCGTCATCTTTTACCGCTATCAAGTAGCCATGTTCAAGCTCTTTAACCCTGATTGTGACTGTTCCTGCAATTTTCCTTTTACGTATCCCGTGTTTAATCGCATTTTCTACCAAGGGTTGAATAACGAGGCGCGGCACCTTCAACTGAATATCTGTATCAATTTCATAGTTGATAAATATTTTCCCCGGGAACCTTGCTTGCTCAATGCGAACATAAAACTTGACTGCATCCAGCTCCTCATGGATAGAAATATATCTTTCCGAATTGCTGTAATCGAATATATTTCTGAGATAATGGGATAAATCGTTGACCAAGCTTCCTGCTTGTTCTTTGTTTTCAGCAATGACCCCTTCTATCACGTTCAAGGTGTTGTGAATAAAGTGCGGATCCATTTGTGCCCTTATAAAAGCAAGCTCAAACTGCTTGGATTGAATTTCGGAATTTTCAAATAGAATTTGATTGCGTTGCTTCTCTTTATTTAAATCATTAATAATTTCTGCGAGAGACAGGGCAAAGGCGATAGCGGATACACAAGAAAGAAAAAATAAGTAATAAATAATAATGTAACTTTGAGGCAATACTCCGAAAACCATCAAATAAAACAGGATTACCGACACAAAACACAAGAGCCATGCCGTTATGAGCTGCGGTGAACGGATGATTTTGTTCCTTATTCCTTTAAACATAATTATAAAATACAATACAAACACAATAGAAGATGCACCCGCACCAAATGCTCCCAGCTCTTTACTGATGAAAAAAAACAGCAATAAAGTGATCGGAAAGTAACCGATGAGCAGTTTTAAACAAAAATCGATCTTGGGGAACTTGGTTTGGGTCTGAAAAATCGCTCTCATAAAAATGGCGATAGCAAGCGACATGAGAATGCCGATGCCTGTGGAATATTCCGCAAGCCAATAGGCGTACTTGAAGCCCGTGATGTTTAAAAGTCCCGTCGTTGCTGCGTTCCATAACAAGGTGGTGAGAACAAAAAAGCAGTATTTTATAAAAGTTTTGTTTTTTATGGCCAAGCCCATGAGCAAGTTATAAAAAAACAATGCCGCCAAAACGCCGAATAAGATGCCTCCTGCCCAGACATTTATCATGCTTGTCTTCCTAAAGAGATCGTCATTTACGAGCCCGACAATAAAGTTCTGTCCGTATAACGATTTGCTTGTCATGTATATGTACTGATTATGATCAAAAGGAGGCGGGATTTTAAATGCGGGGTAGACATAGCCGGTCTCATCGGAATTGCTCTTATACGCGTACCCGAAATGCTTTATTATGTAATCGTTACTTGTCGGGAGGTAAATCGTTACATCTTCAAAAAGAGGGTTGTTTATTGTAAGGTAATTGATTTCATCTGCGTTATATCGGTTTAATTTTATTTTGAACCATAATCGGACTGGAGAATAGCCAACCTTGGAATAGTTGCTAGGCAAAGTAGCAAATTGATCGCTGACTTTAACATCGGATAAGGTCATGTTTCCTGAACTGTCTTGTAGAATCTCCATACTGATATCATCTTTGGATTTGTTTGCATCCTGAAAGTAAATGACGAAAACGAATGCGGTGCAAAGCGATATCGCTAAAAATATGGTCACTATTTTCATTGAAAACTTAATAGATTCCGATCTCATAAACAGACTCCCCAGTAAACTCGGATGGTGTCGATTCTTGGAGCAATTTTACCATGGTTCCGTCGATCCTTCAATCTGTCCTGCCGGCTCGCCTGTTCCATGCTTACGATCCGAACGAGGCGCAGATCGCAGCAGCAGTTCTGACTTTTATCGTTTCGTCACTTTACTCAAACGTAAGGGTGTAATTTAAAATCCCAAACGATTGGGAATATAAATCCCCGTCAATCATCAGGTTGACGGGGATTCTTTTCGAAGCAAAGAAAGGCCAAAAAAAGAAACAAACAAAAAATGTTCCCAACTTGTTCCCAATTTTCGTTTTCGACGCACTTATATAAAAATGGAAAAAGAAAAACCCTTATGGAATAAGGGTTTAAAGGCTTTTTTATGGCGCGCCCGATACGATTCGAACGTACGACCTGCAGTTTAGGAAACTGTCGCTCTATCCTGCTGAGCTACGGGCGCGCAGCATTGATTATTTTACCATGGAAGGCGTGATCAAGCAACATTGCCTATCTGCCGATCCCCTTGTTCAGCCTATCCAGCTCAAGATTCAACATACTACTGCGCCAATAGCACCACGTTTATTAAACCCGCATCTTATTGCGCACAGTCAGCGCTGCCCCGGTCACGACGGCATCCTCTTTGAGCTGGCCTTTGGAAAACCTCGGCTCATAGGCGGGGGAGTAGTAAGTGTTTTTCTTCGCAGTATCTGTAGCGGTCTGAAAATACATAGGCTTAGAATTAATTAAAGCACCGCCCAAGATAACAAGCTCCGGGTGAAAAATATTAATCAAATTCGCCAAGCCGACGCCGAAATAGACGGCGGACTGCTGAAACAGCTCCTGCACATACGGATCATCCGCCGACAGGGCTTGCAGCAGCACTTCATAATTCAGCTGCTCGGGTGTAACGGAATAGGCTTTGAGCAGCGAGTCCTGCCCCATCTTCGCATGGGAGCGTGCCTGGTGCTCCAGTGCCTGAATCGAAGCGTACGCCTCCAGCGCGCCGTAATTCCCTGCCGGAGACAGCCGTGGCCCATCAGTGTGAATAATCATCTGTCCGATCGAGCCTTCCATATCCATCGTGCCATGGACGATACGGCCGTAGGACATCATCGCGGAGCGCAGGCTGACGCCGGCATGCACGTATAGCGCATGCTCGATATCTTCATGGCGCAGCGCCCAGCGCTCACCGAGTAGCGCGGTATTGGCGCCATTTTCGAGAAATGCCGTAAATCCGGTTGCTTCCTCAAACATTTGGCAAATCGGCACCTGCGTCCAGCCGCGGGCGGCAAAATACAGCGGGTCCAAAATCATTCCGCTGCTCCGGTCAAGCGGCCCAACCGCCCCAATGCCAATGCCGAGAATTTGCTCCCGTTCGATCCGGTGATCCCGAAGCAGCGTACGCATCAGCTGCGACGCGTAGTCGACCAGCGCCTGCGGCGTCATCGCCTCATCCATCCGCCAGCGCACGAGTGATTTCTGATTCAGCTGCATATCAAATAAGCCTAGCGTCGAGGAGAAACGCGAAATTTCCAGTCCGAAAATGTACCGGTAACCCGCATGAATCTGGTATAAAATCGGCCGTCGGCCGCCGCTGGAGGGACCAAGACCCGTCTCCTCAATCAACCCCTCCGCCACCAGCTCCTCCAGTACACGCGTGAGCGTACTGCTCGTCAGCTTGTGCCTGTCCAGCAGCTCCGCTTTCGACACGGTGCCCTGCTCGGCGATTTGTGTATAAATAAGCTCTTTATGAGAGGGAACGTCCCGTTCCGCTTTGTACATAACTAATCCCTGCTTACTATAGATAGGATGAAAAAAATGAAAGTACCACTCCTCATTATATCGTAATTCATGGACAGTCGCTATGTTCAAGGGTGCCTCAAACATTATTCCAAAAAGAAATTAATTCGGTTGAAATCACTCATAAATTAAGCGGATAGTATCAATAAAATGAAATTATGAGTCTTTTTTGAATAAGTTAATACCAAAATGGAATAAAGGTGATATAATAGAGAGAAAGCATCACCCCATCAATGGAGGGAACCTCATGGCAAATGGACAAAATAAAAAGCTGGGCATGCTGCTGCAGCTGTTTTGGATATTTTTTCGAATTGGGCCTACAACGTTTGGCGGCGGTTACGCAATGATGCCGATGATCGAGCGGGAGACGGTACAGAAGCGGCAGTGGATGGATGAAAAGGAATGGACGCAGCTCATTTCGCTCGCAGGGTCCGCACCCGGCGGAGTAGGTGTCAATGCAGCAGCGATGGTCGGCTATCGGCAGGCGGGCGCAGCAGGGGCGGTTATTGCCATTGTCGGCATCACGCTTCCTACGCTGCTGCTCGTTTTGCTGCTTGGTTTGTTTATGCGCGTCTTTGGCGATCATCCGAAGCTGGTTGCGGCGCTTAAGGGGATAAATGGAGCGGTCATTGCCTTAATGGTGATGGCAGCTTACCGCATGGCGCGTGCGGCGCTGTTTGATATTGCTACGACATTCGTAGCGGTTGTGACGCTGGCCGTGCTGCTGTTTACTGCGATTAATCCGATATACGTTGTCATGGCGGGGCTGCTTGGAGGCATCTTATTCACGAAGGGTAAGGAGCTGCTGGGGATGAAGGTGCTGACCGAGAAAGCTTCCGTCCGCAGAAGCAGCAGCGAAATTGAATATTACATTTAGACGGGAAATGGAGAGGGGGTACGGAGCATGCTCGGAGAACTGTTTATTGTTTTTTTGAAAATAGGTTGTGTCTCGTTTGGAGGGGGCTACGCGGTTATTCCGATTATTCAATACGAGGCTCTATCCCGAGGCTGGATGACGCAAGGGGAATTTCAGCAGGCCGTCTCCCTTGCCGGGATGGCGCCGGGTTCGATTGCAACAAATGCCGCGACGCTGCTCGGTTATCAGTCCGCCGGCATCACGGGCGCGATCATATCGACTGCTGGCATGGTGCTGCCGTCGCTGGTGCTCATGATTGTGGTATCAGCGTTCATTCTCCGCCTCCAAAATAATAAATGGTTGTCGGCCTCTTTTTACGGATTAAAGCCGATGATTACCGGCCTAATGGTCTATGCGGCCATTCATTTCGGATATCCGAATGATGGTGCGATGCTGAGCTGGCCGTTCGCGGGAATGCTGCTCATTGTTGCAGGCAGCTTGTATTTACTGATGCGCTACAAGCTGCATCCGTTTATCATCATTGCTGGAGCAGGAGCGGTTGGCATTATTTTATTTTAAAATATAAGCATTTATAAGGATCACCCTTATAATGGGCTCATATTTCACCCATGAATCATCAGCTTTGCCTCCAGAGGACGGCGGCAGCCGTTTCACCTTGAAATATAGGAAAGGATATCGTAACGCTATCCATTCTCTATATTTCTCGGAATGAAACGCGCCGTGCCTCCAAAGGACAGCGACAGCCGTTTCACCTTGGCGTGCGCTGTCGAAGGCTGCGCAACGAAAAGGCTGTTCATTCGCTTGCCAAAAGAACATTATATTCAGGCTTAAAGCTGTATGAAGTCGATTAAAGCCGCTTGCTTCGGGAGCTTGCTGTAAGCAGCAATTTTCCGAAACAAGCGGCTTTTGGTTTTCCTTCGGATCGTGGATTCAACAGCATTCGAGGAGGATAATGTTCCATGTGGAACATATTGTCGAACCTCTATAAAGAATTTCACTAAAAAATGAATAAAAAAATAATTCGAAAGACCTACAAATTTGCCTGTTTTTTACCGAAATATAATTAAACAACTTGAATAGACAGTGAGGGATACTAATATGAATACAGTTCAAGCTATGCTGCACGTGATGCCTTACATTCAGAAAATGATGCGGGAGAGTGCAAGTCTGACTCTATATGACCGCACTCATATGCTCTATTATTTGCCTATGCCGGATGTGGATATGGGGTTCAAATCAGGCGACCTGCTTAATGAAGGCTTTAAGAACTTCGTCGCGCTTAAGAACGGCAGGGAGGAAAGCATTACCCATATACCTGAGGAAGCGTTTGGAATTGCGATGGATGTTGTAAACATACCCATTAAAAATGAAAATGGCGAGGTAGAAGCTGTATTTTGCGTAGCTTATAATTTAACGAGTCAGAATGAACTGGAGCATCTTGTACGGGAAAGCCACTCCATTACGGAGCATCTGGTGCAGATGGTGCAGCAAATGGCAGCCCATTCCGAGGAGTTGCATGCGGCGAGCGAGCAGATTTCGGAAAATTCAAAAACAACAGCGGAAAACTCGAAGCAAATCACCAAGGTTGCAGGCTTTATTAAAGAGGTATCCGAGCAGACAAATATGCTAGGGCTTAATGCGGCAATTGAAGCAGCGCGCGCAGGCGAAGCGGGAGCAGGCTTTGGTGTTGTGGCCACCGAGGTGCGGAAGCTGTCTGTTGACTCCAAAAAAGCGACAGTTGAAATTGAAAAGGCGCTTGGCGACATCCAAACGTCGATTAAAGGCATGGAGCGCGAAATTTCGCAAATTGTGGCTTCATCCGAGGAGCAGGCTTCCATGGTTAGCGCTTTTACGAGTGTAATCGAGCGTCTGCAGAGCTCAAGCCAATCGATGAAAGACATTGCGGATCAGATGATTTCCTACAATCTGACGGAATCCTGAGTTCAACGCCAGACATTAGGTTTGAGATAAATGCGTGCAGCATCTTAAAAGCGTGAGAAGCCTTGCCCCATGACGATAATCGTCAGGCGGTAAGGCTTTTTTTAAAAGAATATAGGCGCTGTATTTAGGATTTACCTATAGGTTTGCCACTATGCTATGCGAATCGCATAAGGAAGCCGTAGCGATAGCCGCGGTCCTCCTACTAATGTCAGCTTTCATTTACAAAAAAAGATGTAATACGACAAAATCGCGGTTGATAAATCGACATTGCTTGTCGGGAAAATAAAAAGGACTTTCCCAAATGAAGAAATGAACAGCAGCAACCATTCATGAATGTCAACTTTACCAATATGTTGCTGTTTTGGTTAATCATCAAAAATCAAAAAATGGGTAATATGGACTACTATTTTGGAAGCTAATCCTGATTTTGTCGAAAGTTGCCTGAAAATTATAGGTGATTGTCGACACGTTTTTACAAACAGCCCACCGGAATAAGCGTATAATAAAATAAAATTGCCACACGAGCGCTATATTTAAGGAGTGGGCCACGAAGCGAGCTATGGACAAAATAATTCTACTCGATCAATTGCAATCGCTAAGGCTAAAGCTCCATGAGATAGCCGAAGCACGAGGTAGTCTGACAGACCCTGACGTTCTTGCGATTAGCGAGGAGGCAGATCAATTAATCGTTGCCCTTCAACAGATGCAGCGTGATGAAATGATTGGTTCTTCCATGCGCCGTAAAAACGACTAGTCAATTATATATTTTTCCGTCGCAGCTTCCTGAAGAACTGGGTAAGCATTGTGGCGCATTCTTGTTGTAATACGCCGCTAGTCAGTTCCGTTTCGTGGTTGAAACGCGGCTCCTGCAGCAAATTCATTAGCGTGCCTGCGCATCCTGCTTTGGGATCGCCGGTTCCATATACGACACGCTTTACTCTTGATTGCACGATAGCCCCAGCACACATTGGACAAGGCTCCAATGTTACATACAAGGTACAGTCGAGCAGCCGCCAAGCGTCTAGCTCCTTGCAGGCATCGCGAATGGCGACCATTTCAGCGTGGGCAGTAGGGTCGTGCTGCGTTTCACGCAGATTGTAGCCTCTTCCAATAATTTCACGATCCTTAACAACAATAGCTCCTATGGGAACCTCACCAATTCGCTCGGCTTTTCTGGCTTCCTCAATAGCCTGTTGCATCCAAAATTCATCTTCCTTTTCTCTCAGCATGATGAAATCCCTCCTATATCTGTAAAATCAATAGCATTTATTCAGCGAACAAATATTCTGTTGTTAACATGTGGTGGATAACATTGGGGATAACTTTCTAGTTATACACCTTTTTATGCACAAAATATTCGACCTATATGTGCATAAGTAGGGCTTATTGTTTATAGAATGTGGATAAGTCGTTCGAATTTACGACGATAAAGGTGGTCTTCGTAGTGCCATTCAAACTCAAGCTCTGCTTACTTATTGCGATAGCATTCTTCTCCATGTTTGTCACCCTACTCATTGTGGACCAATATTCAATGTTTCGCAATATGCACAAAAATCTGGGCAGCATGCTGAGCAAAGCATCTGTACAGCTCGCCGAAACGCTATCTTTATCAGATAGCCAGGTTGCTGAGGGCACACCTCTTGAGGCAGGGACGGAGGAGCAATTTCACAGCATGATTGAAGACTGGAAGCGGTGGGACGCCCGCATTTTGGATATCACGATATTACGGCCGCGGGATCATGAGGAGCAGGTTGCGAGCGTAGCTAGCTATGATCTTATTTATGGCGAGCAGGGCCATTATGAGGCCGAGCTTGAACAAGAGCTGATTAATCAGACAGCCAGGGATCACCTTTTTCGGGTCAATGAATTTGAAACGGACGGGGTAGCTTATTTAAAGAGCTACTACACCAATGAAAATATGCAGCCTGCCGTTATTCGCATCGTCTATAGCTACGAATACTTTCATGATCGTGCTGCGTACAAGGTGAGGGATTGGCTGAAGTATGCCGGCATTTTTATGTTATTTATCCTTTTGGGCAGTTATTTGCTGTCGGGTATGCTGCTCCGTCCGCTTAAATCGATTTTGTGGAAGGTCAATGAAGTATCTCACGGCCGTTTTGATTCATTCATTAAAGTGAGAAGCAGGGATGAATTTGGTCTGCTTGCAGTGAAAATAAACGCGATGTCGCAAAATCTCAGCATTTATATGGACAAGCTGCGCAAGGCTTTTGAAGAAAACCGCCGGATGAAAAATTATTTGCAATCCTTCATTAATCATACGAGTGATGCGATCCATGTGGTCGATTTGCAGGGAATCATTATTCAAGTAAATCAAGCCTTCGAGCAGCTGTATGGGTATACAGCGGAAGAGGCGCTTGGTTGTTCGCTCGTGCTCACGCCGGAAAGCCACCGGGGAGAAATGAAGCTGATCATTGCCTCGCTCCTTGCGGGCAAGGTGCTTCCTGCGCAGGAGACAAAGCGTTTAACGAAACTGGGTGAAGTCATCCCTGTCAGCGTTACAATATCCCCGATTCGAGACAGTGCAGGCGAGGTGAAGGCCTTCGCGAGCATTACCCGCGACATGAGGAGCCGCAACAAGATGGAGGAGCTGCTGCGCCGCTCCGAGAAGCTGACGACGGTAGGGCAGCTTGCGGCTGGCGTTGCCCATGAAATTCGCAATCCGCTGACGACGCTTCGGGGATTTCTCCAGCTTCAACTGAAAAATCAAACGGGCAATGCTCAGCATACAAGCTTGATGCTGTCGGAGCTGGATCGCATTAACCTGATCGTCAGCGAATTTTTGATTTTGGCAAAGCCTCAGGCAACACAGTTTACCGTAAAGGATGTTAAGCAGGTGCTGCGCGATGTGCTGCTGTTTCTGGACAGCGAGGCACATCTGCATAATGCGGAGTTTCTGACCGTTTTCACCGAAGAGTCCTGCGAGATTTCCTGTGAGGAAAATCAGCTCAAGCAAGTATTCATTAATGTGCTGAAAAATGCAATCGAAGCGATGCCGAGCGGCGGTCCGATATACATACGCTTGAAACGCAATATAAGCCACATTACCATAGAAATAGCTGATGAAGGCATCGGTATTCCGGAGGAAATGATTCCACAAATCGGAAGCCCATTCCTCACGGGCAAAGAGAGCGGCACCGGACTTGGCATGATGGTCAGCCAGCGCATTATCCAGAGCCATCAAGGCATGATTGATATTCAAAGCCAAGTGAATGCCGGAACAACGGTGACCATTACGCTTCCCACTTTGAAAGAAGGGGGCGACGGAGGTATACTAGTAGAAAAAGCAGGCGCTGCAGGTTTATATGGATAGCAGATTGAGCGGCATACTTGGATGAGGTGAGTGCAGTTGAGGATTAATAAATTTATTAGTGAAACCGGTTATTGCTCGCGTCGGGAAGCGGACAAGCTGGTAGAAGGCGGACGGGTGACGATTAATGGCAGCCCAGCGCTTCTGGGCAGCCAAGCGGAGCACGGAGATGATGTGCGTATTGACGGTAATCGAATTGGAGAGCATAAAGGCCATGTATATATTGCTCTAAACAAGCCCGCAGGCATCACTTGTACGACCGAGCTGCATATTGAGGGCAACATTGTTGATTATGTGCGCCATCAGGAGCGGATTTTTCCTATTGGCAGACTCGATAAAGATTCTGAAGGGCTTATTCTCATGACGAATGACGGAGATGTTGTGAATCCGATTTTGCGTTCGGAGGGCAAGCATGAGAAGGAATATATTGTGACGGTAGATCGTCCGATCAGCGAATCGTTTGTCATTGGCATGTCCGAGGGCGTCAAAATTTTGGGCAGCATGACGCTGCCCTGTAAAGTGACGCGCAGTTCGGAGCGCGTGTTCCGCATTGTATTAACTGAGGGGCGCAACCGCCAAATTCGCAGAATGTGCGAAGCCTTCGGCTACCATGTGCGGAAGCTTCAGCGTGTCCGCATTATGAACATTCAACTAGGCGAGCTGCCTATTGGCAAGTGGAGAGACTTGACGGAGCTGGAGAAAGCGCAGCTGTTTGACCTGCTGGATTATACGCCATCAGCACCGACAAGCTGAGCAGGAACTGAAATAAGGGGAGGGGCAGTCGATGAAGCGGCTGCCCTTTTTATTTGAAGAAACGGGCAGTCATTTTGAATAGAATGTTGCCCGAGTTCCTATTTTAAAATAGATAGCCTAAGCCAAATACAGAAGGGCAAGGATTTCTCTGCTACTGGTTTAGCTATAGAAAAAACGTTATAATACTTGATATATAAGAATGAAAGCTTAAGCTCGCATCTCTTATGCTTAATAGATTATGAATATGCGAATGACTATATTCTATGGAATAGAACAGGTGAAACTTGTATGAATGATAACACCAATAACGAATTTTTAGATAATTGGCTCGCTCTTACGAGCTTACAGGCGAACATAAATAATGAATTAGAAAATGTTTTACAGGAGAAATACAGCTTAACCTTAAAGGAGTTTTATGTTCTCTATTTCTTATCTCAATCCAGCGAGAAAAAATTAAGATTACTGCAATTGCAAGAAATGGTCGGTTTAAGTCAAAGTGCGATATCAAGGCTGGTTGGCCGAATGGAAGCCAAAAATTGTGGTGCTCTGCAACGACATGTTTGCGAAGATGATCGCAGAGGGGTTTACACCTGTTTAACTGAGCTTGGTGAAGACAAATTTAAAATAGCGCTGGCTACTTTTAATGAATTTTTTGCTCAATCTACTTCTCTAAGGGATGTCCTCCAGCAAGAACTGCAGTCTTTAAACAAAAAATGGTGATCGCCTTGCCCAGAAAGGTTCTTCTGGGTATTTTCATATAGCCCTCTGAGTTGACAAAGAAAAAATAATCATGCTACTATAAATGCACGCGCATGCATTGATTTGTTTTTTAGAAAAGCACAGTCTAACTGATTAAATATTCAAAAGGAGTTTTTTTGATGAAGGATCTATTTAGCACGTATGAGTTTAAAGGAATGTCCTTGAAAAATCGTATTGTGATGCCTCCAATGTGTCAGTATTCGGTTGATAAAAAGGATGGGACAGCTACCGATTGGCACTATCTGCACTACGTAAGTCGAGCTGTTGGCGGAGCAGGCTTTATTATGATTGAAATGACCGATGTCGAACCGGACGGACGCATTTCAGACTTTGATCTGGGCTTGTGGTCGGATGAGCAAATACCGGCTTTGAAAAGAATTGTAGATGCCTGCCATAGCTATGGTGCAAAAGTGGGTATTCAAATCGCTCATGCCGGACGGAAAGCGGAAGATGCTGAAGTGCCAGTTGCTCCATCCGCCATTCCATTTGATGAGAATTCAAAACAACCGAGAGCTCTTTCAACACAGGAAGTCAAAGAAATGGTAGAAAAATTTCGCGGTGCAGTACAACGTGCTGTAAAAGCTGGCATGGATGCCATTGAGCTTCATGGAGCCCACGGCTATTTAATCCACCAGTTTCATTCGCCGCTTACAAATAGAAGAGAAGATGAATACGGGAAGGACCTAACCCGGTTTGGCCGAGAAATTATTCAGGCTGCTAAGGCCGAGATGCCAGAAGACATGCCGTTAATTATGCGCATATCTGCTAAAGAGTATGTAGAAGGCGGATACGGAATAGATGAAAGCATTGCATTTGCCAAGGAATATCAAGCGGCGGGAGTAGATATGTTTGACATCTCTTCGGGTGGAGAGGGACCTATTGCTGCTTGGGGCAGACCGGGTACTCATGCTGCTTATCAAGTGCCATTGGCAAGAGAAATCAGACAGGCGCTGGATGTTCCAGTTATTGCAGTTGGCAGATTGGAGGATCCTATTCTAGCTAATGCTGTGATTGGAAATGAAGATGCAGATCTAGTAGCTGTAGGCAGGGGAATGCTCAGAAATCCTTATTGGGCTCTAGAAGCTGCAGCTGTGCTGAAAAAAGAAACAACCGTACCAACACAATATACAACAGGTTTCTAATCGTATAGCAGCAAGAAAAGCCGTCACTTCCGATGCATTCGCATGGAAGTGACGGCTTTTCTGTTAATATATAGGCTGATTATAAGCTTTACCCTCATAAACAGCCTATATTTCTCAGAATGAAACGCGCTGCGCCGCCAAAGGACAGCGACAGCCGTTTCACCTTGCCAACTCGATTATTCTTTCGGTTTGACCTTGAGCTCCTGCGCTTTCTCCAAATCTACATAGTTGCGGATAATGGATACTTCAACGCGGCGATTTTGCGCTCGGCCTTCCTCGGTGTCATTGCTGGCAAGCGGGCGATTTTCTCCGTAGCCGCTGGCGGTAAATCTGGTCGGTGAGAGCTGTTGATTTTCAAGCAAAATGTCCATAAAACGTACAGCACGGGAGGTGCTTAAATCCCAGTTCGATCTGAAGAGATAGGTGTTAATCGGTTTGTTGTCCGTGTGTCCCGATACGATAATTTCATAGTCCGGATACTGCTGGAGCATCGTGCCGATGGATATGGCCAGCTCGCGTGAATCTTCCTTCACTTCAGAGCTGCCGGATGCGAACAGCGCCTCATCGCTAATGGTAATCATGAGCTGAGACTGATTGAGCTTCGTCTCCAGGTCGGAGGTGAGACCATTTTTCTTAATATAGTCATCAATTTGCTTCTTAAGATTCTCCAGGTCTTCCTGCTCCTGCTTCATCAGCTCTTCACGGCGTTTCTGCGCATCGTCTTCCTCGTCATCACCGGCAGCCGGCTTTTGCGTTGAATCGCTAGGCGACGGTTTCTGCGTCTCTCTTTGATCTCCCGTAGTGATCGCTGCCGGATCAGTAAGCAAGCCGGTACCGCCAGTGAAGGCGATATTAAAGGCATTGCTCATTTCCTGGAATTTTTTTACGTCGACCGAGTTCATTGAATACAATACGATAAACAGTGCCAGCAATAGAGTGAGCAAGTCGGCATAAGGAATGAGCCAGGATTCGTCAACATGCTCCTCATGTTCTTCGTGCCTATGCTTTTTGCTCAACGGCCCCTTCCTCCTTCTCCCTCATCTTCTCACGCTCGGTCGGAGTCAGGAATACCGACAGCTTCTGGTTGATTGCAATGGTGGATACGCCGGATTGGATAGAGAGCAAGCCTTCTACCATCATTAGACGGATTTGCACTTCAGCCTTCGACATTCGTTTCAGCTTGTTGGCAAATGGATGCCATAATACGTAACCTGTGAAAATACCAAGCAGTGTTGCGATAAACGCACCAGCGATGGCGTGGGACAGCTTCTCAATGTCACTCATATCCGACAAGGCGGCAATCAGACCAACAACGGCACCGAGTACGCCGAGTGTAGGCGCATATGTACCCGCTTGGGTGAAAATAAGAGCGCCGACTTTATGGCGGTCTTCCGTAGCGGCAATATCCTCAAGCAGAACGTCGCGAACGAATTCCTGATCGTTCCCGTCAATAATCATCCGCATGCCGTTACGCAGGAAGTTATCTTCGATTTCATCTACTTTAGCTTCAAGAGCGAGCAGGCCTTCGCGGCGTGTAATGCCGGCCCATTCCATAAATTGAGTAATAAGTTGTTCACGTGATGTCAAGTTCTGTGTGCCAAATACCATTTTAAACAGCGTGCCTGTTTTTTTAAGCTCTGACATGGGGAAAGCGATCATAACAGCTGCGACGGTACCCAAGATGATAATCATGTAGGCAGCAGGATTCAAGAGACTGGAGATTGGAGCTCCCTTTACCACCATCCCGCCAAAGATACCTATAATAGCTAGAACAATACCGATAATAGTTGAATTTTTCATTATACACCCCGTCCAATACAATTTCGAAAGTTCTCTATCTTTATTATCGACAGAAGGGGGCAAGGAGATTAGACCTGAAAAGGATTTAAACAGAAAGGCATTAAAAAATGTGGAAATGCGGTAAAATGAATAATACAAATCAATGAAAAGGTGGAACCTTATTATGGGCGTAAAGCATGCAAGGGAATATGCGGATATATTGAAGGAACTTACAACGGCGGTCAGCGCGATTGAAGGTAGCTACTCTTTTTTTGAAATGGAGAAGGAAGAGTGGGAGGCGCTTGGGGAGGAAGAGAAGCACGAGGTGATGGAGGCATTGGCCGACGATGTGTTTTTCGGACTGGGCGAGCAAACGATGATCGAGGTGGGGGAAGGCAAAGTTTCCTACCACGCGAAGCATCATGTCATTGAGGTTGCACAGGGCGATAATGTCACGCATATGGTACGGTTGATTTAGAGCATAGGGCAAGCAAGACATTTGGGGCCAGGTCTTATGGGGAAAAATCGGACTTTGCGAACGCTGTCGCTTCTTTACAACGAATGTCGATTCCGCTACAATAGGGTCTAACTTTAACAATGGAAGAATATATGACATCGTTTTTATGTAGAGGAGCACGCGATGAAGGACCGACAAACGATGCGAAAGATACCGGAATCGCTAGGCTTAAGGGATGAGCGGCTGGCTGCCTTCTATCAGCCTATCTTGGCGATGGACACCAGAACCATAATGGGATATGAGGTGCTGGGCAGGGCTTGTGCAGGCGAGCGCGTACGCAGCTTGGGTCCGTTTTTTGGAGACGCCTCCATTTCGGTAGAGGATCATATTGCGGTCGATCGGATTTTGCGAGAGCAGGCGATGCGCAAGCTGGGTGCAGAAAATACAGAGTCGCTGCTGTTTAT
Source organism: Paenibacillus sp. R-74696 (assembly GCF_055814915.1). Classification (NCBI taxonomy): domain Bacteria; kingdom Bacillati; phylum Bacillota; class Bacilli; order Caryophanales; family Paenibacillaceae; genus Paenibacillus; species Paenibacillus sp. R-74696. The sequence goes on from NZ_JBPULM010000037.1 coordinate 79,606, forward strand.
TAATTTAAAGCCGAACTGGATTCATCGCTATCGGCAATCTGGCGAGCTGTTTACGCTGCAGTTGATTGATAAATACGAGATTGATCCACGCCGCATCGTCATCGAGATTACCGAGGAAAGCTTTAATGGCCCGATGGATGAGCTGCGCTCCATTGTAGATCTATACCGTTCGAGAGGCTGCCTCATTGCGATTGATGATGTGGGTAGCGGATTCAGCAGTACGGATCGTATTGCCCATATCCAGCCTAATATACTGAAGATCGACATTCATATGATCAAAAAGAGCGCGACGCACAATGGTTATCTAGGCGCCCTTCGCTCCTTCTCCGCGTTAGCCGAGCAGATCGGAGCGTCACTGCTGGTTGAAGGTGTAGAGACGCGCCAGGATTTGGTGCGTGCGATTGAAGCGGGAGCCCGCTATGTGCAGGGCTTCTTCTTCTCCAAGGCGGAGCCGGAGTTTCAGCGGGCGGATCGTTTCGCCGGAGCGCTGGAAGCCGAGCTTGCGGAATATGTCCAGCAGCGCTTACGCTCCGAGACGACTTGGCAGAAGGAAGCGGCACAGCTTGCGGCCCTCATTGATAAGGATTGTATTTTCGGGCAAGAGAGCGAACTAGGCAGACCAGGGGAAGCCAATGGATGGATCGCCGGTTTGCTGGAGCAGCTGCCGCCGGGTTGCGTTCGTATTTATTTGTGCCGGGAGGATGGCATTCAGCTATCTGCGAACTATTGCAGGGTGGAGGCTGGCGAGTGGGAGCGGCAGGATGAATATTACGGGGCGAACTGGAGCTGGCGTCCTTACTTCATTCCTACCATTGCGCAGCTGAGCGAGACGCAGCGTACCCTTGTGTCGCGTGCCTACGTCGATTTGGATACATGCGAATGGATTCGGACTGTATCCATTCTTGCTGGTCCTGGACTTATTTTATTTGCAGATATGAAGGATTATGAACAGCAGACGGACCGGCAACGAGAGGACGCTGCCTGCAGAACCACGACAGGATGAAAAATCCGGAGTCGTGGTTCTTTTGTTATTATATAGGAAAGGATATGATGGTTTCAGCCGTTTACGCTTGACTGGGAGCATATGCCATGATAAAGGTGGGGCGATGAGAAGTGTATCATGATTTCAAGCTCATAGAAGGCCGTTCAGTATCGATTCAAGTGAAAGATTATATGAAGCGTTTAATGATAAAAGGCGCGCTGCAGCCGCATCAGAAGCTGCCGTCGACACGTGAGCTGGGCATATTGCTCGGTGTAAGCCGCAATACGGTCATCGCCGCTTATGCGGAGCTGGCCGATGAGGGCCGTGTATATGCCCTGAAAGGCAAAGGCAATTATGTGTCAGAGGATTCGGCGGGCAGCGCCGCCCCGCCATCCTTGTCCTGGAAATTGCCGTGGAAGGAGCGGCTAAGCAAGCAGGCTTTGCTTGCAGAGGAGCTGGATCTCATGAAGCGCGGCATTCGCGCAGGCAAGAGTACGATTTCTTTTACGAGCATTGCCCCGGATGAGAAGCTGTTTGATCTGGATCATGTGAAGCAGGCGTTTCTGGGCCGTATGTCAGTGGAAGGCCATGTGCTGCTGAACTACGGCTATGCCAAAGGCTATAAGCCGCTGATAGAGTATCTGATGACATATATGGAGAACAAGGGCGTGGATGTGCAAGGCAAGGATATGCTCATTACGGCCGGCTTTACGGAAGGATTTGACCTTGTGCTGGCAGCGCTCCGGCCCGAGCACGGCGCAGTCATCTGCGAAAATCCGACCCATCATACCGCGATTAAAAATCTCAAGTTGCACGGCTTTGACATTAAAGGCGTTACGATGGAGCCTGATGGCATTCATTTGGGAGAGCTTGAACGGGCTTTGGAGGAGCAGGCGTTCGACTGTGCTTATTTCGTACCCTCCTACCATAATCCGACAGGCATTGTGATGTCGATGGAGAAACGGCTGGCGCTGATGCAGCTCATGAGCCGTTATAAAATTCCCGTCATTGAGGACGGATTTAATGAGGAGCTGCGCTATTCCGGAGCGCATGTGCCGCCGCTCATCGCTTCGGCGGGCAGCGGCAACAGCGTTATTTATATTGGAAGCTTCTCGAAGGTGCTGTTTCCCGGCCTGCGGGTCGGATGGGTGCTTGCGGACCGCGAGCTGATTGATTATTTGGAGAGCATGAAGCGGGCCCGCAACATTCATACGTCGACGCTTGACCAATCGCTGCTCTATCAATATTTGCATAATGGCAATCTGCATAAATATTTGAAGCGTGCGCGGGCGGAATACAAGCGGAAATACGAGCTGACGCTGCAAACTTGCAAAGCTTTTGTTCCCTATCAGACGCTGTCGGGGGATGGCGGGCTGCATTTGTTTGTGACATTTCCGGAAGCCTGCAGCGCGCGTGAGCTTCTGGAGGCGTGCACGCAGCAAGGCGTTATTTTTACCTTAGGCCATCCTTTCTTTACGGATGGACGGGGCAGCAATACGCTGCGAATAGGGTTTTCCCGCGTGGCGGATGAGGATATTGTGCGCGGTATTCGGATTGTTGGCGATACGGCAAAGCAGCTGTGGGGCCTTGCATAAGAAATAAGAGTTAGAGCGAAGCTGATACATTTTATTATTTTGAAAAGGGGATGCAGGCATTATGGTACAGTATAACGTTTCACCGCTTGTAAAGAGCTTGCCCGCTTCGGGCATTCGCAAGTTTTTCGATATGGCCGGGCAGGATGAAAATATGATTTCGCTGGGCGTAGGCGAACCGGATTTTGCAACACCGGAGCGTGTGCGCGCCGCGTGCATAAGAGCGCTGGAAAGCGGTCAGACGATGTACACGCCAAATGCCGGTCTAATGGAGCTGCGCGAGGAAATCTCCGCATATTTGGAGAGCAGCTTTCGATTGAATTACGAGCCGAAGGACGAGATTCTGGTGACGGTAGGCAGCAGCGAGGCGCTTGATCTGGCCATGCGCACACTGATTTGTCCGGGCGACGAGGTGCTGATTCCGGTTCCCAGCTATATTGCCTATTCGCCCATTGTAGCACTGCAAGGTGGCAGTATCGTAAACGTTGAGACGCATGAGCATGAGCAATTTAAGCTATCGGCACAATCGCTGCGGGCAAAAATTACCCCGCGCTCCAAAGTGCTGCTGATTAACTATCCGAACAACCCGACGGGTGCGGTCATGTCCTACGAGGATTGGCTCCCCATTGCCGAGCTGGTGAAGGCGCATAATCTGATCGTCATTTCCGATGAGGTTTATGCGGAGCTGACTTATGAGAGCCAGCATGTAAGCATCGCATCGCTGCCTGGCATGCAGGAGCGGACAATCGTCATCAGCGGCTTCTCGAAAGCTTTTGCCATGACAGGCTGGCGCATTGGCTATGCCTGCGGCCCTGTAGAAATGATTTCGCAAATGCTGAAAATCCATCAATACACGGCGATGTGCGCACCTATAATGGGGCAGATTGCTGCTCTGGAATCGCTGCGCAGCGGATTGGGCGACAAGGACCTAATGATGGAGGCCTATAAGCAGCGCAGGGCGATGTTCGTGGGCGGCTTGCAGAAGCTGGGGCTTTCCTGCCATATGCCGCAAGGGGCGTTTTATGCTTTTCCATCCATTGCCCATACGGGGCTGAGCTCGGAGCAGTTCGCCTTTCGGCTCATGCAGGAAGCAGGCGTTGCTGTCGTGCCAGGGCATGTATTTGGCCCGGGCGGTGAAGGACGCATTCGCTGCTCCTATTCGGTATCGCCAGCGAAGCTGTCTGAAGCTTTGGAGCGAATGGACTGTTATATGAGCCAGATGGGGCAGGGTGAACCCTTACAGCAGATGCAGCAGTTAGAGCGGATTGGCAGTTGAAGGGAGCAGTGAGGAAGGGGTTAGGAAAGAAAGAAGAGGGGTAAAAGAGGCGCTAAGCTTCTTCCCCTCCTCCGTAGACCATGCAATGGAATTCTGCCGCGCCTTGCGGTGTTGGGCGGATATACGTATCGGTAATGAGGAAACCTGCCTTCTCGTATACGCGAATAGCGCGTGCATTCCAGGTCAGCACCTCCAAATCCAGCTCGCTGTGTGGAGCACGTCGGCGAGCCTCTTCTACCAGCAGCGCAACAAAGGCGGTGCCTGAGCCCCTGCTGCAAAGCTGTGGATGCAGGCCGAGGCCAAGCCGCAGCACTTCATCTCCCAGCGGGAAAAACTGTGCAAAACCAACGAGCTTCGCTTGGTCATCTAGAATAGCGGCGTATTGCTTCTGGCGAAGCTCGGGATCACCGAACTCCATTTCTGCTTTCTCCATAGCCTCCCATGCGGGCCATTGGTAGATGCCGTAAGGCGGTTCGTACCGCCAATCGCACAGCTGGCGGGCATGGGAGGCGTCCATTGCGGCAACCTTCCAGCCAAATGGCGGCTGGGTGCCGTCAGGAGCAGCACTCGCATTTGTCATGATTACACAATCTCCTTATAGACCTCAATCGCGCGGGCACGTGAAGCCTTCAAATCTACAATGGCATGCGGCTGCGGCAGGTGAATTTGCTTATCGGACAGATGGGCAAGCTCAGGCAGCCAGCGTCTAATGTAAGTGCCGCTCGGATCATGAGTTGCGGACTGCGTAGCCGGATTCATAATGCGAAAATACGGCGCGGCGTCATAGCCGAGCGACGAGCTCCACAGCCAGCCGCCCCGGTTCAGCGTATTATCATAATCGGCCAGCTGGCGGCGGAAATGCTGCTCGCCCAGCGTAAACGGGCACAGCAGGTTTTTCGTCAAAAACATGGCGGTTACCATCCGCAGTCGATTCGGCATTTCGCCGGTTTCATTAAGCTGCTTCATAGCGGCATCAATAACAGGAATTCCCGTTTTTCCTTGGCTCCATGCCTCGAAATGCTGATCGTTCAGCCCAGATAAATCAAACTTCTGCTCATAGCGGTAGAAGTCCTCATTGTATTTTCCTTGGTACAGAAAAAAATCCCGCCATGCCAGCTGTCTAATCCACGACTCGGCTCCATACTGCTGCTGCGCTGCTTCATAGGCTTGTCTTGCCGACAGCGCTCCTGTATTCAAATAACGCGCCAAATGGCTTGTCTGGTCTTTCGCAAACTGGTCGCGGCTGCCTTCATAGCCAGCTAGGCGGCGGTTTAGAAATTGCTCCAGCGCATCGGCTGCACTCAGCGTTCCCGCGTCCGCCGTGCCAGATGCTCCCGCTACCCGCAGTAAGGCTGCCGCAGCGGGATGCTCCCGAGGAAGACTGAAGCGCTCTGCTATGCTGGCATCTATATTTTTCAGCGTATCCAGCTGTTTCAGCGTTGTTTCGCCCGCAGGGGAATAATGGCTTTGCATAAAGGACTGCCACATGCGGTAAAAGGGCGTAAATACCTTGTAAGGCTCACTGCGCCTGGAAAACGTATGAAGCTCCTCCAAATCGGCGAGTGGCGCATCGTCGAGCGGCAGCCAGCGACGTCCCGCTGCGCGCACAACCTGCGCAGTCGCATGGTCGCGCATTCGGGCATAAGGCGTATAGTCCATGTGGACGAGAACCTCTTCAATGGGATGGGCCAGCAGCAGCGCTTCGGTAATGGCAGCGGGATCGCCGTAAAGCACATGCAGCTGCTCGCCCGCCGCCTTGTACTGTTCCAATAGGAAGGTGGCTTGGGACAAGAAGGTTCTGCCGCTGTGGCAAGAGAGCCGGTCCTCGTCCGCCAGTGACGGGTCTATTATAAGCAGATGAAAGCCGCGCTGCCCAGAGCGGCGCACATAATCAAAACTGCGCAAATCGTTTGAACGCAGGTCTTTGCGGTGAATATATACATACATGGAAACGAGCCCCCTTGTGTCCGTGCTAGAAAACAGCAAAGCCGCAAGCTATTTGTCCGAAGACAAACAACTGCGGCTTTGCTGATTGAGACAGCAGCTTTTCGTTATGTAAGCGAAAAAAGCATGGCCTGGCTCTATTGCTCGCTTGCGTACTTGTCGTAAGCGTCTTGGCTCATAATGCGTGTAGCTGACACGTAACGATCAGCATAATAAGACTCGCTAAGTTTGCTAATAATAACGCCTCTGCTCGAGGAAGCATGTGCAAACTTTCCATCTCCAACATAAATACCAACGTGGGAGATGCCTTTGCCGCTCGTGTTGAAGAATACAAGATCGCCAGCGATCAGGTCACTCTTCTTCACTTCACTGCCATCGTTCGATTGCGCTTGGGAAGTACGGGAAAGATCGATGCCCATTTTATCGAAAACATATTTCGTAAAACCGGAGCAGTCGAAGCCTTTCGTAGTTGTTCCGCCGCTTTGGTACGGTGTGCCGATCAGATCAGCGATAACACCATCCATCTTCGAACCTGCGAACACGCTGCCTGCTTGGAAAGCAAGCATTAATACAAGACCAACGAGTAGTGCAGTTACCTTCTTCAAAATTTGAAACTCCTTCCGGTGCCGACGAGGTTAGCTGTGGGGTTCGGTTGTGAAGGTTCCCTATGATTTCCAAGACACTTGAATCAAGCCGTCCAAGCATCGAAATCAATTCACCCAAAGTGGTTCCCCCGTATTTCTATACCTTTGCGGTATAAAAAATTAGGCTGGTTTAATTTTGCTCTGCGCTAATAATTCGTTTTTTTCATGTGATTTCCTCCTATATGAATGAATTTCTAATAATTCTCATGTAACCTTTTGGCTCAATTTTGCGTTAAAACAAGTTTCTTGCCTAATAAATGCTCGTTCTATCACCGTTCGCAAGCAAAAAAACATTTTGTCAGTTTATATGAGAAATAGGCAGCCAATATGCTAAGAATCGTACATATAGGCTAGAATTATAGCGTAAAATGAAGAATTAGAGAGTTTAGTGTGCATCAGTCTAGGGGTTGGTAAATAAATAGAAGCGTTGCCTGGAGATGTCGGATAACCGAAAAACCCCGATTGCGGCCTCTTGTCCGCAATCGGGGTTTTTATGAGAAGGACTTTAGAAAAATGAGAATACTAAATGAGAATTAGGGAGGGCTGCCTTCATTTTTCTAAACTTAATTTCCTATTTATGGATGATAAAAGTTGTATAAAAGGGTCCTAAAAGGAGTCTGAAACGGTCTTAAAACGGTCTCAGCTCTGCTTCGATTGCAGGCAATCGTATTGTGCAGCGAGCGTCCATACCTTTAATAAGGTACGGAGCAGATGATAGGCTTGATGCATGATGAGCGCCAGTATTCCCGCCCAAGCATAGGAAAGGCCGGATACCAAGAGCGAAGCGGCGACTGCCAGCAGCCACATCAGCAGAGAGAGGCCGGCATAAGGAAAAAGATTTCGGAGCGCAATGCTGAGCGAGCGCATCGAGCCCGTGCCGGAGGCGGCGCCGAACTGCATGGCGAGCAGCAGCAGGTGAACGAGAAAGCTCCACAGCAGCCAACCGCCAAAGCTTGGAAGCGTGCTTTGCAGCAGCTCGCTCAGCGAATGGCCCTCCATTAGCAGCTTGAAGGCGCGAGGAAGAAGGAACCAGCCAGGCGCGAAAATAAGCAGCGTGCGCAGCCAATAGAGCAGCGTCACAGGCTTCCAAGCTTTGCGAATGCCTTGAAGAAACTGCGTTCCACCTTTTTCGTCCATATGATGCAGCGAGTAGAGCAGCCCCGCATGGAACAGCGGGCTCAGCAGCATGCGGGCGGCGAACAAGCCGCCCAGCAGCCATAGATAGGGGTTGATCAAATCTGTTTTTGTCAATTGAAACTGGGCTTCGCTGAGGAACAGCGAAACGGCCGAGTCCGACGGATGCTGGAGGGGAAAGCGCCGCAGCAGCGGCAGTACAGTCATATCAATAAAGCGGTAAAGGAAAAGTCCCCATAATAGCTGGTACAGGAACAACGCAATGACGATATAGAAATGGCGGATGGCGAGCCGCCAGCCTTGCTTCATATGCTGCTTCATTTTTTAACCTCCTCTCTACCAGCCTACGGATGCGAGCAGGCCTTCAATAAGCTTCGTCAGGCCGAGGCTCCACCGAATGCGCGACTGCTCCGGCACTTCTGCACGCATAAAATTGTTAATATGCCTATTGTCCAGCACATTGCTGTTTTTCGGATCCACCGCTACCCATGCGAGCGGAGCAGCATGCATCACCTTGTACTCCATATGCGACTCGGCGGCGTCCCAGATTTTAGAAGTTGTTTCACCGTCGGTAAAGGAGAAAACGAGCGGTATGGACCCGTTTTGTCCGCCATTGCGCTTGATCAGCACGGTAGACTCGTACTCTGTTTGGCCATCCTGCTGCACTTCATTCACTCGAATAGCCTCTACTGAAAAATCCGCCATCAGGCTGCCATATACATACTGGTGAAAATAATCCTGCCATTTTCCCTTCGTAACCTGCTCGACGACTCGCTGGAAATCGGACGTAGTTGGATGCTTGAATTTGTATTTTTGAAAATACGTGCGCATAATTTTTTGCATCGTCTTTGCTCCGACCTGCTTCTCAATGCCGACCAGCACAAGCTTGGCGCGCATGTATACATTTTCCGCATACTCATCGCTATTGTGATAGGCCCATGAAGGCTGCTTAAGCGGGGCAGGGGCTGTAATATAGCTGGCTTCCATAGCTAAATTGGGTTCAACGCCATAGGCGTTCTCCATCACTTTATCCTCGGCATACGATGTAAAGCCTTCGTCGAGCCAAGCTTCTTCGAACTCGTTCGATGCGACCATCCCGTACCAATACTGATGACCGATCTCATGCACAACGGTTCGCTCCAGGCTGTAGCCAGGGTTATCGGATTCAGCAGCTAAAGCGGTTACGAGCGTTGGATATTCCATGCCGCCGGCGCCATTCGCCCCTTTCGGCGGAACGATGATGGACAGCGTTGAATACGGATATTCACCGTACCACTCCGCGTATTTGGACAGCGACGATTTCGCTGCATGCATATAGCGGTCCTTCAGCCCTTCGTGGGCAGGGTCCAGATAAAGCTTAATGCGCACGCCCGGAATGCCCGTTCCTGACAAGGTGTCCTCCGCATATATGAAGTCGGGCGAGGCGGACCAAGCAAAGTCATGCACATCCTCGGCATAAAACTGATAGACGCTTGTGCCATTTTGCGTCACAGCTTCCTTCGTCTGAATGCCGGTTGCGGCTACCGTAAAGTTTTCTGGCACAGTAATCTGGGCGCTGTATAAGCCGAAATCGCTGTAAAATTCCGAGTCGCCATGATACTGGTGGACGTTCCAGCCTTCATTAGTTCGGCCGCGTGTGCCATCCGTTTCATAAACGGCAAGCTTCGGAAACCACTGGCCCGCCATGACGAAGCTGCCGGAATAGCCCATGCGTGCGAATACTTCGGGCAGTTTAACCTCGTAGGTCATGGCAAGCGTTATTGATTTGCCCGGTGCGAGTGGAACGGGAAGGTTAAGCTTCGTCAGCGTATAATCGTCCGTATTTCCGTCATCGGGCTGGACATAATGCAGGCGGGGAAGCAGGCTCTCGCCCTCCAGCGTTTGCAAGGTGAGCAGCTTCAAATAACCTTGGCTGTCTACCGTAGCCTTGTCACCGCGCAGTTGGCCGCCAGACTCGCGCATGAACGTCGATTTTTCGGATTGAAAGGCATTGGGATACAGATGAAAATACAGCTCGGACACCGTTTTTTTGCCTGGGTTCGTCCAAGTCACGGTCTGGGAGCCGTCCAAATAGCGGATGTCCTCTCGAAGCGCAACGTGCATGTTGTATTGGACGACTCTTTTGCTGAGCGTCTGCACGGCATCAGGCTGGACAGAGTCGGGCTGCACCGGTGCTGCCGGGGCAGGCGGGGCAGGCGGCTTGGCCGTTTGCGGTGCAGCCTGTGTGTCAGCTGGTATACCGGCCGCACTGCTCGGTGGGGCAGTAGTGGTGTGGGCTGCGGCGCTATTTGCCGAACCAGCAAGTGGCGGGTCTGAGGTGCCGGAGGCGTACGTATACTGGGATAGCCAAGCGTTGCCGAAGCCATGATGCAGCGACAGTCCGAGCAGGACAGCCGAGAGCATAATGAGCGCGATTCGTTTGAAAGGTCCTGGAGTCATTGAACGTTTCCCTCCCGTTGACAAGCATCTACAGCATGTATATGTCGGCTTGTACAGGAATAGTCTTGTGGATTTTTGCAGCGGCGCTGCTGAAGGCGTGTAAAGCGGCAGCCACTTGCGGATACAGCAGGAAATTGTGCCGTGTGCGCTTGTGTTATTGCGTAAAAACGGTCAAAATGGAAAGGAGAGATTGGCTGCAAGCTGCTGCGGCAGTACAATAGATGAAATGTGATGAGAGGACGTGTACGAACGAATGGAACAGCAAGGACAACCGGAGAAAAAAGAAAAGAAATCACTCGCGCTTAACGTCGTTAGCAATAAACAGCATAAAGGCTTTGGTGCAGGCACCATTGATCTAAGCCAAGTATCCTGCGTTATTATTGATGCGGGCGTCGCTTATATCGACGACGGCGCAATGCATGCGAAAAGCAAAGTGGAGCGCGGCATCAAGTTTTCACCTAATAAAGAGGATACGCCGAATGGCCGCCAATGCTGGATCGTATGGGTTGCGGTAGAACGTGGAGAGAATGGCACGAACTACGCTGGCGCAACGGCTTGCGAAATGTGGATCGACACGGAAGCGCGCCGCGGGTGGAAAATTCTCGCCGATCATGTCAACAAGCTCGATCATGCGATTAAGCGCCGCTATAACTTGGGCGAGCTGGGTGCGGAAGAAAAGGCTGCGTTCCGCAAGCTGTTAATAGAGCATAACGAAGAATGGTGGACCAATTCTTCCGATGAGCTGAAGCAGGCTTTGGAGGCGTAGGCCTACAGAAAGCACGACTAAGACAGCTCCCAGCCGGGTGCTTATAGGTGACGGGTTCCGCCCAATGCGGCAGCGATTGCTGCGCTGGTGCGGGGCCTTTTTATTTTTTTTCTAAAAAAAGAAGTTGCAGGTGCAGGGGATAGCCGAGGTTCCGGCGTCTATTATAACGGGAAGGGGGAGAGCAAGATTCAAGATGAAGCATGGTTAATAGCGCTCCGCGACGGCGGGCCTGCGGAATTCCAGTCATTCGTGCAGGAATATGGCGCTCATATATATAAAACGGTTTATGCTGTGCTTCATTCGCCGCATGATGCGGAGGATGTTACCCAGGAAGTGCTGCTGCAAATTCACCGCTCTCTCCCCGAGTGCAGGCTGGAAGGCTTTAAAACCTGGGTGACCCGCATTGCTGTAAACCGTGCGATTGATTGGAAGAGGAGCAAGGCACGCAAGCCGGAAGAACTGAGCGAATATGTGGACAATCTGGGACCGGACACCGATGGGCAAGGAACCGCAATGCCCGCGGAGCGCGCTGCGATTGAGCGCGAGGAAAAACGCTACATACGAGAACAGGTCGAGCAGCTCCCGGAAAATTATCGCGAAGTCGTAAACGCCTATTATATAGAACAGAAATCATATGAGGAAATTTCGTCCTCAACCGGACTGGAGCGCAAAAGCGTAGAATCGCGCCTGTACCGGGCAAGAAACTGGATCAAGCGGCACTGGAGAAGGGAGGACTTTGAATGAGTCAACATGAGGAGCACAAGCATGGCGAGAGTTCGAGGACGAAACAGCAGGGCAAGCATGTGAATCATGTGGAGGCCTCCCTCCTGGAGCAATATGTGGCGAATTTGCTATCCGAGCCGGAACGCGAGCAGATCGAGCGGCAGCTTGCTGGCTGTGACGAATGCTTAGAGCGATTTATGCTCGTATTGGAGGCGGACATAGCAGGGAGCGCCTGTATGGCCGAGCCACATATAGCTGAAGCCAGTCTGTTAAAGCAGGCGATTGAGCTCCCGGATTTTGAACAGATGGGTAGTAGGCTCAGCAGACAGCTTTTCGGACCATCTGAATCAGAAAAACAGCAGCTGTCCATGCCGGGTCCGTTCCTTCAAGAGAAATCATACCGCCGCAAATCCTGGCTCCAGCATCCAGCCACTCATTATACCGCTGCGGCGGTCATTACCCTATTGCTGCTCGGTACAGGCGTACTGAACAACATTTCACAGGAGCTTGAAAAAATGGACCATAGCAGACTGCAGCATAAAGAGGAGCAGCTCATCCGAGACAAGGAGCAGCGCGAGCCCTCCTGGTCGCAGCAAATGATGAATCGCACTTCCCACTGGCTGGACGGCATCGCCTCCAAACGGTTTAAATAATGAATGATGAAGGAGAGATTAACGGATGAATAGGGAGAAAAAGCCCATTGTTGCGCTGCTGCTGTCCATGCTGCCGGGCTTCGGCCATGCTTATATGGGGCGTCCGATAAGATTTGTACTTTATGCAGCAGGAGGGTTTGGACCGCTCGCGATTTTGATTATGATTTCAATCGTAAGTTATATTGAAGATGACACGGGCTTTATTCTGTGCTTGATTTCGTTTCTATTTTGGGGCATCAATATGCTTGATATGATTGTAACGCTCATTGGCAGGCGGCAGCCGTATCCGAATGAAGCTGCTTATGGTGCAGGAGCACCTCCAAGTCCAGATCAGATGTACAACAGCATGCCGCCGGGAGCGATGCACGCACAAGCAGACCTCTTAACCTACAGCGAGCAGAAAGAGCGCACGAATACGCTGCTCCTGTCCATCATTCCTGGCTTGGGCCATATGGCGCTAGGGCTGATGCAGCGGGGCATTGCGTTCCTCATTGCATCTATCGGCTTGTTCGCAGTTGTTATTTTTATATCGATGGTAACGGGGACAGGAGAGTTTACTATTTTCCTGCTAGGCGTGCCAGTCATCTGGATTTACAGTATTTTTGATGCTTCACAGCAGCTGCAGCGCAAAAAACGGGGCGAGCCCTTGGAGGATCGACCGTTTTTTGAAGAGCTGGAGGAGTACATGAACAAGGGGCGCAAAAATAAAGCGCTCGCTGCAACGCTGTCGCTCTTTCCTGGCGCAGGGCATCTATATCTCGGGCTTCAAACACGCGGCCTGCAAATTATGGCTGGCTTCCTCGCCTCCGTCTACTTAATGGATGCGATGCGGCTGTCGATGTTTCTATTCCTGATGCCGCTATTCTGGTTTTTCGCTTTCTTCGATGTGATGCGGCAGCTGTCGAGTGAACCGCAGGAAGGCTTAAAGGATCAAGCGATTATTACGCAGTTTGCTCCTTATCAGCGCTGGATCGGCATCGCTCTGCTGCTGATCGGGCTGTATTTTATGGGTGATCGTGTTCTGGCCGAATACGCTGCGAATTATTTTCCAAGATGGTATGCCCAGTATCAAAATATAAAATATAATTTGCCGACCGCGCTGGTAGCCTTTGTCATGATTGCTGCTGGCCTGCGTATGGCATTTGGCAGAGGGTTTCAACGAAACAAAGGGCTTCCCCCTAAAGATTGGAAACAGGCGGAATCGCTGCGGAAGGGGAAAAGCGAATGAAGCAGTGGCGTGTAGGCACGCTTTCGATGGGCGTTACCTTATTATTGATGGGGGTCGCTGTAGCGGTCTCCATCTGGAGCGGGACAGGGGCATACAATATGCTGCTATGGGTGGCGCCGCTTGTTTTTATTTTGCTCGGTGCGGAAATTATATTGTACATTTGGTTTGCGGGAAGCGAGCGAACGACGCTGCGTTACGATTGGATCAGCCTATTTATCGTTGGAATGATCGGGAGCTTCAGCCTTGCGATGGCGGGGCTGATCTCTACGGGGATATTGGACGAGCTTAGAGGGACGATGCACCAAATGGAACGGACGGCACTTATTGAGTCGGCGCCGATTTCCGTGCCGGAGAAGATCGATAAAATCGTCGTACAAGCGCTCCGTCCAGTAAGTGTGGATCAGGTGGATGGAGGAAAGGTGCAATTACTGGGGCAGGTGCAGTACTGGGCTGCTGAGCCGATTGACACTTCGGAACAGCTGGTTAGCACAAGCGTAATAGGAACGGTCATGTATGTCATGGTCGGCGAATTTGAGCGGCATAATGGCCCGCTTCAGTCGAATATGTATAACGCTCAAATGACGCTGGTATTGCCAAAGTCGATTAAAATAGAGCAACGCGGGTTTTAGAACTCATCTGATAGATAAAAGAACCTTAAAAGCGCCTGCCCCGATTGTTATCGGGAGCAGGCCCTTTTAAGGTTCTAGCGGGAAAGCGGCAGCCAGTCAAGGACGCGCTGGATATTGCGATCCCAGTAGCCCCACTCATGCATGCCCGGCTCCTCGTCATAGGTGAGAGTCAGCCCGTAGTCCTCCATTGCTGCCTTGAAGCGAAGATTATCCTCATACAGAAAATCTTCTGTCCCGCAGCATTGATAAAACTTCGGCTGCTGATCAGGGGCAAGCGCAGCTGCAGAGGCTAAAAGGTTAAATAGATTGCTACTCCCCGCTTCGAGCTTCTCCATACTGCCGTACAATCGTCCAAACTCGCCTTCATCCGTATAAGAGAAGTCCGGGTGCTGGAGACGGCTCGCAACATCAAGCGCGCCAGAAAGGCTTGCCGCAGCGGCAAAGCGGTCAGGATGATGCAATCCCAGCTTGAACGCGCCGTAGCCGCCCATCGAGAGGCCGGCGACAAAGTTGTCTTCCCTGCGAGCTGACAGCGGGAAGAAGGAGCGGGCCACCAGCGGCAGCTCCTCGCTTACAAAGCTCCAGTAGCGTCCGCCCTGTTCCATATCGGCATAGAAGCTGCGATGCACGCCAGGCATGACGACAGCAATTCCTTTGCTGGAAGCATAACGTTCAATGGAGGTATAGCGCGTCCAAGCGGTATGGTCATCGGACAACCCATGCAGCAAATACAGCACCGGATATTTGTAATCCGTTTCTTCCTGGCGGGTAGAAAGGTCAGCTAAAGATGGCTGTGGCAAAATAACCGACATGCCAGTCGAGAAGCCCAGCTTTTCCGAGAAAAAATCACATTGAAACAAGGCCATTGCGATGGAACCTCCTTGACCCAGCGTTTATTTAATGCCGGAAATCGAATAATTCTCAATAATTTGCTTCTGGAAGAAAATAAAGACGATGACAACTGGCAGTACCATGAACGTGGAGCCTGCCATTTGCAAAGCATAGTTGCTGCCATGCTCGCCCTTGAGCAAAGCGAGTCCGACGGACAGCGTGTACAGCTTCTCGTCATTGGCAATAATAAGCGGCCACAGGAAGCTGTTCCAGCCGCCGATAAACGTCAGAATGCCTTGAATGGCCAGAATAGCTTTAGAGATCGGAAGCACGATTTGGAAGAAGGTGCGAATTTCGCTAGCTCCGTCCAAGCGAGTTGCTTCCAGCAGCTCGTCGGGAATCGTGGACATAAATTGGCGGAATAGAAAAATGCCGAATGCGCCAACGAAGCCCGGAAGCACGATACCTACCATCGTATTGGTCAGATGCATTTCATTAAGCAGCAGGTAGACAGGAATCATCGTTACCTGGCCGGGAATCATCATCGTTGCGAGTACGAGATAGAACAGCTTATCCTTGCCTTTGAACTTGAACTTGGCGAAAGCATAACCAGCCATCGCATTTAGGAACAAGCCGATAAAGGAGAAAAAGACAATCAGCAGCGTGTTGCTCAAATACGTGCCAAAATGCATATTGACGAACAAATTGCTGAAGTTTTCGAACGTAATATTTTTCGGCCATAGGGTTGGAGGCAGCTGCTTGACCTCGCTCTCCGTCTTGAACGCCGACATAATCATCCATGCGAACGGAAGCATCATTACTATCCCGCCGCCAGTCAGCAAAATGCCGAGCAGCCATTGAAGGGCTGTGCCGCTTTTTGTTTTCGGTGCCATAATTATTCCCCTCTCCTTTCTTTAAACATCTGTTTCCTTGTTCTGGAACTTGAATTGAATAAGCGTAATGATAATGATCGAAATAAATAGTATAAAGGATCCTGCCGCAGCATATCCGAATTTGCTGTATTGGAAGCCGTTGTTGTAAATGAACAAGGCTACGGACATCGTGCCGTTAAGCGGTCCGCCTTTAGTCATAATGAGCGGCTCTTCAAAAAATTGAATCCAGCCAATCATCGTGGTGATGGATACGAAGAAAATAGCATAACGCAGCAGCGGAAGTGTAATCGTCCGCATTTGCTGCCAGCTGCTGGCTCCGTCAATTTGTGCAGCCTCGTAATAAGAGCGTGGAATGCCCTTGATAGCGGCAATAAAAATAAGCATATTCAGTCCGATCGCCCGCCATAAGGCAAGAATGATCAGCGAGATTTTAGCTATAATCGGGTGCTGGAGCCACTGGACATCGGGAAGATGCACAAGGTTCAGCAAATAGTTGAACAAGCCAAGCGATGGGTTGTACAAATAAGTCCATACGACCGCAACTGCAACGACGTTGGTCACGGACGGCAAATAATAAATGACGCGGAACGTCGTAAACACTTTTGATCTGCCGAAGTTAATCAGCAGTGCAATCGCAAGCGACAAGGCGATAACCGAAGGAACGCCAATAATGACATAATAAAGCGTATTGGTAATCGCTTGAACAAATAACGGATCAGTCAATACGTCCAAGTAGTTTTGCATACCTACAAATGAAATGTTGGAAAAATCGGCAAGGCCGGCGAGATCCATATCGGTGAAGCTGATGACGAGTGCAATAACGATAGGCAGCAGGGAGAACATAGCGAGCAAAATCAACGTTGGCGCTATAAAGAAATAAGGTGTTTTATTATTCAATATGCCTTTCATCGGCTAAGTCACATCCTTTAAATTTACGCTTTTGCGCAAATGGACAATAATAGGGATAACCGACAGCCCTATACAAAAGCAGCTGCCGGCTAAAAGATTATTTAATTAATTTCTCAGCTTCAACGTTCAAAGCATCCATTTGCGTCTGCACGTCAGCGTTAGCGCGATAAATTTGCTCAAAGCGAGCTACATATTTTTGCGAAATTTGGTCATAAGCCGTAAGAGCTGGTGTTGCTTCAGCATGCTTGAGCTGCTCCCCAATGACTTGAAGGTTAGGATCAGCAGTCATAGAAGCATCTTGCCATACGCTTTGTACAGCTGGAAGCGCATCGGACAGCTCTTTCCATTTCAACTGAACTTCTGGCTTGCTCATGTAGGCAATAAACTTCACTGCCGCTTCTTGATTTTTGCTGTATTTGAATACAGTCAGATCTGAGCCGCCGAGAATCGAGTTGTTGTTCACCGAACCGGATGGAAGAACAGCGGTTGCCCATTTACCCTCGATATCTGGCGCTTGCTCTTTAATCGGCTTGATCATCCAAGGTCCGCTGATGAACATCGGGATAACACCGTCGCCAGCAAAGCCTTGAACAGCATCAATGCCGAGATCTACAGGAGAAAGCTTCTCTTGATAGAAGCTGCCTACATATTTTACAGCGTCAACAAATTCCGGCTGATTGAACAAAGGTTTATTTTGCTCATCAAAAATCTTGGAACCGTTCTGGCGGGCAAACATAATGCCCAGAGTTGGCTCGCCTGGAACGAGGTCAATACCGTATTTGCCTTCGCCACGCGCAGTCAATTTCGTTGCCGCATCCTTCAGCTCATCCCAAGTAGCAGGCGCTTTGTCATAGCCTACTTCTTTCAGCAGGTCGGTGCGGTAGAACAGGACGCGAGTTTCAGCATACCAAGGAATACCGAACGTTTTGCCGTCAAATTGCGTTGTATTTACGATACCCTCGAAAAAGTTCTCAGGTTTAAATTCAGGATATTGGTCGATGTAAGGCGTCAAATCAAGCAAAGCGCCCGCATTTGCGAATTCCGGCATCCAAGAAGTACCCATTTGCAGCACGTCAGGACCGGATTTGGAAGCAACAGCTGTCAGCAGCTTGTCATGCGCCGAGCCCCAAGGGATAACCTGTACATCGACTTTAATGTTCGGATTGTCTGATTCGAATTGCTCGGAAATGGTTTTGAGCGTCTGTTCTTGGTCACCCATACCCCAAACTTTAATGGTAACGGGCTGATCGCCAGTAGCAGCCTCGCCTGTTGTATTTGTATTATTGGATGTAGAGCAAGCTGTCAAAATACCTGAAAGCAGCATTGTACTAATAAGTGCAGTTTTAACGGATTTATTAAACATTCCAATCTTCCTCTCTTTAAGAAGCTGTGATTTTAAGGTGCAGTAGCTTAAGTAAATGATGACTCTATTGTTGCCGGTTTATGCAATGGCGCTGGCAGTTAAGCAGCTGGCTTCCCTCTGAACATATGCCTTAAGCGACATGCCTCCTCTCCCATATTCCTGAAAAGCTCCCCTTAGTTTATAAGCCTGATGAAACATAGAAACGTTTCGATTTTAGATTATACGCGAATGCATCATGAGATGCCAGTGATCATAGAAACGTTTCGATGTCATTATAAAACAGAATGTAATCGTATTCAACACATTTTTTTTGGCTATTGAAATTTGCTTCTGAAGCGTTAAAATGATAATAGAAACGTTTCACCTACTTGGTATTCGGGTAATGGAGGCAATTGACGGAAGGATGAAAACGTTCTATAATCCTTTTAGTTGTAAAATAGAAACGTTTCGATTGATTTCGGCAAATGCCGTCAATCTGCATCAACTTCGCAAGTATCAGCTGTTTATTATGCGTTTATTGTTGAAAGCCTATGTATACAAATAAGCAAGCGTAAACGACTGAAGCCGTCCTCTGGCGGCAATGCTACCGTTTCGCGGTGAAATATAAGCTGATTATAAGGGTGAAACTTATAAATTCTTATATTTTAAAAAAGTCAGGAAAGTGAGTGATGACCATGACAGCAGCAAGCAGAAGCAGCTTTCAAGTAGAGGCCGGACAACTATCGTTCACCTTTCTCAGCAGCGGCGATCTTTATCAAATTACCCATAACGACACCATGATTAATCAACTTCTATCCAATGCGGTAGACGGTTCACTAAATAATATATATTTGCGTTTGCACCGTGAATCTGGCATTGTAGCCGTTCCTTTGCTTGGCGTGCGCTCGAATAGCCATGTCTCCTATAGTGCAAGTCAAGTTGTATGGGCGGGAGAAGCAGAAGGCGTTCGTTACCAGGTACGTTTTCTACTATCGGAAGCAGGCGTATGGTTTTGGGATGTGTTGGTAGTCGGCAATGGCGAGATGGTCGATGTCATCTATGGTCAAGACATCGGGCTTGCTGACCAAGCCGCTGTTCGCAGCAATGAAGCTTATCAATCGCAATATATTGACCATTCTGTATTTGAGGATGAGCAGCGCGGTTATGTCGTTTGTTCCCGCCAAAATATGCCGCAGCGCGGAAGCTTCCCTTATTTGCAGCAAGGAGCATGGACAGGCGCAGCTGGCTATTCGACAGACGGCTTCCAGTTCTATGGCCTAAGCTATAAGGAAACGGATATGGCTGAAGCCTTAATGAAGCCATCGCTGGCTAATGAGGTTTACCAATATGAATTTGCCTACACGGCTCTGCAAGCGCCACTTGCCAAGCTGGACGGCGAGCTGAATGTTGTTTTTTACGGCTTATTTAAGGAAAATCATGCGGAGGCGGTAACCTCGCTAGCCTTTACGGCTGAAGTGCAGCAAGCGTGGGAGCAGGTATCTGCTGCGCCTGCTTTACAATCGCAAGAGGCAAATCCGGTGCGCAAAGCGGCGGCTATTGGCTCTCCTTTGCAAACCGTATCGATGACGGCGGAAGAGATTAATGGCTTGTTTCCTGAACGCTCGCAGGAGGAGTATGCGGGAGAGTCTCTGCTTTCTTTTTTCACTGCGACCCATGAGCACGTTGTATTAAAGGAAAAAGAGCTGCTGGTCGAGCGTCCGCATGGCCATATTCTGATGACGGGCGGCAATGACCGCTTGAACACACATGTGCTGACGACAACCTCATATATGTACGGTCTGTTCAACTCGCAGCTGGTTGTAGGCAACACAACGTTCCACAAATGGGTGACGAATGCCCGCAATGCGCTGAATGTGCCGAAAACGTCGGGACAACGCATTTATGTAGAGTTGGATGGCGTATATCGTCTGCTTACGATGCCGTCGATGTTTGAAATGGGCTTTAATTTTGCAAAATGGTATTACAAAACGTCAGATGATCTCATCATCATTACAAATTATACAACTGTAGATACGCCGGAAGTTCGGATGCATGTCCGTTCGACAAGCGGAAGGAAGCACCGTTATCTGGTCACGAACCAAGTGTCCATGAATGATAATGAATATATTTTGCCGTATCATATGAGCGAGCATCAGGATGGTCTAGAATTTACGGCCGATTCGGCGGCACTAAGCTCAGGTGTATATTCGAAGCTTCGCTACCGACTGCGTGTGGATGGAGCGGAAATGACTGTTGCGGATGAGCAAAAGCTCGTAACGGGAATGGAGTCAGGCGGCGCATCGCTGGTCGTTCTGGAGCTCGGGGCTAGCAGCGAGTGGTCATTAACCGTGCAAGGCTTGCTGCAAGGTGAAGAGCTTCCAGCGAAATCCGCTAGCGTAGAGGATGCGGAAGCACAGGCACAGGCCTATCGTGCTTTTTACAAGCAGGTTATGAATGGGTTCCAGCTAACGCAAAAAGGCGGCAATACCGCTGATGTGGACAAGTTTAATACGCTGGCATGGTGGTACACGCACAATATGCTTGTCCATTATTCGGTACCGCACGGCTTGGAGCAATATGGCGGCGCTGCTTGGGGAACGCGGGATGTTTGCCAAGGGCCGACCGAATATTTTATGGCGATGCAAAATTACGGTGCGGTTCGTGAAATATTGCTGACGGTCTTTTCCCATCAATATGAGGAAGACGGCAATTGGCCGCAATGGTTTATGTTCGACAACTACGTGAACGTGCAGCAGGAAGAAAGCCATGGCGATATTATCGTATGGCCGCTCAAGGTGCTCAGCGACTATTTGACAGCGACGCAGGATTATTCTGTGCTGGAGGAGCAGATTCCTTATACGACGAAAGAAGGCTTTGCTTTCACGTCGCACACGGCATCGCTGCTTGAACATGCGCAGAAGGAAATTGCCTATATTAAGGGGCATTTCCTGCATGATACCCATTTGTCCTCCTATGGCGATGGGGATTGGGATGACACGCTGCAGCCTGCCAACGCCCAGCTTAAGCAATATATGGTGAGCAGCTGGACAGTGGCGCTTACTTATCAGGTGTTTACGCATTTGTCTGCGGCCATGCAAGCGAACAATAAAGAGTGGGCAGCAGAGCTTGGCACACTGAGCGAGGGCATTAAAGCAGACTTCAATCGTTACATGCTGCAAACCGACGTCATTCCGGGCTTCTTGTATATGGAGCAGCCAGAGCAAGCGGAGCTGATGCTGCATCCATCGGATGCGGTGACAGGCATACAATACCGCCTGCTTCCGATGACCCGCAGCATGATTGCCGAGCTGCTTACGGCTGAGCAGGCCGAGGCGCATTATGATCTCATTAAGCGAGAGTTATATTGTCCGGATGGCGTGCGGCTGATGAACCGTCCAGCGAAATATACCGGCGGTGTCAGCACGCATTTCAAGCGTGCTGAGCAGGCGGCGAACTTTGGCCGCGAGGTAGGGCTGCAATATGTACATGCCCATATCCGCTACGTAGAAGCGATGGCTAAGCTCGGCAAGGTAGATGAAGCATGGAATGGACTTGCGATCATTAACCCTGTCGGCTTGAAGGACGCTGTCCCTAATGCGGAGCTTCGCCAAAGCAATTCATATTTCAGCAGCTCGGACGGCAAGTTTAATACGCGTTACGAGGCGCAGGAGCGTTTCGCGGAGCTGCGTGACGGCTCTGCTCCGGTTAAAGGCGGCTGGAGAATTTATTCCAGCGGGCCGGGAATTTATATGAACCAGCTCGTAGCCAATGTGCTTGGTATTCGCCAAGTGCAAGGCAAGCTGATTGTTGATCCGGTGCTGCCGCAGTCGCTCAATGGCCTGCGATTCGATTTCGAATATCAGGGCATTCCGATTACCTTCGTCTACCATTTGAAGGGCGATGGCAATACGACCGTGAAAAGCGTGAAAATAAATGGAAATGAAATGGAAGCTGAATTCGGCTCCAATCGTTATCGTACAGGCGGATTAGAAATTTCCCCGCAGCTGCTGAAGCAGGATCAGTCTGGCGAAAACACGATTATCGACATTTTCATGTAAGGAATGGTGTACGGCGATTCGTTTTGGATCGCCGTATGCACATAAGGCGATCCAACTTTAGCCTGTTATGATATAGTTAATTAATCAGGAATAATTTAAAATATAAGTGTTTATAAGTTTATATGCCTTTAATAGGCTTTTATATGATTTAGGCTTACATTTCTACGCGAAACGAGCTTTTCCATTTGAATGGAAAAGCCGTTTACGCTCGAAATCTAAGAATAATAAGGGGTAACTCTTATTATTAGGCTTACATTTCTACGCGAAACGTGCTTTGCTACCGAAGGTAGCGACAGCCGTTTACGCTTGAAATCTAAGAATAATAAGGGATAACTCTTATTATCAGGCTTACATTTCTACGCGAAACGTGCTTTGCTACCGAAGGTAGCGACAGCCGTTTACGCTCGAAGTAACAGATTGGAGAGAGTGCAGTGGTCAGTATTAAAGATATCGCTAAGAAGGCTGGTGTCTCGATATCGACAGTTTCCTACGCGCTGAATGGCAGCCCAAAGGTGACATCGGAGACATGCGCCAAAATTTTAGCTATAGCCAAAGAGTTGAACTACGTGCCGAACGCAGCTGCCCGAACGCTTAAGACGCGTGAGACTAAAATTATTGGCGTATATTTGACCGACTTCAGTGGGGCCTTTTACGGGGATTTGCTGCAAGGGGTGAATGAAATGCTGCACCGCAAAGGCTATGATATGATCGTATGCAGCGGCAAACGTTCGCATCGCATGCTTCCTGAGCGGATGATTGATGGGGCAATTGTGCTCGATGCCACGTTCGATAGCGATGAGCTGCTGCGGTATGCGGCGCTGGGGCATAAAGTAGTCGTGCTCGACCGCGAGCTGAACCACCCGAACATCAATCAGGTGCTGCTTGATAACAAGGCAGGAGCTACGCTTGCGATGGAGCATTTGCTGGATCGGGGCTTTCGGAAAATCTATGCCATAATGGGTCCGGATGAGTCCTATGATGCAGGTCAGCGGCTGCAGGCGGTCAAGCAGGCGGTGGAGCGCTGCGATGACTTAACGTTTAAAGCGATTGAAGGCAGCTTCCGCAAGGAATCCGGCGAGGAGGCGGCTAAAAGAATATTGGCTGAGTATACGGAGCCAGCTGCTGTTTTTTGCATGAACGATGAGATGGCGATTGGCGTACACAACTATGTATCCCTGACAGACTATGTTGTAGGGGAGCATATTCATATTATCGGTTTTGACAATGTGGAGCTGGCGTCGTATATGCAGCCAAAGCTGGCTACGATTGATTATTCCAAGCATAAATGGGGAGCGCTTGCATCTGAGCAGCTGCTGAAAATCATAGCCGGAGAGCCGGTCGAGAACGAGCGAATTTATGTGACGCTGGTTGAAGGCGACTCTGTTGGGATAAATAAAGAGGCTAGCGCCCGGCGCTAGCCTCTTTCCTTGTTGCCATGCAGATCAAATGCAACTATCATATCCTACTTTGTTTGCTCCGGCTCCTCGAATGTCATGCCCTTCAAGTCGACGGTCACTTTCGTCATCGCAAGCGGCTCATTCGGGCGATCTTGGCTGTTCGTTGGCTGGTTGACGATTTCATCAACGGCATCCATGCCTTCAATGACGGCCCCGAAGGAAGCGTACTGGTTATCAAGCGTTGGCGCATCCGCTACCATAATGAAAAACTGCGAGCCGGCGGAGTTTGGTTCACCCGTTCTGGCCATTGAGATTACACCGCGTGTATGCTTTAAATCATTTTGAAAGCCATTTGATGTGAATTCCCCTGGAATGGAGTAGCCAGGGCCGCCAGCGCCTGTCCCGTCTGGGTCGCCGCCTTGAATCATGAACCCTTGAATGACACGGTGAAAAATCAACCCGTCATAATAGCCTTTTTGGACGAGTGCTATAAAATTGTTAACCGTATTCGGCGCAATCTCCGGGTACAGCTCAACTTTAATAATGGTGTCATTGCTCATTTGAATCGTTACGAGTGGATGCTTGTCCGAATCAAGAAGATTGGCCGCCGAGTCTGGTGATGGCTCGGCCGATGCAGCGGGCGCGGAAGACTCGCTGGACGCGTTTGCTGCCGTTCCAGCGGCTCCTGAGCTGGAATTGCTGCCCGCAGTGCTACCTGCACCACAAGCGGATATAACAAGCATCATAGCTACCAGAAGCACTAGCAGCGAAAAAGCTTTTTTAGTGCTTTTCATTTTCAACATGTAAATGGTTCCTCCTAAAAATAATGTGGAGACGCAGCATTAGCTGCAGTCTGATCGGGTTAAAAGCTATTCCAAGTGTACTATAGCTGAATTGGAAAATAAAGCGAAACAGCAAGAACCTCCGCCAGCGTCCAAGGAGCGCCAGCGGAGGTTCTTGCTGTTATGCGTAAGTTAACCTACTACGTTGTAGGCCATAATCCAAATGGAGCCTGCAACGATGGTGAGCAAGATGACGAGCCCGAATATGAGTGCCATCGTATTGTAACGCGGCTTTTCCTCGTCTCTTAAATGCATGAAGAATAACAATTGAACGACGAACTGCAAAGCGGCCATAATCAGAATGACGATTACCGTCAGCTGCTTGCTTAGCATACCGTTCATGACAATGACAATCGGGATAATGGTCAAAATAATCGACAATACAAACCCGATGACATAGGATTTCATGGAACCATGTGTTTCATGAGACGGGGAATGCGAGTTGTGGTTATCCATGCTACATCACCCCCATCAGATAGACGACCGTAAGGACGAAAATCCATACGACGTCCAAAAAGTGCCAGTACAAGCTAATAATATTAACCTTGCGCTGTGTAACTGGCGTAATGCCGCGACGGTACAGCTGAATCATCAGCGCCGTCATCCATACAATACCGACCGATACGTGAAGTCCGTGTGTACCGACGAGTGTAAAGAAGGCTGACCAGTAAGCGCTAGTGCCAATTGTTACGCCTTCGTGTACCAGCTCGATAAACTCGCTAACCTCCAAATAGATGAAGGCAAGACCGAGAACCGCGGTAACAGCGAGCCAGCCAATGAGGCCCTTCTTATTGCCTTTGTGCATTTGAAGCACAGCGATACCGCTTGTGAAGCTACTTGTGAGCAAGATGAATGTCTCGGCGATGACGCCAGGCATCTTGAACATCTCGGCGGCCGTAGGGCCGCCATCCGTGCTGAATCGAAGAACGACAAATGTTGCAAATAGCGTACCGAACAAAATAACGTCGGTAATCAGAAACATCCAGAAGCCGAATGTTTTGAGTGATTCATGTTCATGCTCATGGTGCTCGTCATGATGACCGTGGCCGCCATGGCCGTGCTTGTCATGACCGGTTACTGCTTGTGCCATTATTTTGTCCCTCCTAATGCGGCTTCCGTCCGCTCGATCTCATCTACAGGAATGTAGTAGTCGGTATCGTAGCTGAAGGAACGTGCCAGCATGCAAATGGCAATGCCGATTGCGCCAGGTATAATCATCCATTTCCAATCCCAGACGAACCCGAAGCCCATAACGAAGAAGGAAACGGATATCAAAAATGGAATGGCAGAGTTTTTCGGCATATGAATCGGTTCAAGAGGAGCAAGCGGCTTAGGCTTTCCGCCATTTGCCAGACGCTGCTTCTCTTCCCACCAAGCATCCTCTGTTTCTACAACCGGAACTCTTGCAAAGTTATAAAGCGGTGCAGGAGATGGAATCGACCATTCCAGCGTACGGCCATCCCATGAATCGCCGTTTGGCTCTTTTTTGTAAAACTTAATGCTGTGCGCGATTTGCCATACTTGGAACAGGAACGCCAGACCCATAATAAACGCGCCGACAGTGGAAACGACGTTAAGCGGCTGCCAGCCCATATCAAAGTTGTATTCGTTGAAACGACGGGTCATGCCCATCAGGCCAAGCGCGTACTGCGGCATGAAACAAACGTAGAAACCGATGTTCCACAGCCAGAATGCCCATTTTCCAAGGCCTTCATGCAGCTTGAATCCGAACATTTTCGGCCACCAGTAGTAAAGTCCGGCGAAGTAACCGAATACGACGCCCCCGATCAGCACTTGGTGGAAGTGAGCAATCAGGAAGTAACTGTTGTGGAACTGGAAGTCAGCAGGGGCGACGGAAAGCATAACCCCAGTCATACCGCCGACGACAAAGCAAGGAATAAACGCGATCGTCCAAAGCATTGGCGTTGGGAACGTCAGCTTGCCTCGGAACATCGTAAACAGCCAGTTAAATACTTTAACGCCTGTAGGAATCGCAATAAGCATCGTCGTTACAGCGAAAAAGGCATTGACGTTGGCGCCGGAGCCCATGGTGAAGAAGTGATGCGCCCATGTGAAGAACGAGAAGAAGCTGATCGACATGAGGGCGAATACCATGGATTTGTAGCCAAACAGCTTTTTCTTCGAGAAAGCCGAAACGACCTCGGAGAAAATACCGAAAGCTGGCAAAATAACGATATAAACTTCGGGATGTCCCCACATCCAGATGAGGTTGATGTACATCATCGGATTACCGCCGCCATCGAGCGTAAAGAAGTGAGCGCCGAAGTAACGGTCAATGAACAGCAGGAACAGTGTAACGGTCAAGATTGGGAAAGCGAACATAATCGTAATACATGATGAAAGGACGGACCAGACAAACATCGGCATTTTCATCAGCTTCATGCCTGGTGCGCGCATTTTCAGAATCGTTACGACAAAGTTAATACCGGTGGCCAAGGAGCCGATACCGGAAATCTGAATGCCCCAAATATAGAAATCCTGTCCTAGACCTGGGCTTCCTGACAGCTCAGAGAGCGGTGGATAGGCCAGCCAGCCTGCATCCGGCGAACCGCCGATAACGAAGGAAACGTTAAACAGCATGGCGCCAAAGAAAAACATCCAAAAGCTGAGCGAGTTTAGGAACGGATAAGCGACGTCGCGTGCGCCGATTTGCAGCGGCACAACGATATTGAATAAGCCGAACATAAGCGGCATCGCCATAAATAAAATCATAATTACGCCGTGCGTTGTAAAAATTGCATTATAGTGATCGGCGTGGAGGAACTCTACCTGCGGTACTGCGAGCTGCACCCGCATCAGCAGGGCATCGACGCCACCACGGAAAAGCATGAGAATCGACGCGATAATATACATAATCCCGATCCGTTTATGATCGACGGTGGTCAGCCATTCCGTCCATAGCCAGCGCCATTTTTTGAAATACGACAAGGCGAATACGACGGCAACCATGGACAAGCCGATGGATACCTGTGCTCCAAGAATGAGCGGGTCGCCAGTGATGAAAAAATCATTGAGCAGGAAATCGATTAGATTCTGAAACATGCGGCGTCTCCTTTCGTCTTGTGTTTAATGTGAATGCTCGTTCGTTGAAGATTCTTGGTCATGATTCATATCCATACCGTCCATATCTTTCATGTCCATATCACTCATATCCATATCCTCGTGATCCTTGCTTGAGTCTTCTTCTGTAGCTGCGGAGCCGCCATGATGATGGGAAGAGCCGCCTTCGCCAATATATTGCATCACGACTTTCTGGAACAATCCTTCAGGGAAGGAGGAGAACGATTGTACAGTCTCAACGCTTGGCTCAGTCAGCTTCTCGAAGCCTTCTTGCGTCAGAGCGGGAGCAGTTGTTTTCACCTCTTGAACCCATGCCTTATAATCATCCTCGGAAGTTGCCTTCACATTAAAGGTCATTTGCGCAAAATGCTCCCCAGTGAAGTTGGCGCCCGAGCCATAATAATTGCCGATTTCATCTGCCTGCAGATAAAGGGTCATGGCCATGCCGGACATCGTATAAATTTGGCCGCCCAGCTGTGGAATCCAGAACGAATTCATCGCCGTATCAGAAGTCAGTCTGAATTGAATCGGAGTGCCCTCTGGTATTTGAAGATAGTTGACTGTAGATATGCCCTCTTCGGGGTAAGTGAACAGCCATTTCCAATCCAATGAGGTTACTTCAATCGTTACCGGTGCTTTAGCAGAAACAATTGGTTTGGATGGCTCCAACTCGTACGTATACTTCACCGTCACGATCGCCAGAATAGCGATAATTACGATTGGAATGCTCCACCAAATAATCTCCAGCTTCGTGCTGTGATTCCAGTTTGGCTGGTAGGGAGCGTTGTTGCCCTTTTTGTCGCGATAGCGCCATACAATGAAGCCGGTCAAAATCAGAACGGGCACGACAATAACTAGACAGAGGATCGTCGAAAAATAAATCAAATCCTTCTGGCTTTCGCCAATCGGTCCTTTTGGATCGAGCACCAGATACTGCTCGCCGCAGCCAGAGAGAAGAACGGCCATCAGCATGATGAGCAGGGGTGTCAATACACGAATATAACGTCTCAAATGGTTCAACTCCTTGGATATACTCTTAGCCTTAACATTAGCAGAAGTTACGGAGAATAACTGCTGACTTAACAATTACGTCAACAATTCGTCTTTTTTTCGTAATAGAAAGTTCACTAGTTCGACAATTGTCATTCACTGGCTCTCAGAAAAACGTGACTTTATCTAAGATGAAGCGGCTGTCACCGTCCTTTAGCGGTTTGCGCGGGCTAAGGCTTGTCCCTTCACATGAATCCTATCGTCATAATTGTAGCTACATTAAATAGGCTGAAAAAAATAAAAAGCCCCACTGTCAATTCGACGGTGAGACTTTAAATTGTGCTTTCTCCATTGTGGTGCTGCTTCAATACGGTTACTTGTGTTCTTCAGCCTGCGCCCGTCTTGCATGAACAAGGCCAATTGCAGTGCCGATTGTGTAAATAAATACACTGCCGACCATAAATCCGAGCCCGACCATAAGCCAAACGTTCTTGTCGCTGAAGTGGCTGAGATTTATTAAGCAAAGGACTACGCCTATAGAGAGAACGGTCCAAGCGATGATCGTCATTGCGGTTACCAAACGTTTCACACTAGCTGCAGTTGCTGATTTAACGTCGCTGATTGTTGCTGTTTTCGTTGTCATTATAAACACCCCGTTTACTTGTAAGTGCTTTCTTGAACTCATTATAACACACTTTATGCAATTTGTTCAAAGAAAATTCACGATTTGATCAAATTTTCGACAAAATTAGGTGAAGTAGCTTTACTTTTAGGTTTTTGTCTTAGTTGTGCTGCCACCAGCGTTTCAAATCATTCCACCATGGTTTTCGTTCTTCGGCTGTTTTGCTCTCATCTGTTCCCTGAACGGAGGAGTCGCCGGGATCGCCAGAGGCTTCGCCGCACACTTCAACAGGCTCAGTGCCTTTGACGAAATATTCGAGCTGTTTCCCCGAACAGGTGGCTTCTGCAACTCTGCCGCTGACTGGATCGACGTAGACGCTGACGACATCTGCGGGTATTGGGAAAATTTTTGGCGGAACCGCTGATAGCGCCTGCTCCGTATAGGCTGCGAAAATCGGCGCTGCGTGGTGCGCTTCGGCCACGGTCAGCTTGCGGCCTTTGTCAAAGCCTGTCCACACCGCGGTAGCAAGCTCTGGCGTATAGCCAACCAGCCAAGCATCATTAGCAGTCGTTCCCGTTTTGCCGGCAACGGGCCGTTTGATCATGGCGGCCACGCGATTTCCGGTGCCTCCGCTCTCGAAGACGCTTTCCATCAGGCTGGTCAATACGAACGCATTTGCGGGATCAACAATCTGCTGGGCCTGCTGCTTCGCTTCATATAAAATATGTCCGCTGCGATCCTCGATTCGCATGATGGCGATCGGCTCTACCCGCTTGCCTCCGTTCGCCAGCACAGCGAAAGCGGAGGCCATCTGGTAAGGGCTGACCGGGAAGGTGCCCAGAGCGAGTGAAGGCAGCGGGCTCATGGGGCTCGTAATGCCCAGCTTGCGCGCCGTCTCAATTACTTTGTCCGCGCCAACCGTCATAATGGTATCTACAGCGTAAATGTTATCGGAGCTGGCAATCGCTTGCCGCATCGTAATAAAGTCGTTGGTGTACTTGTCATTGTAATTGCTGGGCTTATATACTTTGCGTCCCTCATCGTAGATGAAGGAAGTGGGCTCGCTCTTGAATCGTGAAGCAGGCGTTAAGAGGCCGCTTTGGAGCGCGGTCAAATAAACAATCGGCTTGAACGAAGAGCCGGGCTGGCGTGTATCGGCAAATACACGATTAAATTGATTATTTTTGTAATCGCGCCCGCCAACCATCGCTTTAATGTAGCCATTGCGCGGATCGAGCGAGATGAGCGCTGCCTGCTGCCCTTCGCTGCCTGACAATTCCTTGTCGATGGCGGTTTCGGCAGCATTTTGCGCCACAGGATCAAGGGTTGTATAAATCGTAATTCCGCCCTCGTTCAGCAGCTGTTCGTTGATGCCGAGCTTGTCCACGGCCAAATACTTCACATAGTCGCGAAAATACGGCGCGAATCCGCTCTGGTTGCCGGCTCCAAGAGGCTGAAATTGCAGCAGCTCTTCATAAGCCTTATCCGCCTCCGACCTCGAAATCACGCCATCCTCCGCCATAATGGACAAAATGGTAAGCTGCCTGTCCTTGGCGTTTTTCATATCCATGTACGGGGAATAATATTTGGGTCCCTTCGGAATGCCCGCCAGCATGGCGCTTTCGGCGAGCGTCAATTCCGATGCTTTCTTATTAAAATAGAGCGAAGCTGCCGCCTCAATGCCATAAGCGCCATGGCCGTAATAAATTTGGTTCAAATAAAGGCTCAAAATTTCATCCTTGGAATAATGCATCTCCAGCTGCATGGTGTAGATCGCTTCCTTGAATTTGCGCTGCCACGTTTTCTCATGCGTCAAATACAAATTGCGGGCGAGCTGCTGCGTCAGCGTGCTGGCCCCTTGCTTGGCTGATAACGAAACGGTATTTGCTACAATGGCGCGCCCCAATCCTTTAATATCGAAGCCGGGGTGGTCGTAGAAGCGCCTGTCTTCAATAGCGATGGTCGCCTTCACCAGATTGGGGGAAATTTGATCGAGCGGAACCGAACGGCGATTTTCGCCAGTATGGAATGTATCGATAACCTGACCATGCAGGTCGAGCATTTGAGAGGTTTGGCTAATGGATGCTGCGGGCAGCGACTGCATGCTTAAATACAACAGAGCGCCGACAAGGCAGGCGGTCAGCAGCAGAAACAGCGCGGCGATTCGCCCCGTCCATTTTTTAAATCGATGAAAGGCCGTAGGCTGCTGGACCATGCCAGGCGTTTGCTGCCGGGATGCTTGCTGTGCGGATGCTTGGGCCGCTTGTGGGCGCCTCATTCGGTTCATGCTTGGCCGCTGGTGGAGTCTAGGGAAAAACCGCTCAGAAAACGCGGAAAGCTTGCGTCTTAAGGACGGCTTGACGGGCTTGATTTTGTGCTTGTTCATGGAGCGTGCTCCCTTCGGATGAACGATCATTCCTCTTTAGTATGGAAAAAGCAGGGAGGCTATATTCATCCTATGTTAGCGGAGTGTTAATTTTTTGGGCGGATATGGTGTAAAAGGTTGCTTTTTGACCTCGTTCTACTATAATACAGATTGAACCATTGACGGAAAGAAGGGATATCACGCTATGGAATTGTGGTACACGGAGAAACAAACGGACAGCTTCGGCATTACGGCGAAGATTACAGAAACTTATGTTACGGAACAAACGGACTTTCAAAAGCTCGATATGATTGAGACGGAAGAATTCGGAACGATGCTCGTATTGGATGGCATGGTTATGACGACAGTTAAGGATGAGTTCGTTTACCACGAGATGGTGGCGCACCCAATCCTGTTCACGCACCCGAACCCTGAGCATGTGCTCGTTGTGGGCGGCGGCGACGGTGGCGTTATTCGCGAAATCATGAAACACCCTAAGGTGAAAAAAGCAGTCCTCGTTGACATCGACGGCAAAGTTATCGAATATTCGAAAAAATATTTGCCAACCATTGCTGGCGAGCTGGACAACCCGCGCGTAGAAGTTATCGTGAATGACGGCTTCATGCATATCCACGATCACAAAAACACGTATGATGTCATTATGGTTGACTCCACAGAGCCAGTTGGCCCTGCAGCTAACCTGTTCACACGCGGCTTCTATCAAGGTATTTACGAAGCACTGAAGGAAGATGGCATTTTCGTTGCACAGACAGACAATCCGTGGTTTAAAGCTGACCTGATCCAAAGCGTCAATAAAGATGTGAAAGAAGTGTTTCCAATCGTGCGTGTATACGGTGCGAACATTCCTACGTATCCAAGCGGCCTGTGGACATTTACGCTGGGCAGCAAAAAATACGATCCGCTTGAGGTTGACGAAGCATCGATCGCCGAGATCGATACGAAATATTACACTCCGCGCCTTCACAAAGCGGCATTCGTGCTGCCTAAATTTGTGGAAGACCTGATTAAATAAGCAAACGTACAGAAAGCGAGGACAAGCCCTCATGAAACTCGATCAAAAATATTCCGGCAACGTCTTCATCCTGAGCTCTGAGGATTATGCGGCTTCCAAAGCGGTAATCTACGGCATGCCGATGGATTTTACCGTCAGCTTCCGTCCGGGCTCGCGCTTCGGTCCTCCGCGCATTCGCGAGGTATCGATTGGCCTGGAAGAATACAGCCCGTATCTCGACCGCAGCCTGGAAGAGATTGAATACTTCGACGCAGGCGACCTGCTGCTGCCATTTGGCAACGCGGCACGCAGCCTCGAAATTATCGGCGAATTTGTTCGTGGCGTTCTGAACGATGGCAAAATGCCAGTTGGAATGGGCGGCGAGCATCTCGTATCGTGGCCGATTTTCCAAGAGGTATATGCGAAATATCCGGATCTTGCGATCATTCATTTTGATGCGCATGCGGATCTGCGTGAAAGCTATGAAGGCGAGCCTTTGTCGCACTCCACGCCGCTGCGCAAAGCAGCAGGACTGCTTGGCGGCAAAAACATTTACCAATTCGGTATTCGTTCGGGCTCCCGCGAGGAGTTCCAATATGCCCGCGAGAACATTAATTTCCACCCGTTCGAGGTGCTGGAGCCTTTGAAAAAAGTGCTTCCGGAGCTGGCAGGACGTCCGGTTTACTTGACGATCGACATCGATGTGCTTGATCCTTCGGCAGCGCCGGGCACAGGTACGGCAGAAGCAGGCGGCATTACATCAAAAGAGCTGATCGAGGCGGTTCACGCTATCGCAGCTTCCGGTGTAAACGTTGTTGGCTGCGACCTTGTAGAGGTAGCGCCTGCTTATGACCCAACGGAGCAAACGCAAATCGTTGCTGCGAAGGTCATTCGCGAAATGCTGCTTGGTTTTATTAAGTAGCCAATCGCAAGCAACAGGCTCAGAAGAAAGTTGTGAATGCCTGCCTAGACGAGCGTTATTGCATCGTCAGGCGGGCTTTTTTTATGCATGCAAAAGGAGCCGCTCTGCTGTTGCAAAGCGGCTCCTTTTGTATGCAATTAACTCTGATTATAAATGCGATTGAATCGCCTCGCGAATTTTCATCATCGTGCGATTCAGGTCGAGATTTTCCAGCACATGCTCGCATTGCTTGCGGTAGACGACCTCTTCGGTGTAAATCGACATGTAGCTGTTGATGACCTCCGCAGGAAGTCCCTTCGCCTCCAGCCGCTCAATGACCGTGCGTTTTTCTACGTACAGGAAGATGCGGACAACTTGCTCGCCGTACAGCTTCTTGATTAGCGAAGCGCCATCGCTGTTGAGAATCATGTACACATGCTTGCCCTCGCTCAGTAAATCAGTGAGCTCATGAGTGCGGATACCATAATGATGCTTATGGATAACGGCGGTTTCAATAAAATCGCCGCTTGCGTTCATGCGGTCAAAGCGTTCTTGCTCAATATAATGATAGTCGCGGTCAGGCGGCTCAGAATCTCTTGGAGGGCGTGTTGTGTAAGAGCTGACATGCTTGATGCCAAGTTCCTTGCCAATCCGGTGAGCCATCGTTTTTCTTCCAGATCCGCTAGTACCGGTAAAAATGAAGATATAAGGTCCAGCCATAGCCTGTCGCCTCCTTCTCCGTATGAAAATATAAGGCTTCTATAAGCCTATCGCTTATAAAGTCTTACATTTATGAAGGATAACATTCGACAAAAATCGTGCGAATCCTTCTTTATAGAAGTAGTCGCCATGTTAATATTCAATAAATTGGTAAAAAATTACGATCCCGGCGGCTCTAAAATTTGGCCGATGAGATAAGCAATACGGAAGCGCAAATTGTCGTTGTCATTTCGCAGCTTGCGGCCTGTAAGCTGCTCGCATTTTTCCAAGCGGTAAATGACGGTATTGCGATGTACGAACAGCTGCTTGGCCGTTTCGGCGATCTGGCAGTTGTTGCTGTGGTAAACGACGAGCGTTCGCATCAGCTCGCTGCGCTCTTTGTCCTCCAGCCGGTTCAGCTCCTTGAACATGTCGTTGTGAAATTTTCTCAGCTCCTGAGCCGGCAGCAAGCGAAGCAGATCCGTCAGCTCCTTGGCATGGTAAAACTGCACGAACCGGCGCTTGCGGCTGGTGAATGCTGTCTCCCAGGCGTCAACCGCTTCCTTGTAGGTCGCTGGAATGTCGGTCAGCTTCTTGACCGGGTTGCCAATGCCTAAGGAGACGGCGATGCCTGTGCTTTCGAATACCTGATCACTGATTCGAGCCAGCAGCTCTGGTGCCACCGTCTGTGCTTCCTCGGGCTGGAAGGTGAGCAGGAGAACAAGCCAGCTTTTCTTGCTGAAAATGATAAAGGACAGCCCCTGCTCCTTGAAAGCGGCCTTCAGGCTGTCATACAGCTCCTCATAGTCGGCTAGCTGCTGTTCTTCAAACGGCTTTGCTTTGAATGATGCTTGGAAAACGGCTTTGGATGCTGTGGTGGTGGTGGCGGTGGTGGGTTCATCAGCGCTGCTATCTGGCCTTGCCACAATACACAAGGAGGAAGTGGTGCCAGCGTTCAGGCCATACCGTTTGCTGCGGCGCAGCATTTCCTGCTCGGAGGTGACGAGGCCGTCTACAAAATCCGAAAATAGATCATTTTTGTAGCGCCGCGACCGCTCCTTGACCGCCTGCGTCTTCAGCAGCTCAAAGCTAATGACGTTGGCAGCCTGTTCCATAGCGAGCGCCGGAAGCTGCTGGAGCTGGTACGAATGCTGGAGTGAGACGAGAAAGCCTTGCGGCTGATACGTCTTGATCGGATGCACGGCAACATGGTTGAAGACGCCGGGCTCAGGGGCAGTCAGGCAGAAGACGGCTTCCTTGTCCTGTGCGCTCAGCGAGCCTACTGCCAAGGAGATTTGAGGGAGCATGCGGGAATACGGCTCTTTCTGAAAATGGGACGAAGCCGCAACTAGCGTAAGCCTCGAATCAAACAGCAGCGTAGGGCTGCCCAGCAGCGCCGAAAGTTCCTGAACGATTTCACGAATCCCCTGCCCCTTGAGCACAATATTGGAAAAGTGGCGATGGCTCTCCAGTGCGTATCGCAGCTCATCGGTCTGCTTCTCCAAAATAAAGCCCAGCGATTGATTGAGTATATCGCCAAGCGACACATCAAGCGACAATTCAATAAGCGGGAATTGCAGCTCAATCGCTCGGGCGATAGCGGCTTCCGGCATTTCGGCAAGGAAACGCTTCGTTTTGATTCCGAGGCCTGCGCAGCCGACGGCGGCCATTGAAGTGATTAGCGCGACGAGATCCTGCGGCGTATCTTTAAGCGCATAAGCAGTCGTCACAAGCAGCTCATGCGGCTTAATATAATGAATGATATCCGGGGCATCCATCAAATTGACGGTGCTGACCTTACGGTTTAGTCCGGCGTGCCCGGCAGCCACCGTCGAGCCGGAGAGGGAAGGTATTTTCAATAGATCGGCTAAAATCATCGGTTCCGCTTCCTCGCTCTCTTCATGTGAGAATAGATAACGCGAATATATCATTTTTATAGCTGAAAAACAATGAAAATAAGTTAATGTAACCAATGAACAGTTATATCATTAGTTAAGTTGAACAATGACTTGCTCGTGTGCCGGTGATTATAATGAAGGTATGTTAGATAAACTGTGCGATTGGAAGAGGATAGGAAGCGGATTAGCGTCAGGAGGAGGTGGCAGCATGAGTGGCAGCGCACTGGGAACGGTAAAAGAGCGAGCAGTGCTTATTTCGTCGCTTGCTGAAGATTTGGAACAGCTGCTGGTATGGTTGTCCGGTTATGGAAAGCAGGAAGGCGGCGGGGTGACACGGCTGTTGTATTCTGAAGGATGGAAGGAAGCGCAGCTGGCGCTTGCTGAACGAATGCGTATGAGCGGGCTTATGCCTTCCTTCGATCGGGTGGGCAACTTGTATGGCAGGCTGGAGGGGGTGGAAGGAGCCCTTCCCTCTATCCTGACCGGCTCTCATGTCGATACAGTCAAAAACGGCGGTCTATACGATGGCGCGTTTGGCATAGCGGCAGGGATTATAGCGCTGGATTATTTGAAAAAGCATTATGGAGCGCCTAGGCGCAGCCTGGAGGTTGTATCCTTTTGTGAAGAGGAAGGCAGTCGTTTTCCCATCGCTTATTGGGGCTCTGGCAGTGTGACGGGCCGCTTTAAGCTGGAGGATGCGGCAAGCGTAGCTGATACGGATGGTGTGCGGCTGGTGGATGCCATGCGGCAGGCGGGCTTCGGCGCTGAGGGAAGTGCTGCGGGCAAAGGCGTGGATGGGCCGAGCGAAGCTGAACGGCGCGACATTGCGGCTTTCGTGGAAATTCATGTGGAGCAGGGAATTGTGCTGGAGCGCGAGCAACTGCAAATCGGAGTGGTTGAGGCGATTGTAGGCCAGCAGCGCTATACGGTAACGGTGACGGGCGAAGCCAACCATGCGGGAACGACGCCAATGGTTTGGCGCAAGGATGCCATGCGCGGAGCTAGCAAAATGATTGATTGGCTGCTGGATGCCGCTGCTCAGCAAGGGGCTCCGCTAGTCGCGACAACAGGCTATATGGAGGTTCGGCCAAATGTAACGAATGTCATACCGCAGGAAGTATCCTTTACCGTTGATGTACGGCATACGGATGAACGGGCTCTGACGTTATTTTGCGGCCAATTTCATGAGCGCTTTGGCGAAATCGCCGCCTCCCTGGGGCTTGAGGTGCATATTAAGCATTGGATGAATACGGCTCCGGTCGGTATGGATGAACAGCTGACTAGGCAGGTGGAGCAAATTTGCGAGCGAAATGGCATTGCTCACCGCCGCATGGTCAGCGGAGCGGGGCATGATGTGCAGGAGCTGCAAAGCATTTGCCCTTCAGCAATGATTTTTGTTCCAAGCCGTGGTGGAGTTAGCCATTCGCCGCTTGAGCATACCGATTCGCTGCAGCTTGCAGAAGGGACGGCCGTGCTGATAGAGCTTTTATACCAACTTGCCTATGGAGAGGGTTCGCTATGAAAAAATATAAAGATTTATCCCCTACGCCGCGTACGATTATGACTCCGGGTCCGGTAGAGGTTGACCCGCGTGTGCTTCGGGCGATGTCTTATCCGATTTTGGGGCAGTTTGACCCGGAATTTACAGGTCTGATGAATGAAACGATGGGCATGCTTCGCGAGCTGTTCCAGACGGAAAATGAGTGGGCGTTCCCGATCGATGGCACATCGCGCTCCGGTCTGGAAGCGGTGCTGACGAGCGTCATTGAGCCGGGCATGAAGGTACTGATTCCGATCTATGGCCGCTTCGGTCATCTGCTTGCGGAAATTTCCGAGCGCTGTGGGGCAAATCTAGTGATCTTGGAGCAGGAGTGGGGTCAGGTGTTTGACCCTGATGAGGTCATTAGAGCGATTAAACGCGAGCAGCCTGCTGTCGTGGCGATGGTGCATGGCGAAACGTCGACGGGGCGCATACAGCCGCTGGCAGAAATCGGCCGAGCGTGCCGGGAGCTGGATGTGCTGTTCATTGTAGATGCGGTCGCCACGATTGGCGGCGTTCCGGTAGAGACGGACAACTGGTGTATTGACGCTGTCATTGGCGGAACGCAGAAATGCTTGTCCGTCCCTTCGGGCATGGCGCCGATTACGTATAACAGCCGAATTGAGCGGCATATCATGCAGCGCAAACGTATTGAACGTGGGCTGCGTGATCCGGGCGAACCGCTGCCCCAGCTGGGCCGGACGATTCGGAGCAACTATTTTGACCTCAGCCAGCTTCAGGATTATTGGAGTGCAGCGCGTCTGAATCATCACACGGAAGCGACATCGATGCTGTATGCGCTGCGCGAAGGGCTGCGGATTTTGCTGGAGGAGGGGCTGGAGGCGCGTTTTGCCCGCCATCTGCTTAATGAGCGTGCGCTCGTCTCCGGCATTGAGGGAATGGGACTGGAGCTCTATGGCGATCCGGCATGCAAGCTGCCTGTTGTCACCTGCGTCGTTATTCCGGACGGTGTGGATGGTGAAGCAGTCCGAGCGATGCTGCTGGAGCAGTTCGGTATTGAAATTGCCAGCTCGTTCGGTGTATTGAAGGGGAAAATATGGCGGATTGGCACGATGGGCTATAGCTGCCGCAAGCAAAATGTGCTGCAGGTTCTCGGCGCGCTTGAAGCTGTCCTGACCTATTATGGTGTGGATGTTGTAAAAGGCAATGCTGTGCAGAAGGCACTCGCTATCTATCGGGAAGCGGAAGCTGGCAGCGGCTTGCATTAAGTCTTCCAGTCGGTGCCTGCTGAGCTGGGAGAGCATTTGTCCCGTTGGGGGCAGGGGCTCCTGCCCGTGTAATTGCAATCGCTTGGCATAGTGAATAGAGTAGGAGTCCGCCCATTGTGGCGGGCTTTTTTCTATTTGATTGTGTTAGCGAGTTTTTTCTACCTGGACAGTATGAAGCTGGTTGCGTTTGTGCTGAGGCTAGCGGACAAGTGGGGTAGGTTTGTTGAAGGTTTGTTATAAAATGTGTTGTTATCTAACATGACTAAAAACGAGGCATTCTTTTTGGTTACTATAGACAATGTAAAAAATCTGCATTCCCCTTATAATGATGTTAGTAAATGATACTTGATAAGTTATGAAACATAACATAATAGGGGGATTAAAGGATGGAACAAACTAAAAAATCGCGTCAGCCATTTTACAAAGGACTATTTTTTCAAATTATGCTGTCAATTGTGGCAGGTATTGCGGTTGGATACTTGTGGCCTACGTTCGGCGTAGCCCTGAAGCCTGTCGGGGACGGCTTTATCCGTCTTATTAAAATGGTCATTGCACCGCTCGTTTTCGTCGTTGTTGTGCTGGGCATCGCCAAGGTGGGCAACATTAAGACGGTAGGGCGGATCGGCGGGAAGACGCTGCTTTATTTTGAAGTTATCACGACGCTTGCACTCATTATCGGGATGGTCATTGCGAATCTAATGAATCCCGGCGCTGGCATGAACATTGATCCGGCAACGCTATCGACTGACGGTGTTGAGCAGGCGACGAAAAACGGCCATTTGCCTAGCGGCTCGGAGTTTTTCCTCAACATTATCCCAGAGAGTGCTGTAGCGGCATTTTCAACGAATACTATGCTGCAGGTATTGCTGGTTTCCTGCTTCGTGGGTTTTGCCATTGTACATATCGGCGGCCGTACGTCTGAGGTTCTAGTCGATTTTCTAGACCATGTAAGCAAAGTTATCTTTCAAATTATGGGCTATATTATGAAGCTTACTGCGCTAGCTACATTTGGCGCGATGGCCTTTATGGTCAGCCAATATGGCGTTCAGACGCTGATGGCATTCGGCAAGCTTTTCCTTGCCATGACGGTCGCGTGTGTGCTGTTCCTGCTCCTGCTGGCTGTTGTCATGCGAGTGTTCGTGGGCATTAGCCTATGGAAGCTGATCATGCTGGTGCGGGAGGAAATCGTATTTGCCTTTGCCACAGGCTCGACGGAGGCGGTTATGCCACAGCTCATGAACAAATTTGAAAAAGCGGGCTGTGACCGCGCTGTAGTCGGACTAGTTGTGCCGACAGGCTATTCGTTTAATTTGGATGGCGCCTCCATCTATCTTTCGCTTGCTGTAGTGTTTTTGGCGCAGGCGACAGGCGTAGATCTCGGTTTGAAGGAGCAGCTGGTGCTGCTTGGCGTGCTATTGCTTACCTCGAAAGGGATGGCGGGCATTCCGGGCTCGGCATTTGTAGCCTTATCCGCTACTGCGGCAAGCACAGGCTCTATATCGATGGCTGCGGTTGCGCTCATGCTGGCGCCTGACCGCATTATGGGCAACTTCCGGACGACGGTCAACATTATTGGCTATTCGGTCGCGACGTTTGTGATTGCCCGCTGGGAGGGGCTGCTCGATAAGGGGCTTGCGCAGCAGGCGATGCAGCGCAAGGCGGTGGCTGAGGCTCCGGGTATGGTTAAGAAAGCGCCGGTTGTCAGCAAATAAACGTTTGAGGCTGCGGGGCTGTTTATGCATGGATAAGTAAGGCCTGGTGGTAATTGGAGGGGGAAGCGGAGAAGCTATGCTTGCCCCAGCTCAGGGTCCGAAAAAAAGCACGGCGAGCGGTGAAAACATAAAAATATACCAGCTGAGCAGCAGGAAGTTGACCATTGCGATAGCTGTGCACCAACTAGATTGTTTCCTAGCCTGGAATGGGCCGAATAAGCTTATGATCGAGCCTGCTAGGCTGCTTGCAAACCCAATAAGCCACTGTGAGCCGAACAGCTGTTGTTTTGTTATTAAAAAATAGACGGTTAAAAGTGCCATACATGCGGCTAATAAGGTAAGTGTGCTGCGTGCTTTGCTCATTTGATCAGCTCCTTGTCTTTTTATTTTAGAAAAATAATACGGATTGAAGAAGTACTAACTTTGTGTAGTACTTCTTTTTAGCGTGTCTTTATTTGCGTGCGAGATATTTCCCTTCAAAAATGCCATAATAGAAAAAAAGCTGGCAGGGGGTGACAGAGCGATGACAGAGCGTGTTTATTCTTTTCCACCCGTCATTGATGAGCGGGCCCGCGTGCTGGTGCTGGGGACGGCGCCGAGCGTGAAATCGCTGGAGCATCGCCAGTTCTACGGTCATCCGCGGAACTATTTTTGGGGAATGGTGTATGGGTTGTTTGACGCTGGAGCACCGGACGAGGATTATGCGAAGCGGCTCGCTTTTTTGCAGGAGCATCGGCTGGCGGTGTTCGACGTCATTGAATCCTGCGAGCGCGAGGGCAGCCTTGATGTGAACATTAAAGATGAGAAGCCCAATGATCTGCCAGCGCTGCTGGCGCAATATCCGGGGCTGCGCTGCTTTGCATTTAATGGAACGAAGGCGTACGATACGTTTCGAAAATATTTTCGCGAGCATCCGGCGTTTGACTCGCTCGCGCTGCTCAAGATGCCGTCAACGAGCCCGATTCCGACGCAGAAAATGCGAAACCTTGAGGACCGGATCGAAGCGTGGCGCGGCATTATTCCTTTTTTGGAAAAACAGTAATCGCCCTTAAGCGTTGAAATTGCAGGGATACGTGTATATAGTAGAAGCATACGTTAAGACTGAAAATACAGGAGCACGAGCATGTCAGAAAGAATGAACGTCAGCATTAAGCTGGAAAGCAGGCAGGATGGCGCTGTTCAGGTGGGTGAGCACCGCGGAGAACTGTTTCGCAAGGACCGCTCGCTTTATATCCGCTATGAGGAAACGGTCGAAGGCGAAGCGAATTCGGAGCCAATCAGGTCGCTTATTCGCTATCGCCAAGGCGAGCTGCTTATTACGCGCCGGGGAGCGGTAGATTCGGAGCAGCTTTTCGCTATTGGCGGCAAGCGGGCTGGACGCTATCGGTCCCCATTTACGTCTTTTCAAATGGAGACGGAGACGGGGCAGCTCGCGCTTCAGGCGGAGGGCGCTGCTGCGGGAGAGCTGGCGGAGCCTCCTTTTACAATAGAATGGAAGTATGATTTGTGGATCGACGAGCATTTATCTGGCCGATTTCATATTCGGCTGCATATTCAGGGGGAACAGTAACGATGAGTGGAAATGTATTAGAACGATTGTATGAGCAGGTAAAAGCGGCTATTGCCGATGCGGCAGTAGCGGGCGGGCTCGCAGCACGGGAGGAGCTTCCGGCATTCGTGCTGGAGGTGCCTAAGGATAAAGAACATGGCGATTTGGCGACCAACGCAGCGATGCAGCTGACTAAGCTGGCGAAGAAAAATCCGCGGATGATCGCCGAAACGATTATCGCGAATCTCGACTATGCGAAAGCATCGATCCAATCGGCTGAAATTGCGGGGCCAGGCTTCAT
The DNA here is from genome assembly GCF_055814915.1 of Paenibacillus sp. R-74696. Taxonomy (NCBI): domain Bacteria; kingdom Bacillati; phylum Bacillota; class Bacilli; order Caryophanales; family Paenibacillaceae; genus Paenibacillus; species Paenibacillus sp. R-74696. Next base: position 121,787 of record NZ_JBPULM010000037.1, read on the forward strand.
TAACTTCCGTATGGACAAAAGCTATTTGTACAGTGTTGTTGGCGAGGTTGTCTCAGGCGGGGACAACTACGGGCGTACGCAAATCGGCGCAGGCAAGCGCGTGGAGATGGAGTTCGTCAGCGCTAACCCAACGGGCAGCCTTCATCTTGGACATGCACGCGGTGCGGCGGTTGGCGATGCGCTGTGCAACGTGCTTGAATATGCGGGCTATGAAGTGACCCGCGAATATTATATTAACGACGCCGGTAATCAGGTGAACAATCTGGCAAAGTCGATTGAAGCGCGCTACCAGCAGGCGCTGGGCAAGGAAGCGGAGATGCCGGAGGACGGCTACCACGGCGCGGATATTATTGGTTTCGGAGGGCTGCTTGCTGAGCAGGAAGGCGATCGTCTGCTGAGCCTCAGCACGGAGGACCGTCTGGAGTTTTTCCGCAGCTTCGGCCTGGAGCGCGAGCTGGACAAGATCAAGCATGATCTTAATCGCTTCCGCGTCGGCTTCGATATTTGGTACAGCGAAACGTCGCTTTACAAGAACGGCAAGGTTGAGCAGGCGCTGGAAGTGCTCAAGGAAAAGGGTCATGTATACGAGGAAGAAGGCGCAACCTGGCTCGATACGATGCCTTTCGGCGATGATAAAAATCGCGTGCTCGTCAAAAATGACGGCTCCTACACCTATTTGACGCCCGACATCGCATACCATATGGACAAGTACAGCCGCGGCTACGACCGGATGATCAATATCTGGGGTGCAGACCACCACGGCTACATTCCGCGCGTTAAAGCGGCGATGGAGGCGCTTGGCAACGATTCAGGCAAGCTGGTCGTATTGATTGCCCAGATGGTCAGCCTGTTCCAGGACGGCGAAAAGGTGAAAATGTCCAAGCGTACCGGCAAAGCGGTAACGATGCAGGATTTGATGGATGAGGTAGGCGTAGACGCCATTCGTTATTTCTTCACGATGCGCAGCATGGACTCGCATCTGGATTTTGATATGGATCTCGCGATTTCGACATCCAACGAGAATCCGGTGTTTTATGTGCAATATGCGCATGCGCGGATTTGCAGCATTTTCCGTCAGGCACAGGAGCAAAGCCTTGCGCTGCTGCCGCTTGAGCAGATCGACCTCAGCAAGCTGACGTCGGAAGCCGAATATGACCTGCTGCGCAAGCTCGGAGAGCTGCCGCAGGAAGTGGCGGAAGCAGCGGAGCAGTATGCGCCGCACCGCATCGTTCGCTATGTATATGAACTGGCCTCCCAGTTCCACAGCTATTACAGAGCAGAACGCGTTATTACCGAAGACGCGGCACAGACTCAAGCACGCCTTGCGCTGCTTGGTGCTATTCGCACCGTCATTGCAAATGCGCTTTGCCTCGTAGGTGTTTCGGCTCCACAACAAATGTAATATTACCCATGCAGACAAAGATCAGTCTTTGCGGCAGCGGTAGCAGACAGCTACTCGTGCCGCAAGGGCTTTTTTTTCAAAGAAATGGAGCATAATACGGTTTAAACGCGCTGTGCCGCTAGAGGACGGCGACAGCCGTTTCACCGTGAAATATAGGAAAGGATATGATTATCCATCCATTCTCTACATTTCTCGGACTGAAACGCGCTGTGCCGCCAGAGGATGGCGACAGCCGTTTCACCTTGCTTTAACCAAGGTATGCTATTATACTAATTGTCGAAAATGGACAACATCATAGAGAGCGAGGGAAAAGTCATGAGAGGCGATGAGTCCGATTTGCCTATTGTATCGATTGTCATGCCCTGCTATAACGAGGAAGAAGCGCTGCCGGAAACGGTAAGACAAATGTCCCTGCTGCTGGAACGGCTGGTGAAGGAAAGAAAGGTATCCGAGCAGAGCAAAATGCTGCTTGTAGATGATGGCAGCCGCGATAAAACGTGGTCGCTTATTGATTCCTTCCACCGGAGCAACCGTTTTGTGAGCGGGCTGAAACTTTCTCGTAACGTTGGGCATCAGCGGGCACTGCTGGCGGGCTTGTTGACGGCGAAGGAATATGCGGATTGCATAATTTCCATCGATGCCGATTTGCAGGACGATATTAAGGTGATCGACGAGTTTATTGAGAAGTACAAGCAGGGCTACGAGGTCGTGTACGGCGTACGCAACAAGCGGACGACCGATACGATGTTCAAAAAGTTCAGCGCGCAATTTTTCTACAAATTAATGATTAAGCTTGGCGTCAACGTCGTTTACAATCATGCGGATTACCGGATGATGAGCAGGAAGGTCGTTGATAAGCTGGAGGAGTACCAGGAGGTCAATCTGTTCCTGCGCGGCATCATTCCTACCATCGGCTTCAAATCCGACAGCGTGTATTATGATCGTCTGGAGCGAACTGCTGGCGAATCGAAATATCCGCTGAAAAAAATGCTCATCTTCGCATGGGAAGGCATTACCTCCTTCAGCGTTTCTCCTATCCGCGCAGTATCGGTTGTCGGCTTTTTCATGTCGGTCATGAGCCTTTTGTTCGCCCTTTATGTATTCGTACGGCATTTGCAGGGCAACACGGTATCCGGCTGGAGCTCGATGATTCTTTCGATTTGGTTCATTGGCGGCATTCAGCTGCTATGCATTGGACTAATTGGCGAATATATCGGCAAAATTTACATTGAAACGAAGAAAAGGCCGAAATACTTCGTTGAAACAGAGCTGCATAACGTTGCATTGGCGGAGCCGAAAACGAAAACGCAGCAATTACAAGAGACGAGGTGACGAATGGAATCGCTGCTGCTTAAAGCAAAATCGAACACACAAGTTTTGATCTTCCTGCTTTCCTTGTTTGTCATCACGAGAATATTGCTTTATTTTGCAGGCTTTCTCGGCATGAATCTGTTTCCGAACTATCAAGTACCGCCAGACTATACGGTCGTACAGGGGCATGATTTCACATCGAGCCAGCTCTCGATCCAGACGGATATTTCACAGCTGAAGAAGCCGAGCTTTGAGGATTTAAGGAAATTTGACAGCGTATGGTATTTGGGTATTGCCGAAAATGGCTACGATACGTATAACATCAATGAACCGCATCCTAGTGCAAATTGGGTGTTTTTCCCTTTATACCCTTTGTTAGTCTTCCTGGTGGAGTCTATTTCTAAATATGATTCGACGGTCGTGGGATCGGTTTTATCGAATTTGTTTTTGCTCGTATCGCTCTTATATTTTTATGGCATTTGTTTGAAAAGAGGGCTGAAACAGGAGCACGCCCAAGTTGCGGTGCTGCTGCTGCTTGTTTTTCCGACCGCCATCTTCTATGCCGTGCCTTATACCGAGAGCCTGTTCCTCATGCTGTCGCTTATAACCGTATATTATGCGATGCAAAAGCGATATTTTCTCGCGTTTCTGTTCGGGGGCTTGTCCGCTGTGACGCGCAATCTGGGCTTCGTCAACTTGTTTTTCGTTGTGGGGACGCTGTTGATTGAACACAGGCTGTACCGTTTCAAGTGGAAGGACGCAAAATATTTAGGTTATGCTGTTATTTCAGCACTGCCGCTGGCTGGTTATCTATTGTATATGAAATGGCTCACGGGCGATTTGCTGGCTCCGATTACGGAGCAAAGCATCAACTGGTATCGCAAGACGGTTGCTCCATTTTCAAACTACATTCATTTTATCCAAAAACCTTATTTCTCAGGAAATGGTGGCTGGGAAAATGGCCTGCTTGCCTTTATCATTGCTAATGCCGTCCTCGTCATTTTTGCTGCCTTTCTTATTATGCGCTGGAAAGATATTCGCCGTAATGCACATGAATGGCTGTTTTTTGCATATGGTCTGCTGCTTATGCTCATTCCGTTCGCCAGCGCCGAATTTTTGCAAAGCATTCCACGCTATGTCATGGTCGCGTTCCCCTTCTATATTTATTTTGCGGATGTGCTGAAAAATAATAAGCCGCTGCAAATGTTTTATTTCATGATGTTTTTCCTGCTTCATATTGTGTACGCGATCTGCTACTTTAATGGATATTTTTTCGTTGTATAATTTATGAAAAAATAATTTGACGAAATTTGCGATCAAGGTGTACAATAACACCATATTACATTAGCTCATACTTTATACCTATTACGTTTAACGAAAAGGCAAACTCAGGGAAACCTGATGTGCGCAAAGCTACAGGGGCTTCATTCCTAACGGAATATGCTCGCCAGCTGCCGAATTCAACATCGCTTCTTCCTTTATTAATCAAGGTAGACTTTGTTCTTTCGGGAGCAGGGACTATCTTTTTTTATTGCTTCAAACACGAAAAGGCAAACTCAGGGAAACCTGATGTGCGCAAAGCTATAGGGGCTTCATTCCTACGGGAATATGCTCGCCAGCTGCCGAAGCCCAACATAGCCTCCTTTGCCTGATGAAGGTGTGGCGTGTTCTTCGGACCACGTACCATCATTCGCTCGGGGGAGGAACTTACAATGAAAAAGACAAAATTCGCACTTACACTCCTTATGCTCGCTTCGACATTACTCTGGGCACTCCCTGTTAGCGCACAAACGAACTTTTACAATGGAGCATGGATCGGCACTTGGCCGAACCAAAGCTTGAACAACATTGCTGCCTACGAGCAACTGATCGGTGGACACCAAGATGTTGTACATACTTTTGTCAATTCGAATCAAGGGATCAATGAGTGGAAGGGTTTTATGGACTATGTAAATAGTAATGGTTCGATTAACCTACTTACCCTTGAATTTAAAAATAAAAATTACAAAGAATATTCGACTGCTGATATCAATAGAGGCGTAGTAGACGCTTACCTGAAACAAACAGCTAAACAATTGATGAACTGGCAGGCGGCTAATAAAAACCCTGAAATCTGGCTGCGCCTTTTCCACGAAGGCAACGGCAACTGGTACGGCTGGGGCGTTGGCGACAGCACAGTGAACACGAACGAAACCTACAAAGCGGCATTCCAACGTGTCGTTACCATTTTCAAGGAGCAAGGCGCAACAAACATCAAATTCATGTACAACGTAAACGCTGAAAATGTTGGCAAAAACGCTTCGTTTACAGCTATGTACCCAGGCGATGCCTATGTGGACATGCTTTCGATCGATGGCTACAATTTTGGAACGAAAGAATCGTGGAGCTCGTGGAGAACGTTTAACGATGTATTCTATGCTTCTTACCAAGCGCTGACAAGCATGTCGAGCAAGCCAATCATCATCGCTGAAACAGGCACAACCGAAAGCGGCGGCAGCAAAAAAGAATGGGTTATTGACGCTATGAACCAAGTGCAATCGCCAGCGTACAGCCAAATCAAAGGTTTGATCTGGTTCAATGAAAACAAAGAACTGGACTGGCATATCGATTCGTCGGCTGATAGCCTGAGCGCTTACCAAACGCTGCAAAAAACACTTTAATAGATTTGGGCGGTAGTAAAGGCCTAGGCCTAACCTCTTCTTTAAATCACTAGTTGATATAGTACCAAATAGGTATTCTGAAAAAACTCTAATTTCGCGTAAACCGCGTAAAATTAGAGTTTTTTCGCTTTTTTTCTACACATTTGCATAGAAGATTAAGATGTTAAGAATAAAAATTAACTTTTAAAGGGGCAAGGATTGTGATAAGATAACTTTGAATTTGAGCCTTAGCCGCCAAAAATATCATATTTCCGGCCAATTTAACAAATATCGACAGCGAGAATAGACAGTATAGTCAATCCATGTTGTAGATTAGTCAGAAAAGGAATGGAATTATGGCGAATAAATAGAGCGCAAAGGATTGGGGTTATTTGAAAACAAAAGCTAGGTACATATTAACAACGGTATCCATTGCTATCATGATCGTGTATCTAGTATGGAGACTTGTACAAACACTCCCATCTGGCTGGTCATTAATTTTTGGATCTTTGTTATTATTTTTTGAAATCATTTCTATTTTTCAATCCGTTTTATTCCACATTCTTCTGCTAAAACCCACTGAAAGAAAGCCTGCGCCATTACCTGACAACCTTTATTCTGTGGATGTTACAATCGCTACCTACAATGAACCGCCATCCTTGGTTAGAAAAACCATCCTTGCCTGTAAAAATTTGAATTATCCGGAGCATTTATTAAATATTTGGGTATGTGATGACGGAAAACGAGCGGAAATGAGAGAAGTAGCCGAAGGCTTAGGCGTTCATTATCTCGATCGTCCCGGAAACGAGCATGCTAAAGCGGGTAATTTGAATCATGCGCTGACGAAAATGAAGGGCGATTTGCTCCTCACGTTGGATGCAGACATGATGCCAAAACCGGATTTTTTACAGCGAACGGTAGGTTTTTTTGCAAAAAATGAAAAGCTTGCTTACGTACAAACGCCCCAAGTTTTTTACAATGAAGATATTTTCCAATACAACTACTACCAAGGGCGTAATATTCCGAACGAGCAGGATATGTTTATGCGGCTTGTTCAGTCGGGAAGAGACCGTTTTAATGCTGTTATTTATGTGGGCAGCAACTGTATTTTTCGGCGCAGCGCTATTGATCATATTGGCGGTTTCGTTATTGGCACGATCACGGAGGATTTGGCTACGGGGATGAAGCTTCAATCCAATGGGTTTGATTCTTATTGCTTGAATGAGGTGCTGGCACTAGGCCTAACGTCTGAGTCCATATCCGATCAAATTAAACAGCGGGCCCGCTGGGCTAGGGGCACGATACAAACGACGAGGATGTCCAATCCGCTTGAGGCAAAGGGCTTATCGTTGATGCAGCGGCTGCTTTATTTCTCCAACCTGCTTTACTGGTACTTTGGCGTTACACGCTTTATGTACATACTGTCACCTATGCTCTTCTTGACCTTTGGCGTGGCTATTCTTGAAACAAGCTTGCAACAGCTGCTTATCTTCTGGCTGCCTTATTTCTTGTTCTCGATTACTGTAGTGCCTTACTTAACGAATAAGAAGCTCAATGTGTTTTGGAACAACGTTTACGAGACGGCCATGACGCCAACGCTATTCCTCGCAGCCCTTCAGGAAACCATCTTCCGCAAGGCTATCCCCTTTGAGGTGACGCCGAAAGGCATTTATCAGAACAAAACGTCCATTAATTATCGCTATATGATGCCGTTGTTCGTTCTGCTTGTGCTATCCGTTGTGCTGATGGCGATAAATGTGGGGCGTATTGCGGGTGCGGGCGAAAATGAATTGCAGTCCATGCTCATTAATTTGTTCTGGCTTGGTTATAACGGAGTGTTTCTTATTCTCGCGCTGCTGCTCGGTTTTGAACGCCCACGCATGCGGGAGTCGGAGCGCTTCGCCAAGGAGCTGCCGCTCACGCTTCGTTATATGGAAGATGAAGAGCTGAAGATGGAAAACGTCAAGACGCTGGATATTAGTGAGACAGGCTGCCGTATTTATACGGATACGATATTGCCGCTCCCGGATCGCATGGAGCTGGACATTCCATTATCACAGGACGCTATACGCGTGACAGCTGAGAAAATATTTTATGATAAGCATGGCTCCGGATTCCAGGTAGGCTTCAAGCTTCATTGGAGCAACATTGATGATGAGCGCAAATGGCTTGCTGAAGTATACGGCAATGCGGATGAGTTCGTTAAGGGCGTTTTTCAGGCGGGCGTATGGACTTCCGTAACCAGTTATATTTCTAATTTCAAGTACACCTATAAATCGATAAATCGCAAGTCTCCGCGAGTTAGGCTGAAGCGCCGTGCTTCGATTTTGGTCGATCAAGAGGACCGTTACCGGACGCAGCTGCTTGATATTAGCTACACGGGCTGCCGAATTGAGCTCCCGCAGAAGGCGGCGATGCATGAAGGCAAGAAGGTCAGGCTGCAAATTATCGGCTCAGCGTTCGAGGCAAACGGGCGTCTCATCCGCGTGGGATGGGCTAGGCGCAATAAGATGACGGCGGCCATTGTTTTCGATGAAGCTTTTGATTTAAGCCTGCTGCTGGGGGAGTCCAGCAGCATACCGCCAAGCAAGGAGCTTCGTTCAGGCATTGTGCCAGCAGAAGCGAACTCCAAGTCATAGTAGGGCGAACGTGAATGAAAGCCAAGCTATGACGGCGAATGATTGTTTTGCAAGGGGATGAGAGATTTGGAAATACACAGAATTGTTAAGCTGATCATCCGCAGATTGCCGTTTGTCATTATTCCGGCACTGCTGCTGTCAGCCGCAGTGGGCTATGTGAAGATGCAAAGTCCTCCGTCTTATAAGGCAACGGCTGAAGTTGTAATTACCTCACAAGAGACGAGCGATAATTTTACTTCGATTCAAGGCAGTCTCAAGCTGATGGATACGTATAATGTTATTTTGAAAAATCCACTGATTTTGGAGCAGGTAATTGCGGCGCTTGGCCTGCCTTACAGCACAGATCAACTGGCTGCCAAAGTTAGCGCGAAAAGCGTCGAGCTCTCGCAGGTTATCCGAATTACCGTAACCGATGGTGACCGTAAGCAGGCTGCCTCCATTGCCAACACCGTCGTTAGCGTGTTCCGCTCGCAAAGCTTGGAGCTGTTCAAAATCAACAACATTGTCCTGTTGCATAAAGCAAGCGCGGAAAAGGCGGTTTATGTGAGCGCCAATCCATTATTTTATATGCTGCTCTCGTTTGTTGGCGGGTTGATTGTACTTTTATGCCTGTGGCTTCTGCTGCATATGATGTCGCGCAAGCTGCAGACAGCAGCCGAGGTGCAAGCGATATTCGCTGACGTTCCAATGGAAACAACGAAGCTTGCCAGCCGCTTGGAAACAGCTATCCCGTTCTATGGGGGATGGATGAAGCGCCGTATGGCAGAGGAAGCGAAGTCGCGTGCACTGCGTTACCGCCATGTGATGGAGAAAAGCGGACAGCGCACATTGGCCTTCGGAACGCTTGACCGTAAGTTTGCGAGCGGAAATATCAGCAAGCAGTTGGCGATGAAGCTGTCTGGGGAAAGCAAGGTCGCTTGGGTGAGGTTTAACCCGAACGGCAAGCTGCCAAGTACGGCTTCTGGCAAAAAGGGCTATGCGGAATGGCCCATTAGCCAAGGCTTTTATGGCAAAATCAAAACCGCTGGAAAGCAGTTGGATTTCATCGAGGTATGTGTAGTAGGCGGAAGTCTTTCCATGAAAACGTCGGCTGAGGAGCTGATGGCACAGCTTCGGGAAAGCTACGAGGTTGTGATCTGGGATTTGCCTTCTTATGTTCATTGCTCGGAAGCGCAGACGATTGCGGAGCTGGCCGATTGGCATACGCTCGTAATCAAGGAGAACCGGGTACTCGCTCCGGTTGCACAGGAATGGAAAAGCCGTCTCGCGGCAACGGATGTTCAGATAAATAGTATCGTGTTTATTGAAGTGTAAAACGCGAAACGGTAGCTTTGCCGCCAGAGGGCGGCGACAGCCGTTTACGCTTATGTAACCACGTTTTATCTAACTTGGGAGGGATTTGCGATGAAAGTAACAAAAGCGATTATTCCGGCAGCCGGACTTGGAACGAGGTTTTTGCCAGCTACAAAGGCAATGCCGAAAGAGATGCTTCCCGTCTTGGACAAGCCAACGATTCAATATATTGTAGAAGAGGCCGTAAAATCCGGCATTGAAGAAATTATTATTGTAACGGGCAAAGGCAAGCGTTCGATTGAGGACCATTTTGACAATGCGTTTGAGCTGGAAGCCAATTTGCTGAAAAACCAAAAGCTGCATCTGCTAGAGAAGGTACAGGAAATTTCCAAGGTTGATATTCACTATATTCGTCAAAAAGAACCAAAAGGCCTCGGGCATGCGATTTGGTGCGCACGCAAGTTTATCGGCAATGAGCCGTTCGCTGTGCTGCTTGGTGATGATATCGTTAAAGGCGAGATTCCATGCACGAAGCAGCTAATTGATGCTTTTGAGCTAACGGGCAAATCGGTTATCGGCGTACAGCATGTACCGGATAAAGAGACGGCGCGTTATGGCATTATTGATCCATCTGAGGTAAATGATCGTTTTATTAAAGTGAACAATTTGGTAGAGAAGCCAAAACTGGGCACAGCACCTTCCAACTTTGCTATCATGGGACGTTATGTGCTGACGCCGGAGGTGTTCAACCTGATCGAGCAGCAGGAAGTTGGTGCGGGGCAGGAGATCCAATTGACCGATGCGCTGCAAAAGCTAAACCAGGTCGAGGATGTGCTGGCCTATCTATTTGAAGGCAGACGTTACGATGTCGGTGAAATTCCAGGCTTTATTTTGACAAATGTAGAGTTCGCACTCGAACGTCAGGAGTTTTCCGCAGATTTAATTAAATCGCTTGAACAGATTTTAAGCCGTGCGAAAAGTGGAGTGAATGCATAATGAAAGTTACGATAATTGGTACAGGCTACGTTGGCCTGGTGAACGGCGCTTGCTTCGCTGAGAAAGGCCATCATGTCATTTGTGCCGACATTAACCAAAATAAAATCGACCAGCTGAACGACGGTCAAATTCCAATCTATGAGCCGGGCCTCGCAGAATTAGTGCACGCGAACCGCCAATCGGGAAGACTTGCATTCTCAAGCGACGTGGAAGCGGCTGTACAGGCTTCGGATATTATTTATATTGCAGTAGGCACGCCAATGTCCCCAACCGGCGAAGCGGATCTGACTTACGTTGACGGCGTAGCTGAGACGATTGGGAAGTCGCTGAACGGCTATAAAGTCATCGTGAACAAAAGCACCGTGCCTGTTGGAACGGGCAAACGGGTAGAATCGATCATTCGGGGGCATCTGGGCACGAGCGATGCAAGCTTCGATGTCGTATCGAATCCGGAGTTTTTGCGCGAAGGCACAGCCATCAAGGATTGCATGAATATGGAACGCGCTGTCATTGGCGCCGAAAGCAAGCAGGCGATGCAGTTGATTCGCGAGCTGCATGAGCCATTCAACACAGTCATTGTCGAGACAAACATTGAAACGGCTGAAATGATTAAATATGCCAGCAACGCCTTCCTCGCGATGAAAATTTCCTTCATTAATGATATTTCCAATATTTGCGAGCGTGTCGGTGCGAATGTAGTCGATTTGTCTTATGGGCTAGGGCTGGATAGCCGCATTGGAAATAAATTTTTAGATGCCGGTATTGGATTCGGCGGCTCCTGCTTTCCGAAAGATACCGAAGCACTCATTTCCATTTCCAAAAATGTCGGTTACGAATTTAAGCTGATTGAATCGGTGATTACAACGAATAAAAATCAGCCGATCCATTTTGTACAAAAAATCGATACGATTGTTGGTTCTGTTGCAGGCAAAAAAATCGCCGTGCTTGGTCTGGCGTTTAAGCCGGAAACAGACGATATGCGCTCCGCGCCTTCGATTCCAATCATTCGTGAGCTTATCAGCCGCGGTGCTGAAGTGCATGCGTATGATCCGGTAGCAGTTGAGCAAGCGAAGCTGGTCATTGGCACGGATGTTGTTTATTCCGATGATCTGCTGCAAACGGTCGACGGCTGTGATGCTTGCGTGATTTTAACCGAATGGCCGCAGGTAGTGAAGATGGATTTGGATGAAGTGAAAAAGCGGCTTAAGCAGCCGATACTGATTGACGGACGCAACATATTTGATTTGGCAGAGATGGAGAAGCGGCAGTTCGTCTATGCTTCCATCGGTCGCCCGGATATTAACGCTTATGCCAGCCAACTCGGATAATCATGTGTCGGAAGCCGGCTTGACCCGCAGAACCCGCAAGGGCTTTCTGTGGGCATTCACGGGAACCGGATTGCAAAATGTCATCCAGATGGTCGTCCTGGTCGTCCTTGCCCGCTTCGTCGGTGCCGAGGAGTTTGGACTCATTAATTTGGCGCTCGTAATCGTCAGCTTCTCGACCTTGTTTGCCAGTATTGGTGTAGGTCCGGCCATTATTCAGCGCAAAGAAATTCACACGGTCGACTTGCAGGTTTCCTTCTTTATTTCTTCTATGCTTGGCATTGTGGTGGCAGCGGCACTGTGGCTGTCCTCTGATCTGCTGGCGGATTTTTTCAAAATGCCGCAGCTTGCAGCCGTGTTGGGCATTTTGGCACTCGTATTTCCGCTCAATGGCGTTGCCATTGTTTCAGAAGCTTTGCTGCAACGGGAGCTGAAGTTCCGTCAGCTATCGCTGTCGCAAATCGTATCTTATACGGCGGGCTACGGCATCGTCGGCATTACGCTCGGCGTGTATGGCTATGGCATTTGGGCGCTGTTAACCGCTCATTTAGTACAGACGGCTATCCGTTTTACGATGCTCATTGCCACGCAGCCGCCTCGGTTTCTGCGGGAAAAGGCGAGTGGACATGTACAGGCGGCCAAATCGCTGCTGCGGTTCGGCGGTGGCGCAACCATCGACAGCTTAAGCAATTATTTAGCGGTCCAAAGCGACAATTTAATCATTGGCCGCGGGCTTGGCGCAGCCGCGTTGGGAATGTACGGCAGAGCCTATCAGCTGGCGGTACTTCCGGCTACGCTGCTTGGACAAGTGCTCGATAAAGTGTTGTTTTCGTCAATGTCCAAGCTCCAGGATGATCTTCAGCAGCTAAAAGCCTCTTATATAAGAAGCATTTCTTATACATCCTTGCTTGTTGCTCCTATTAGCGTCATCTGTTACCTGCTGGCTTCTGAGATTGTCGCTGTTGTCTTAGGAAGCGGGTGGACAGAGGTCGTTTTTCCATTCCAAATTCTATGCATGGGCATGTTATTCCGTACGACTTACAAAATCAGCAATTCTCTCGTATTGGCAAGAGGGTACGTGTACAAACGGGCTTCACGGCAGGTGCTTTATGTCCTGTTCGTTATTGCGGGCGCAGTGATTGGTATGCACTGGGGCTTGCCTGGGGCCGCTTTCGGCGTTTTGATTGCCATAAGCTTGCACTACTTCAATATGCTGTACTTGTGTAAATCGATTTTATCGTGCACTTGGCGCGAGCTGGGGAATGCGCATTTGCCAGCGCTGCTCGGCAGTGTGTGGATGCTGATTGGCTTGTATGCCATGACGGAAGCGATCAGGCCGCTAGGGTGGATCAGCTTCGTAAACCTTGTGGTGTCCGGCATGTTCGCGATTGTATGGTTTGCGATGGTTGTGCTGTTGTTCCCTAGTGTGATGGTACATATGAGCAGAACGGCGCTCCGCGGCAAAATGCAGCAGGTGCTGGGCAAGGTGCGCAGAAGACGGCAAGCTTAAATTTTTCAGGCAGAAGGTGGTTTACGATGGTTCAACATAAGGTGGTTCATATGACAACGGTGCACCATCCGATGGATACCCGCATTTTCCATAAAGAATGCGCCTCGCTCGCGAATGCGGCCTATGATGTGACGCTGATTGCGACGGACCATCCGGATCTGGACCGAGTAAAACCGGCTTTCAAGCTGATCAAGCTAAAGAAAGCAGCGAACCGTTGGGTTCGTATGACGAAGAACAGCTGGCAGGCTTACCGGCTCGCGAAGCAGCTTGAGGCGGATGTGTATCATTTTCACGATCCCGAGCTGATTTGGGTAGGCTGGCTGCTCAAAAATAAATCCAATCATGTCGTTTATGACATCCACGAGGATTACGAGACGGGCATTCGGCAAAAAAAATATTTGCCCGTTTGGGCAAGAAACACGCTTGCGAGCATCTATCGCATCGTTGAGAAGCTTTGCATTAACCAGTTCGAAATTGTGCTGGCGGAAAAATATTACCGGGATAAATATTTGCGCGGCGTAGATGTGCTGAACTATCCGATCTTGCAGCCGATGGCGGATAAGCCTGCTGCTAACGCAGAAGCAGGCGCAGCGCAGCAGAATGATGCCATTCATCTGCTGTACACGGGCAACGTCACGCTGGATCGCGGCTCTGAGCTGCATGCTCAAATAGCGAAGCTGGACAAGCGCATTCATGTGCATTATGTAGGCAAATGCGCGCAGCCGATTGCGGACCGGGTTGCAGAAGCTGCCGGGGAAGCGGCGGCTCGCGTAACGATTGACGGCGTGGAGAAGTTTATTGCACGCGATGCGATTGACGCCTATTATGCCGAGAGCCGCTGGCTGGCGGGTCTCGCGCTGTTCCCGCCGACTGAGCATTATGCGAAGAAAGAGCTGACGAAGTTTTTTGAGTATATGAATGCGGGGCTTCCGATTATTTGCTCTAATTTTCCAAGCTGGGAAGCGTTCGTGAATCTTCATGGGTGCGGTATTGCGGTTGATCCTAATGATGGACCGGCGGTGCTGCGTGCGATTAATGAACTTAAGAACGATCCGGAAAAAGCGGCGAGAATGGGACGCAATGGAAAGCGTGCTGTACGCGAAGAGCTGAACTGGGTGCACGAAGAGAACAAGCTGCTTGGTTTCTACTCGCAGCTGCTGACCAAATAGAGTCTACAATTATAGTAAGTTGGTATAGGAGGAGAGAAGAGAGATGTGGAAAAAAAGAATTCCACTCTTGTTATTCGTTGATATGATTACAAGTACGCTCATCACATTAATTTGCTTCGCTTTGATGTATGAAGGCGAAGGAGCGAGCTACTGGCACGCGGTGCTTATTTTTGCGCCAGTCCTGTCGGCATCAACGATTTTATTCATGCTTCGTTACAATTTGTACCAGCGAATATGGAAGTATTCGAGTGTCGGCGAGCTTGTGTCGATTTTCAAAGCGGTCTCGTTGGGTGTTATCGTCAGCGGAATGCTGTTTAGCGTTCTGAAGTGGGAGTGGGTGAATCTAGCGCTGCTGCTGTTTATTTTCCAGTCTTCGCTAATCGTAAAGGGCAGCACGCGCTTCGCGCTGCGTCTCAAAAGCGATACCTACAACAAAAAAGGCACCGGCGACCTCAAAGTATTGATTATCGGCGCAGGCGACTGCGGCTCGATGGTTGCCAAGGAAATCAAGCAAAACAAATACATCAACAACAGCTACCCAGTCGGTTTCATTGATGATGATGAGCAGAAGCGGGGCAACCGTGTAGGCGGACTTCGCGTACTGGGAAATCGTAATGATATCGCCGCCGTTGTAGAGAAGCATGAGATTAACCACATCATTATTGCCCTGCCGGCAGCAAGCAAGAAGGATATTTCCGAGATAATCAATCTCTGCAAGGAAACAGGCTGCGAGCTTAAGATTGTGCCGCGGCTGGACGACATTATTCTTGGCAAAGTGACGGCATCATCGATTCGTAATGTCGAAGTAGAAGATTTACTTGGCAGAAGCCCAGTGGCAATCGATCTCGAAGGCATTGCGAATTACGTGGAAGGCAAGGTTGTACTGGTGACGGGAGCGGGCGGTTCTATCGGTTCAGAGCTATGCCGCCAAATTGCGCCGTTTAAGCCAGGCAAGCTGCTGCTGCTCGGTCATGGGGAAAACAGCATCTATCAAATTGATATGGAGCTGAGCAAGACGTTTAAGGAATTGAAGACAGAGGCGATTATCGCCGATGTACAAGACCGTGAGACGCTGTTCGCGCTGTTTGGTGAATACAGTCCACAAGTCGTGTTCCACGCGGCCGCTCATAAGCATGTTCCTTTGATGGAGCGCAATCCGAAGCAGGCCGTCATGAACAATATTATGGGTACGAAAAATGTAGCCGAAGCCTGTGACCAGCACGGCGTTGAGCGCTTTGTCCTTGTCTCAACAGACAAAGCGGTCAACCCTACGAGCGTCATGGGCGCGACGAAGCGCGTAGCTGAAATTATCGTGCAGTCGATCAGCTTTTATAGTAATACGAAATTTGCAGCTGTGCGGTTCGGCAACGTATTGGGCAGCAGGGGCAGCGTTATTCCGCTGTTCAAGGCACAGATTGCCGAGGGCGGTCCGGTTACCGTAACCGATCCGGAGATGATCCGTTATTTTATGACGATACCGGAAGCTTCCCAGCTTGTCGTGCAAGCAGGCGCCTTCGCCAAGGGCGGCGAGGTGTTCATTCTCGATATGGACAAGCCTGTTAAAATTTACGAGCTGGCCAAAGACTTGATTCGCTTATCCGGCTTCGAGCCGTATCGCGATATTGACATTAAATTCACCGGCCTGCGTCCGGGCGAGAAAATGTATGAAGAGCTGCTGACCGATGCTGAAGGCATGTCGGCTACGCTGAACAACCGCATTTTCATTGGCAAGCCAATGGCGCAGGATATTGAGCCGGTCATGCTGGAGCTTCAGCATTTGGAAGGCATTATCCGTTCTGATTTGTCGGAGGTTAAAGCCTTCGTGAAGCGGACGATCACATCCCGCAGCCGCAATGCCGTATAGCTTTACTGCATACTTTTTATGAAGGAAAGAGAGGGTGGTCACTGATGTTAAAATCAAATGCATTTGGGGCCACGCTCTTGCCTGGCGCTGGGCGGAAGTGGGGCGCGCTTGCTGCCCCGTTTGCGATACTCGCGTCAGGGGAATTTCTGCTGGGCGTATTTTTATTATCCGGCTATATTAAATCGGGCATATCGTTTCCCGTGGACTTAACCTTTTTTCTAATGGCTGTCACGATGTTTCTTTATTTTATCCGCCTTATGCAATCCCAAGAGCTGCCGAAGCCGGCGCTAATCCCGCTGCTGCTGTTCGTGCTGCTGCTTGGCTACATGTTGTTCAGCTTTTCATATTCAACAAGCTATTCATTCGCAATTCAGAAAACATCCCGTTTCTTGCTGCTGACCGCTTGGTCCTTCATCGGGCCTTTTTTGCTTATTCGTGATAAAAAAGGGCTGGAGCGTTTTTTCGTCGGCATTATTGCCGTCTCCTCGCTGATGACCTTCTATTGCCTGCAGATGTTTTTGGAGAAGCTGCAAGCTGGTCAATTTATCGGGCAGATTGAAGTGCTGGGCTCGGATTATCTCTCGCTTGGACGAACGAATGGCATCGCGGTTATCGCCTTGATCGGTTTATATTTATACAATCCGCTGCTGCGGACACCCGCCAAAATTCTCGCCAGCCTGTTTCTGGCGTTGACCTTTCTATCGGTTGCTGTCAGCGGGGCACGGACGCCGCTTATTACGCTGGTCGGAACAATCGTGCTGATCATGTTCCTGTCCGTGAAAGTGAATCGGGGCAAAATCACCTTCTCCAAAGGAGTAGGCACGCTTTTTTCAATCATTTTGCTGCTCGCTGTGCTCGCAGTACCACTTGTGGCTTCTGGCGTCATGGATACCTTCATTTACCGAATCTCGGTGCTGTTTAATCAGCCGGGGGGCGGAGAGTCGGCGGAGGGACGAGTCGAGCGCTATGCGGTGGCATGGCAAATGATTCAGGATCATTTTTTCTTCGGCGGCGGCATTGGCAGCTTTACGATTGCCTTCGCCCATGAGGATGTTTCGAATTATCCGCATAATATTTTTCTGGAGCTGTGGAGCGAGCTGGGGCTTGCTGGCGTATTGCTGTTTCTGGCGATATTTTGGGGAGCGATTCGAGCAACTGCACGCTTTATTTCTGGAAAAATGACAGACCGCTTCACTTTGGTTACTGTTTTCTCGGTCGTTTTTCTATTCTTGAACGCTAATGTTTCTGGCGATTTGAATGAAAATCGCTTGTTGTTCTGCTATGTGGCGATAGCCTGGCTGCTGCCCTATGCTGCATACCAAGAGCGCAGGCCGCTGGATTTATTCAGGAAATAGGCAGCTATGCCTGCACGCACCGCAAGTTCTCTAATGATAAGCTGGAGGGATATTCGTGTCTAATCTGATGGATCCGGTCGTTACGATTGTAACGCCGTCCTACAACTGCTCGCGTTTTATAAAGGAAACGATTGCTTCGGTTAAAGCCCAGACGTTTGAGGATTGGGAAATGATTATTGTGGATGATTGCTCCTCGGACAATTCCTGCGAGATTATTGAAGCGGAAGCTGCGCTCGACAGCCGGATTAAGCTGCATCGCTTGCAGAAGAACAGCGGAGCGGCGGTAGCCCGCAATACAGCGATGAATATGTCGCGTGGCCGTTACCTCGCCTTTCTGGACAGCGATGATTTGTGGCTCCCGACGAAGCTGGCGCTGCAGCTCGATTTTATGCGGACGCAGGATATCGGTTTCTCCTTCACGAGCTATCGTGTCATGTCGGAGGAAGGGGAACTGACAGAGCGAGTTATCGGAGTGGTTCCTTCTATTAATTACGATACGCTATTGAAAAATACGATTATCGGCTGCCTTACCGTCATGCTGGATCGACATAAGCTTGGCCAGGTGCAGATGCCGAACATTCGGGCAAAGCAGGACACGGGCATGTGGCTGTCGATTTTGAAAAAAGGGCATTTGGCCTACGGCCTGCCCGTCGAGCTGAGCTATTATCGCCTCGTGAAGGGCTCGATCTCGAACAATAAAATCAAAGCCGTCTACAAAATGTGGCGTTTGTACCGCGATGTTGAGAAGCTAAACCCTTTTATAGCTTCATGGTGCCTGACGAATTACGTTAAGAACGCCGTGTTTAAGAGATTGTAGAGATAAAGGCTATATAGTGTGGGGAGGAGCGAAAACGCATGTACAATCAAGTTTTAAAAAGAGCATTCGATTTTATATCCGCTGGCATTGCGCTAATTGTGTTCAGCCCGGTCATGCTGGTGGTGGCCATTTTGATCAAGCTGGAATCGCCGGGACCCGTGTTTTTCGTCCAGCAGCGGATGGGGCAAAATAACCAGCTGTTCGCGATTTACAAGTTCCGCAGCATGCGGACGGATACGCCGAACGTAGCAACAGATTTGCTGCAGGATCCAGCATCCTACATAACGAAGACGGGAAGATTTTTGCGAAAATCAAGCCTCGACGAGCTGCCTCAGCTTATTAACGTCGTGAAGGGGGAAATGTCTGTCGTCGGCCCAAGGCCTGCGCTGTACAATCAATATTCCCTAATTGAGAAGCGCAATGACCGCAAAATCAATGATATTAAGCCGGGCTTGACAGGCTACGCCCAAGTGTCGGGCCGGGATTCGATCTCCGATGACGAGAAGGTCCGTCTGGACGAGCATTATTTGAAGCAGATGTCCTTCGGCTTTGACATCAAAATTATTTTCATCACTATTTTCAAAGTTTTCAAAGCAAGCGATATTAAAGCTTAAGGCGGGAGGCAAAAGCAATGATTCTGGTAACGGGCATAACAGGGCTGACGGGCCGATTTCTATATGAGCAGCTTCAGCGGGATTTTAAGCGCGATCAAGTATGCTACATGGTCAGGGAATCAAGCGATGTATCCTGGATGAAGGACGGCGAGCGTTTCGTCTACGGCAATTTGCGTGATGCGGACAGTGTACAGAAGGCTTTCGGCCATGAAGGGATTACGGAGGTATTGCACCTGGCGCCGCGCAATCAACTGAAAAATGTGCTCGATGCTTGCCTCCAGCATGGTATTCAGCGCATTTATTACGTGAACAGCACAGGCATCTACAGCAAGTTCAAGAGCTCCTCGCATATTGATTTGCAAAATGAACAGCTGCTGCGTGCCAGCGGTCTGACCTATACGATTATTCGTCCGTCGATGATTTGCGGCAATCATCAGGATGGCAATATCCATATGCTCGTCAAAATCATGAAGCGTTTTCCCGTTTATCCGATTTTGGGAGCAGGGGATGGCCTGATGCATCCGATCTACGCCAATGATTTGGCGAAGGTGCTCGTTTCGATGCTGAATCGCGAGGAACTGACGCGCGGCCAAGAATACGATGTGGCAGGCAAAGCGCCGCTGAAATACAAGGAGCTGCTTAGCTTGATCGCTGGGGCGATGGGCAAGAAGATTGTATTTTTGCATATTCCTTATAAGCTGGCTCTGCTCGCAGGCCGAATCGGAGAAAAAATACCAAACCGGATCATTAATTATGAGAAGGTTCTCCGCCTGAATGAGGATAAAAACTTTGATTACTCCAAAGCGGCGAAGGAGCTGGATTTCAAGCCGATTGGCTTCGATGAAACCATCAAGCTGGAAGTTGCAGCGCTGCGCAAGCATGGGACGATATAATGAGCCGATTCACGAGAGAGGGAAACAACAACACGATGAGACGCAGCTGGATTTGGGGAATTAGTTTATTGGTTGTTATTATAGCCGCGCTGGCTTTGCCGTCGCTGAAGTCAGATAAGGTGCAAACCTCCTCTAATGGCGGGAGCACAGGCTTTCATCTAGAGGTGGAGGGCAATCCAGTGGCGAGCGCCGCCGCAGCGACAAGCAGTGCGGATGCCGCTTCTATTAATGTAGTGGATTACGGTGCAGTAGGGGACGGCAAAAAGGATGATTGGAGCGCGATTTCCAAAGCGATTGCCAAGGCAAAGGCGCTGCGGGATAAGGGCCGGCAAGTAACGCTGCTTTTCCCGGAGCTAACGGAATACCGCTCCTCTAAAGCAATTGTGATTCCAGCGAATATTTCGGTGGATCAGCGTGCCCCGCTCATATATACCGGAACGGCCTATGAGCCTTTTCTGACGCTGGGCGAGGAAAGTACAGTGACGGGAGCTGAATACAGCGGCCTTAATGTACGGCGAGGCAAGCTGGCGGATTGGTCCAAGGACAAGTCGCGTAAGGCGATCGGCATTCGGATTATTAATGCCAACAATTCGGGTATTCACATTCAGCGTGCCGAAAACTTCTCCGTAGGCGTAGAGACGATTGGGATTGGTACAGGCTTTGCCTACAATGACATTCGCCTTGGCAAGCTTACCTCCAACCAAATCGGCCTAAAGGTAACCAATAAGCGAAACAAAGCCAAAGTATCGGGCTGGAACAATGAAAATTTGTATACGGGCGGCAACTTCGCGGTGTGGAGCGGCAACAATACGTCGCAGAGCCGATACGGCATTGTGATTACGACGGAGGACGGCTCCTACACGAATAATAACAACAATGTATTCGTAAAGCCTAGCTTTGAGCTGAACCAGCGCAATACGACAGGCTCTGCCGAGAGCGTGCCGATTGTCATTGAGCATGGGCTGAACAATACATTTGATTATGTTCGCAATGAGACGAATGGCGTCTATATAGCCCGGTTGAAAAATAAAAGCAACAACAACACCTTTAATGTCAGCTACGGCGACGCCAAGCTGGATGACCAATCGGAGTTCGGTAATCAAATTGTATCGACGCAGGAATCGAGCTTTTTTGACCAGTTCACGCTGCGCGAATCATTTAATTTGTCGGAGCGCTGGAGCAAGTCGAATACAGATGCCTCGCTTGACGGCATGTCCTTCTTGAGCAATAAGGGCGGCGAGCCTACGGCGACGAATAATTTTGCCTGCATCAGCAGCAGCAAAGGCTTTGTTACTTTTGCGAATGGCTGTGTCGCTGTAGGGGCAATGGTCGATGTCTCGGTCGTTAAGCAGTTCGTTATTAAGCGTGCGGCGCAGGATGAGCTTGGCGGACGGGTTATTGTTCGCGGCTATGACAAAAATGGCAAGCAGCTCAGCAGCTCGGGCAATTGGCTGCGCGGCATGAGCAACAACAGCTTTTATTTTGCCGATACGTACGGCGGTGTTTATATGTCGGCCCGCGATATGTCGGACCCGATCTACTTCGACGTGAAGGACAACGTGAAAAAGATTTGGGTCGGCGTTACGGCTGGCAGCGGCAAGGCGGTTATTAATTCGTTTGGCATCTTTACGAAATCCGTCCATTACCCTGCGGTTTATAGCGGGGTATCGTAGAGCTTTGCTTGGTGAAGAGAGGGCTACGCTGCGCGGAAAGGTTCGGGGTTCGTGTGTAGATTCGGTCGTAGTTACTCGGTAGAAGGTTGTTTGGTCGAAGAATAGTGGCAGCGGACTGAGATGCCGCTATTGTAAGAGATACAAGAAGAATGGGCAGTTGTGCGGACAGGAAAGACGCTATTCCCTTCAAAACCCCGAAAAATGAAGGGTAAATGGACAAATAGCGGCTCTACTGTCCGGCTAGCGGCTAAAAGGCGGTATTTTACCGAAATAACGGCACTGGTGTCCGTGTCCGCCAGCATACTATTTTTAAAAAGTATCTACGCAGTGGAAGTTGATAATGGGGTGTGGGGATCATGAGGTACAAACTTGCGGGTAAAGCGCTGCTGGCCTTGCTTGTGGCGCTGGTTGCCTGGGAAGGCATTTTGGAGGTTACAACGATTCGTACGACAGGCTTCCAGCAGCATCCTGAACTGGGGCGCATCTTGAACCCGGGGCTGTATGTGAACGGACAGGAAGGCTACGGCATCACTAAGATTTATGCGGAAGGCGCCATCGCGCAGCCTTTTCCCGATCCGAATGAGACGGCCGCTGCCCGCAAGGCAGAGTACCGGATATTATTTTTGGGCGATTCCTATACGGAAGCGCTCCAAGTTGGCGATCAAGTGAAGTTTTTTCGCCAAGTCCAGACACGGATGCCTAAGCTGGATTCACGCAAGGTCATGACCTATGATGCTGGACGCAGCTCCGCCTCACCCGCACATTATGCCTATTTGGCTGACTTCTACAAGAAGCGCGTCGATCCCGATGCCGTTGTCATCCAGATTAATGAGAATGATCTCAAGGATCTGTACGGTGAAAATGCCAGCTACTATGCCACAAAAGACGGGGACTCGTACAAGCTTGTTTTTAATGAAGACTTTATTAGCCGCAATGCGGTTGCAGCAAAGCTTCAAGCCTTCTATGGCCTATTGCGGCTGTCTGTTGTTCGTGTTGGCTCTGATCACATGCAAAAGCTGCTGGAGAAGGATGAAGCTGCGTCAGAGGGTACCAAGAGCCCAGACTTCACACCTCAAGCGGGAGATGAACAGCTGGTCAACTGGATATTCGGTATTTTGAAGGAAAAATATCCGAAGCTTGTTTTTGTCTTTTTACCCCAAATCGACTTTCAGTCGCTAGATGGCGAGCAGCAGCCTGGTTATTTTGAAGAAATTGCCGAGCGCACAGCCAAAGAGCAGGGAATTCCAATGCTGAATATGAGACGGGATTTTGTGAACGCCTATCAGGATACGGGGCTGCCAGCCTATGGTTTCTCCAACACTACATATGGAACTGGGCATATGAACAGCTCGGGGCATGATTTAGTGAGCAAAGCAGTAGCGAATTATTTCGAAGGAAGATGAGAAAATGATATTTTCAAGCTGGGAGTATCTGCTGTTTTTTGCCATAATGCTTATCCTGTTATCTACTATTAAAATACATGCGCTGAAAAAAGCGGTTTTGCTGATCGGCAGCTATTATTTTTACAGCGTATGGGATTACCGTTTCGTCCTGCTCGTGCTGGTAATGACGCTTATTAACCATGTGAGTGCCGTGTCGATTGACCGGGCTACAGAGGCTGCGGTGCGCAAGCGCTGGCTTATATTCAGCGTCATTGCCAATCTCGCAATTCTTGGCTTCTTCAAATATTTTAATTTTTTCATAGATTCGGCAAATGGCTTGCTGGATCAGTTTGGCATGACGTTTCCGCTGCTGTCAATCGTGCTGCCCGTGGGGATCTCGTTTATTACGTTCGAGGTGATGAGCTACACGATAGATGTGTACAAGCGCGACATCAAGCCTTCGTCCATTTGGGACTTTTCGCTGTTAATCGTGTTTTTTCCGCATTTGATCGCAGGGCCGATTCTCAAACCGCGGCATTTTCTGCCGCAAATGGCCCGTGACATCGTCATTAAGCGCAGCAATCTAATTGAGGGCGGACAAATATTCATCTTTGGTCTGGTCAAAAAGATTATTATCGCCGATCATATGGCGATGTTTGTCGATCCGGTATTTGCAAGTCCCGGCGAATATTCGCCACTTACCGTATGGCTCGCAGTTATTGCGTATGCGGTGCAAATCTATTGCGATTTTTCCGGCTACTCCGATATGGCGATCGGTTCGGCAAAATGCATGGGCATCGACATTCCGCGCAACTTCAATATGCCGTACCTGTCCCGCAGCGTCACAGAATTTTGGCGGCGCTGGCATATTTCGCTGTCGTCTTGGCTCCGAGAATATTTGTATTTCTCTCTTGGCGGCAATCGCAAAGGGCCTATTCGTGCCAATATCAATCTCATTCTCGTAATGCTGCTTGGCGGACTTTGGCATGGAGCAAGCTGGAATTTCGTATTATGGGGGCTGCTGCATGGCCTTGCCCTCGTCATTCACAAGCTTTATTTCAACCATGTGCTTAAAAAACAGGAAATCAACCACTGGTTATACCGAACCGCTTCGTGGGCGCTTACGTTTGTATTTGTCTGCGTCACGTGGGTGTTTTTCCGTTCTCAAAGCTTTGAGCATTCCTTGCTGGTGCTGCGCAAAATGTTCCTCATCGACACCGGCGGCCTCATGTGGTTCTATCCTTACTTGGGCTTCGTGCTTGTGCTTGTTTTGGCCGGCCATATGGTGGGCGTAAGGCTAAAAACGTATCCTAGCGTCAATTTAACGACTTTTGGCGGCTTGTTTATTTTATTTTTCGTGCTGCTTGCGCTCCTGTTGCTTATGCCTACAGCCTCCACACCATTTATTTATTTTCAGTTTTAAGGGGGACGGAGCGTGAATCGGCAATGGAGTCGAAGGAAACGTATCACCTTGTGGACGCTGGGCATGCTGCTCGTTTTGCTGGCGGTTGCCGTATGGCGCGCCGGGTACTTTTTGGCGGTTGCGCCGAACGCTTCTGCCTCGCAGGCGATTATTGTATTGAGCGGCGAGGAGGGGCGGCTGGCGAAGGGGCTAGAAATTTATCAGCAATATGAAGCGGAAGCACTCATTATTTCCAATGCAAACGACCATTATATTCAAGAGGAGCTTCGCCTTGCTGTTTTGCCACCAAGCGGGGTTTATTTGGAGACGCAGGCGCGAAGCACGAAAGAAAATGCGGCTTACGTAAGGGCGCTTATGGATCAGCATGGGCTCAGCTCCGCTATCGTGGTCACTTCTGATTTTCATATGCGTCGGGCGAGATATCTTTTTGGGCAAACGTTTGAGGATGGGGATTTCCGGCTCACCTACGCCAGTTACGAAAGCCCGCAGTTTAACGCTGCCAAATGGTGGAGCAGTAAAACTAGCCTGATGATTACCGGAAATGAATATATCAAGCTGGGCGGAAATTGGCTCGGTATCGATGGGAAGGAGGCCAAACGCCTGCTTAAACGCTTGAATAAAGCTGTATTCTGATTGGGATAACGACAGCTGCAGCCAGAATGATTTTACAATGGGGGTTTTGTGATGAAAAAGATGTGGGTGGTCCTTGCGCTGCTTGTGCTTGTGATAGGGAGCTATCTGGCATTTGGCCAAACGAAGCAGCAAGGTGCCTCTCCGGAAGCGTCTCCAGTAAAGCCTGCGGAAAAAATCAGCTTGTCCTTCTGGACATATTATGGCGGCTGGGAGGATACCATCAAGGCATTTAACGATCTGCATCCAGAGGTTGCGATTAAGGTGACAGAGGTTACCTACGCCGATCAGGTTGAAAAATATACCGAAGCGCTTGCCTCAGGCAGCGTTCCAGATATCATTATGCTTGATAGCGCCGCCTTTCCGAACTTTGGGGACAGCGACAAGCTGGAAAATCTGCTCGACGCTCCTTACAATGCTGGCGAATACAAGGCTGGCTTCAGCCAGCCGCTGTGGGACAGCAACCTTTCCTTCGACGGAAAGCGCCTTATCGGCTGGCCGCTCTCCTCATCGCCAAAGGTGACCTACTACCGTGAGGATATTTTGAGGAAATACGGCTTCCCTACCGATCCGGATAAGCTGGCGACGTATATGGATGATCCAGACAACTGGGTCAAGATGAACAACACGCTGCAAAATAAGGGCGTTCGGATTACGCAGTGGTACGGCGAGACAATCAATCTGTTTGCCAGCGCCCAGAGGACGGGCTTGGTTAATAATAACAATCAGTTCGCTTACAATAATGATACCTTCGAGCAGGCGATTGCGCTGACGCAGCGTTTGAAGGAGCATGTGCCCGGCGTCAACATCTGGGAGGATTCAGGTGAAGAGGCTGTACGGGATGGCAAGCTGGCTATGGTGTACCTAGGCATCTGGGGAGACTCAGTTCTGGAGCAGTGGGCACCGGAAACGGCAGGCAAGTGGCGGCAAACCCGTCTGCCGCTGAAATTGAACGGCTGGGAGAACAGTTCGGTATTTCTACTTCCTTCCGGCGGCAAGCATAAGGAGATGGCTTGGACGTTCATGAATTACGTCGTAACCGATCATGCGAAATATGGTCTTGGCAATGCGGTTCCGGCCTATGCTCCCGTGCTGACCAAAAGCAGTCAAAAACCTGAGCCTTCGACATTTTTGGGTGGGCAAATCGTTTATCCGCTTAATGTAGAGCTCGCGAGCAAGATGCATGAGCGCAAATACACAGCGCTTGATTTTGACGCGCAGAAGCTGTGGAACGAGCAGCTCGCCAAAGGCATTGAGAAGGGTTGGAAGCCGAAGACCATTCTGGATCAGGCTGAAAAAGAAATCAATCGCAGGCTTGCTGACCAAGCAAGCAAAGCTGGTGCCACAGCACCGGCAGCTGATGGGGCAGGCCATGCATCAACTGATGCCGCTGCAGCGTCTGAGGGAGCCTCCAGCGCGGCAGTGAAGCCTTAAATGGTGCAAGGCGCCGCAGCTGAGCGGAAAGGCTGGAATGAAAAGCCGCTGACCTCATCGGTCGGCGGCTTGCAGCATGCGCATAATATCAAGCTCCCCGATGAGCCGCTGGGCTTTGCTGCCCCGCAGCGGCTGGTTGGATCGCTTGAGTATCCATTTAATGTCGGCGGGCGATAAGCCCGGTTTATAGGCGAGCAGCAGCGCAATAGCGCCACTGACATGAGAGGTTGCCATGGAGGTGCCGCTCATCTCATGGTATTTGCCGCGCAGCCATGAGGAGACGATTTTATCGCCAGGGGCGTAAATATCGATATGGGTACCGCGATTGGTGAAAGGGGCGACACGCCTAAGACGGGTAGTAGCGCCTACCGAAATCGTTTGCGGATAACGTGCTGGATAATCAACCGAGCGACGTTTGCCGTCGTTGCCTGATGAAGCGACTACTATAATCCCTGCGTTATATGCATTGGTAATGGCGGTAAGCAGCGCTTTGCTGCGGGTTTTCATGCCGAAGCTCATATTGATAATATTAACCCGGTTTCTCACGCACCAGTCGATGCCGAGGATGATGTCCGAGACGAAGGCGCTGCCGTTGTGGTCGAACGCTTTCACGGGGTAGATTTGTGCGCGCGGAGCGATGCCAATCATGCCCTGCAGCTGATTGGCGGCAGCAATTGTTCCGGCAATATGGGTGCCATGTCCATTGTCATCATGGGGAAGCATGCTGCGGTTCAGCAAATTTATGCCGCGCGACAGCGACTGGCGCAGGTCGGGATGGCTGAAATCGACGCCGGTATCAATGACGCCAATTTTAATGCGATGGCCGGTGGTCATGCCCCAGGCTTGCGGAGCCTTGACATGCTGGACGCCCCAAGGGATTCCTTTTTCGGACATTGAGGATTTGGGTGTAGCGGCATGAACGGTAATGCGTCGATCATCCTCAATCCATACCCCTGTGGAGAATCGGGCGAGGGTTTCTTCGACAGGCAGACGACAGGAAATAGCGCGTATGATGGGCAGCTGTTTGACGGTTTTAAGCGCAGTCTTGCCATCAGGCAGCTCCGACCAGTCTTTTATAAACCGCTGGTACTCGCTCTGCTGGTAAAAACGGATAATGCGCTTTGGTGTCGTCTGCTCCGAGCCTGCCATCGCGCCTTGCAACCAATGGAGAAAAACGGTAGTGTCCAAATTTCGCGTCCCCTCCCGACGGACGATGCTGAGCTATTGTATGATGGAGGGGAGCAAGCTGCATAAGCCACTTGCCTTTTTTGATATAATTAGGCGTGAAACCGTGTCAAAATGCACGGTCGCACATAGGATGATGTAAGAGTTCTATGGGGCTCTTACCTCTCCGGAACGTTAGCGGCCAGCGCGGCCCGGATGGATACAGTCAGAGCGAAGGGATTCCTTCGCTTTTTATCATGTTGTACAAGCTGCGGAGAGCGCTTCAAACCGCTCTAGCGCTAATAAATTCATTATCATGGTGCGAGCTTTGTGGACAAGTCCCACAATGGAAAGGCTGACGCTTGCTTTTTTGAAAGAAATAGGTTTTACTATAGTTTGATAATGAATGAAGATGGCAAGAGAGGATGTGTCCATATGAGCGGCAGCAACATCACTTTGAAGCTGGACCCTGAGCGGATTAAGGAAATGCCAATGGTTGATTTGGCATTTGAATTTCTTAAGACAACTAATAAGCCGTATTACTACCGTGATCTCATGATGGAGATTGCTAAAATACGCGGATTGTCTACCGATGGGATTAATCAAGTTATTGCACAAGTATATACTGAAATTAATATTGACGGCCGTTTCGCTTGCGTCGGCACAAATATGTGGGGGCTTAAGCGCTGGTATCCAGTAGAGCGCAACGAAGACCCGATTTCCAACGCCAAACGCTCCAGAATCATTAACGACGACGACGATCTCGATGATGAAGATCTGTTCGCGGATGAGGAAGAGGAAACTTACGCAGCGGACGAAGAGGACTACGATGTTTATGATGAAGATCGTGAGTTCGAGGAAGCTGAAGAAGAAGCCGAAGCAGACGAAGAAACCGGAATCGAAGGCGAAGAGCTGGAAGATGAAGATGATGATTCGGATGAGGAACTGGAAGAAGGCGAGGAAGCGGAAGATTTTGAAGAAGATGAAGAGGAAGAGGGCAGCAAGTAAGTCCTTGTTCACCCATGAATCGTTTAGGCTTGAAATATAAGAATGGATAAGAAGGTCTCTTATTCAGGCCGCTTCTATTTCAGCGTGGAACGCTCGTTGCCGCCAAGTACGACAGGCAGCGCCGTTTATACTTGACAGGTTGTATACGTCAGAGTAAACTATTGCATGGGCTTTAGATTCGGTTAAGACAACCGCTTAATAATACGCCAAACGAAAAGTGCCCCGTACTCTACGGGTGTCACTTTTTTTGTTTGTAGAAGAACATGTTCGGCGACGGAAGGCTTTGGCTTTTCGTTTGATGATACAGATAAACCGCTGTGGCGCGAAAGCGCCTATGTTTATTGGATAGATTGGGAATCCTATAGGAATACACACTAGAGCTTGGAGGGTATTGGCACAGTGACAAAATATATTTTCGTAACCGGAGGCGTGGTCTCTTCCTTGGGTAAAGGGATTACAGCCGCATCGCTTGGTCGATTGTTGAAGAACAGAGGCCTCAAAGTAACGATTCAAAAGTTTGACCCGTACATTAACGTAGACCCGGGAACGATGAGCCCTTATCAGCACGGTGAAGTGTTTGTAACCGATGATGGCGCAGAGACGGATCTTGACCTTGGCCACTACGAGCGTTTCATCGATATCAATCTGTCCAAAAACAGCAATGTAACGACAGGCAAAATTTATTCCAACGTTATTACCAAAGAGCGCCGTGGCGACTATTTGGGTGGAACGGTGCAGGTTATCCCGCATATTACAAATGAAATCAAGGATCGTGTATTCCGCGCAGGCAAAGAATCGGCTTCCGATGTTGTCATTACGGAGATTGGCGGAACGGTTGGCGATATCGAGAGTTTGCCATTCTTGGAAGCTATTCGTCAAATCAAAAGCGATATTGGCCGTGACAATGTAATGTACATTCACGTGACGCTGATTCCATTCATTAAAGCGGCTGGTGAAGTGAAAACGAAGCCGACCCAGCACAGTGTAAAAGAGCTTCGCAGCATCGGCATCCAGCCGAACGTAATCGTATGCCGTACGGAGCATGCGATGGCGGAGGACCTGAAGCACAAAATCGCCTTGTTCTGCGATATTGATGCAAATGCAGTTGTGGAATGCCGTGATGCTTCCACCTTGTATGAAGTGCCTTTGATGCTTCGCGAGCAAGGCTTGGACGATATCGTCGTCAACCACTTGAAGCTCGGCACGAACGAGCCGGATATGACGGAGTGGACAAGCCTCGTACAGCGCGTGAAGTCGCTGCACAAAACAACAGAGATCGCGATTGTTGGTAAATACGTAGCTTTGCATGATGCTTACCTAAGCATCGTGGAATCTCTTGCTCATGCAGGTATCGATGCGGATTCCGAAGTGAAAATCCGTTGGGTAAATGCGGAAGAATTGACGGATAGCAATGTGGCAGATCGCTTGCAGGGCGTTCACGGCATTCTCGTGCCGGGCGGCTTTGGCGATCGTGGTATTGAAGGCAAAGTTATTGCCATTCGCCATGCCCGCGAACAGCAAGTGCCGTTTTTCGGTATTTGTCTTGGCATGCAAGTGGCTGTTATTGAATATGCACGTCATGTGGTTGGCCTTGATGGCGCCAACAGCTCGGAGATTAACCCATCGACGCCATACCCTGTCATTGACCTGCTGCCTGAGCAGAAGGACATTGAAGATATGGGCGGCACGATGCGTCTTGGCCTATATCCTTGTAAGCTTATTCCAGGCTCGCTCGCTGCTACAGAATATGGCGATGAGCTGGTATATGAGCGTCACCGTCACCGGTACGAGTTCAATAATGAATTCCGCGAGCAAGTGGAAGCAGCTGGCTTGACCATTTCGGGAACTTCCCCAGATGGCAGACTAGTAGAAATGGTGGAAATGAAGGATCATCCTTGGTTCCTAGCCGTTCAATTCCACCCGGAATTCACTTCCAGACCTAATCGTCCTCAGAAGCTGTTCCGCGGATTTGTCCGCGCGGCGCTTGCGTTTTCGGAGAGATAGTGTATTCGTAACATAAATGTATAAACCGTCCAATTTTTTTCCTGGAGCAGAAGGATATTCCGACTTGATCCGCGAATATATTAACGATGATGGAAGAGCAGGCCAATTGTTGTCGCTCTGTCGTGGGAGGTATTATATTTTGGAACAAAAGAAGCTATTAATAGTGGACGATCAGAATGGAATCCGTGTGCTTTTGATGGAAGTGTTCAGCAGTGAGGGTTATGCGACTTTTCAAGCCTCCAACGGCAAGCTTGCCTTGGAAATTGTGAAGAAGGAAAGCCCTGATTTGGTGCTGCTTGACATGAAGATTCCCGGTATGGACGGTTTAGAAATTTTAAAGCATGTGAAAGCCATTAATAAAGACATAAAAGTCATTATGATGACGGCTTATGGTGAGCTGGATATGATTAAGGAAGCGACCGATCTCGGAGCTTTGATGCATTTCACCAAGCCGTTTGATATTGATGAAATGCGAATAGCGGTGAACATGCAGCTAGATGGCGGTTCCAGCAGTCGATTCGCGATAGGGTCCTGATTAGCGGGCCCTTTTTTATTATTCTATTATTGGAGTCTTGGCAAAAGAGCTTTACCATTCCTGACGCCATTATGGTATAATGGCTCAGAATCAAGCTGTTCATTTGTCTATCGCATTAGGTATTGGTAAAATAAATGTAAACACAGAGAACCATGTGGCTTGCAGCTCTGCAATTCTCGAAAATGATGTCGGCGAATGGACAAGGCTTTCATCCATGGAGATACCTGTCTCCTGCTCGCTTTGCAAAGCAAGCTGTATTTCAAGAGAAAATCCGCTTGTTCGGAAGTAACAATCAAGCGTAACAACAGGAGCACGGGATGACGAACCGCCTTCTAACAGTGTGCATGCGGCGGCGTGTGCTCGCTGTGGCGGTTTTTCCTTTGTTCTCTTTCGATACAACGGGAGGACTACAAAATTGATGGAGAAATTGATGATACGCGGCGGACGTCCGCTGCAAGGAACGGTCCAAATCAGCGGTGCTAAAAATAGCGCTGTAGCGTTGGTTCCCGCTGCAATACTGGCGGAGTCCGAGGTTGTGCTGGACAATTTGCCTCATTTGAGTGATGTTGCTGTTTATAGCGAAATTTTGCAAGATCTTGGTGCGGTCATTGACTGGCAAGGCGATATGATGCGCATTGATCCTTCTAATCTTAAAGCGAAGCCTATGCCCAATGGCAAGGTTAAGCTACTTCGTGCTTCCTACTACTTGATGGGAGCGATGCTGGGACGCTTTGGAGAAGCTGTTATTGGCTTGCCTGGCGGCTGCAATTTTGAACCAAGACCTATCGATCAGCATATTAAAGGCTTTGAAGCGCTTGGCGCAACCGTAACGAATGAGCATGGCTCGATGCGCATATCTGCCAAGGAGCTGCGGGGAGCGAAAATTTATCTTGATGTGGTAAGTGTAGGAGCAACGATCAACATTATGCTTGCGGCCTCTCGGGCCAAAGGCTCTACTATAATAGAAAACGCGGCAAAAGAGCCTGAAATTATAGATGTAGCTACTCTTCTCAATGCCATGGGCGCAAAAATTAAAGGGGCCGGCACGGAAACCATTCGGATTGAAGGGGTGGATAGCCTGCACGGCTGCCGCCACTCCATTATTCCTGACCGCATTCAAGCCGGAACCTACATGATTATCGCCGCGGCAACGCGCGGAGATGTCACGATTGACAATGTCATCCCGAAGCATATGGAAGCTATGACGGCGAAGCTGGAAGAAATGGGCGTTACCGTATACGAAATGGATGAGTCTATCCGCATCGTGGGCGCTCCAAAGTACAATGCTATTGATGTTAAAGCATTGGTTTATCCAGGCTTTGCTACCGATTTGCAGTCCCCTATGACGAGCTTGCTGACACAAGCGAGCGGCGTAAGTATTTTAACCGACTATGTATACAGCAATCGCTTCAAGCATGTCCCTGAACTTGCGCGCATGGGCGCCAACATTCGTGTTGAAGGAAGATCAGCCATTATTGAAGGCGGCCCGCTTAACGCCGCTAAGGTTCGAGCAGCAGATCTGCGTGCAGGCGCGGCGCTTGTTATTGCTGGCTTGACCGTACCGGAAGGCATTACCGAAATAAGCGGCGTGGAATATATTGACCGTGGCTACGATCATTTGGTTGATAATTTGCGAAGACTGGGCGCCGATGTGTGGCGCGAGACGGAAACCTCCTAAATAAGCAGGCAGACCTGAGCTTGGCGCTGGTCCATAGGGATGAGGAATAACCGGCGCCAACTATGGTATATACTGATAGATCGGACTTTAGCGGTATGCTGTACCATAAAACTGAATAAAGTGGTGAGAACATGACAGATCTTCAGATCGCCGATCTGGAAGAGTTGAAGCTGACGGATTTGTATAAGCTGGCGAAGCAGTATCAAATTCCGTATTATGGCCAACTCAAGAAGAAGGAATTGATTTTCGCAATATTGCGGGCTCAGGCTGAGAAAAGCGGCTTGATGTTCATGCAGGGCGTCCTGGAAATTTTGCCGGAAGGCTTCGGCTTTCTTAGGCCTATCAACTATTTGCCAAGCAAAGAGGATATTTATATTTCGGCTTCCCAAATTCGCAAGTTCGATCTTCGTACAGGCGATCTAGTATCCGGCAAATGCCGGCTTCCGAAAGATTCGGAGAAATACTTTGGTTTGCTGCAAGTAAATGCAGTTAATGGGACGAGTCCTGAACTCGCAGCTGAACGGTTACATTTTCCCGCATTGACTCCTCTTTTTCCACAGAAAAAACTGGTGCTTGAGACGGCATCCTCTAAACTTTCCACACGAATTATGGATTTAATTGCACCTGTTGGACTTGGCCAGCGTGGACTCATTGTTGCACCTCCGAAAGTCGGCAAAACGTTGCTTCTCAAAGAGATTGCCAACAGCATTTCTACCAATCATCCTGAGATTGAGCTGTTCGTATTGCTTATTGATGAACGGCCTGAGGAAGTTACAGATATGCAGCGTTCGGTTAAGGGCGAAGTCATCGCTTCTACTTTTGATGAAGTACCGGAAAATCATATTAAGGTAACAGAGCTTGTCTTGGAGAGAGCGCTGCGACTGGTGGAGCACAAGAAGGATGTTGTTATTTTGATGGATAGCATTACGCGTCTGGCTCGTGCCTACAACTTGGTAGTGCCGCCATCCGGCCGTACGCTGAGCGGTGGTATCGACCCTGCTGCATTCCATCGTCCGAAGCGGTTTTTTGGTGCGGCGCGGAATGTGGAAGAGGGCGGAAGCTTGACGATCCTTGCGACAGCGCTTGTGGAGACAGGCTCGCGTATGGATGACATCATTTATGAAGAGTTTAAAAGTACAGGCAATATGGAGCTGCATTTGGACAGAAAACTGGCTGAACGCCGTATTTTCCCAGCGCTGGATATCCGCAGATCGGGTACGCGCCGAGAAGAAATGCTCCTGACGCAAGAAGAGCTGGAGAAGCTATGGGTGGTTCGTAAAAATATGAACGATTCGATTGAGTTCGTTGACGGCTTCCTCAAAAAGCTGAAAAACAGCGAAACGAATAGTGAATTTCTCATGTCGCTCGATTCCATGCCTGAGACGAAGCCGCCGCAGCGCAGCAGCGGAATCAAAAGCAGCAGTACTAGTTCGTCGTCATCATCAACGCCAGCGGCGGGCCGCCGTTCGGCAGCCCCTCGCACGACGCATAGCTCTTAGCGCTGCCTGAAAGGAGAACATCATGAATCTTGTATATGCTGATGAACAAGGAAATGTCTTTGATCATCCTCACTATATAGCCTTAGGCCGCAGCGGCGATATGATTGTCGAAATGATGGAGGACGAGCTCATTCCGTTGCCGGAAGGGGCGACGCTTGTAAGCTTGCCATTTACGAAGGCAGTGGGCCTTAACCCGGATACGGGCGAAATGCAGCTGCTTCCAGGCAATAAGCAGGCGGTTGGCGCGCTTTTGCCGCAAGGCTTTACGCGGCTTGCTCTGCCAGGCTATGTCAAAGCAGACAAAAATGAAAAACTGC
Source organism: Paenibacillus sp. R-74696 (assembly GCF_055814915.1). Taxonomy (NCBI): domain Bacteria; kingdom Bacillati; phylum Bacillota; class Bacilli; order Caryophanales; family Paenibacillaceae; genus Paenibacillus; species Paenibacillus sp. R-74696. The sequence goes on from NZ_JBPULM010000037.1 coordinate 156,361, forward strand.
CTTTATTCGGCTATACGGCAGTCGTATGGAAAAACAATGGCTTCTACGTTGCAGCAGAGCAATCCGATAATCCGGAGCGCTGGGATCCGTTGAATTGCGACCGTGATGAGGTAAAGCAGCAAGTTGAACGCATTACGTCTAAATATCCGGAAAATCGTCTATATAAGCATTTGTCGAACTGTGCACTTGGCTATGAATGCTTGACGTCGTCTAATACGTTCCTGCAACGCTGGGAAGGTGCGGTTCCGGTTTCGTATTCGTGTAATGCAGGATGCTTTGGATGTATTTCTGAACAGCCGGACGACAGCGGCTTTGTTGCTCCGCAAACACGGATGAACTTCAAGCCGACAGTGGACGAAGTGACTGAGATTATGCTGGAGCATCTTCGCCATGAAGATTCCATCATCAGCTTCGGGCAAGGCTGCGAAGGCGAGCCTTCTACGCAGGTGCGGATTATTGTCGACGCGATGCGACGGGTAAGAAGCCAGACATCACTTGGCTACATTAACATTAATACGAACGCTGGGCTGACGGATCACATTCGTGCAATTGTCGATGCGGGCCTCAATCTGATGCGTGTCAGCACCATCAGTGCGCTTGATGACCATTACAATGCCTATTACAAGCCGCGTGGCTATACGCTCGCCAATGTAGAGAAGTCGTTGAAATACGCGACGGACAAGGGCGTATATACGTCGATTAACTATTTGATTTTCCCTGGTGTGACGGATCGTGAGGAAGAGATGGAGGCGATGATCGGCTTTGTTAAGCGGACTGGACTCAAGCTCATCCAAATGCGGAACCTGAACATTGACCCGGAAAGCTATTTATCCTTGATCCCGCCGGCGCAAGGCGAGATTTATGGGATGAAGCAGATGCTGGAAATTTTCCGTGATGAGCTGCCAGATGTCGTAATTGGCTCGTTCACCCATGTTCCGCCTGCGAGCTTAATTCAATCTTAATGCCCTAGAAGGAGCAGATTGTCCAGTAATGGGCAGCTCCTTCTTTTGAAATATAGGAAAGCATATGATTTCTCCATACTTTCTCTATATTTCTCGGACTGAAACGTGCCGCGCCGCCAAAGGACTGCGACAACCGTTTCACCTTGTGTTTTACAACATGGACTGGGCTATGCTATAATGCAGAGATGTATGACTTAATTCTGGGCCCGCCTGTGGCTCAGGGCAGAAAGAGGTGAAAGAGATGAAACAAGCTATTCATCCGACATACCATATCACTACAGCAACTTGCGCTTGTGGTAACACTTTCGAGACTGGTTCCATTAAACCGAACCTTCGTGTAGAGATTTGTTCCCAATGCCACCCATTCTATACGGGTAAGCAGAAGTTCCTGGATGTGGGCGGCCGCGTCGATCGTTTCAAAAAGAAATACGGCATCTAATTGCTGTGATGTCTATTTTGTCTATATTTGGCAGAATACAAGAACCTCCCTTAGCCATTCTAATGGTTATAAGGGAGGTTTTTTTGATGAGAAGGAGCATATTGCTTTCAAAAAGCTCGCGCATGCTGTTGTTGGCAGGTGTCCTGCTGCTGGCAGCGACAAGTGCTGTCGGCTGTGGTCAGCCTGATCATAAGCAGCAGATGCAATCCTATGGCCATGACGGTTATATGGGGCTGTCTAACAGCAACCCGAACATACCGAATAAGCATTCGTATTTAAATTACGGCTCAGACGGAAAGTTTGTCGGCGAGCTGATCAAGAAGATGGATGGTGTCCATAAAAGCTGGATTCATTTTAATGGGGAGCATTTGGTCGTTCATTTGACCGCCAAACCGGGCATGTCCGATGCGCAGGTGAAGCAGCTTCAGCATAAAGCAGAGGAAACTTTGCAATATAATATGCCGCGCTATGAGGTGCGGGTAAAAACGAGCCGGTAATGCCCGTTTTTATGCGGAAAGGTCCTTCCTCTTATTGAGAAGGCCATGACGCTCACGCTTGCTGAAAAGCTGCATATCATGTCTTGTCTCCAGAAAAGTTGCGCTTTGTAACATTATCAGCTATACTTATTTTTGCCGTGCTAGATGGGGAGTTAGCGGTGCCCTGTAACTCGCAATCCGCTTTAGCGAGGTTGAATTCCTGTTTGAGGTTATGTCTATGCGGGGTTTGGCGCTTGCGAGCAGTGTTGACAGTTGGGTCCTCCGCAATGGACGCTTGTGAACTCGGTCAGGTCCGGAAGGAAGCAGCCGTAAGTAAGTTAGTTCATGTGCCGGGGGAGTGCCTGGCTCGAGCTGTGGTGCAAGAGTGCCGCCTGGGTTACATTAATCAAGGGCAGGTGCACGGTATTAAAGTTTTATATTTCGGATGTTCACAGACACCGGCGACGCTTTTCGATGAATTCGAATGGTGCTGCGGGTGTTTTTTGTTTGGCTTGAGGCTTTGATCATGTATAATAAGAGATAGAGTATTTTTGCAGAATTCCTGTAAGGAAACAAGAAGGGAACGGTCCATGTGACTCATATTGCCTTGTACCGTGCCTGGCGTCCCCAGACGTTTCGGGACATGGTGGGACAACAGCATATTGTGCAGACGCTGCAAAATGCGATAAAAGAGGATCGCGTTTCGCATGCCTATTTGTTCAACGGTCCCCGTGGGACGGGGAAGACGACGACAGCTAAGGTATTGGCGAAAGCAGTCAATTGTGAATCTGGCCCGGCAGTGGAGCCCTGCAATGAATGCGACGCATGCCGCGGTATTACAGCTGGTCATATTATGGATGTCGTGGAGATTGATGCTGCCTCCAATCGGGGCATCGACGAAATTCGCGATATACGGGATAAGGTGCGCTACGCCCCATCTGAAGTACGATATAAAGTGTACATTATTGATGAGGTACACATGCTTACTTCAGAGGCGTTCAATGCTTTGCTCAAAACATTGGAAGAGCCGCCTGCACATGTTATCTTTATATTAGCAACAACAGAGCCGCATAAGCTTCCTGCAACGATTATTTCCCGCTGCCAGCGTTTTGATTTTCGGCAGGTGTCGCTTGCAGAGCAGTCGGAGCGGCTTCATGAGATTTGTAAGGAAGAAGGCATTAGCGCCGAAGAGGATGCGATTGCTTATATTGCAAGGCTGTCGGAAGGCGGCATGCGTGACGCCATTAGCCTACTTGAGCAGGTAGCGGCTTTCGGAGGCGGAAGCATTACGCTGGATGGCGCTGTCGATGTAACGGGCGGGATGGCGGCCGACCAGTTCTATGAACTAGCGGAAGCGGTTCGCGATCGTGATGTTGGCGCTGTAATGCCGCTTGTCGAAAGCTTGACACAAGCGGGCAAGAGCGCGGATAAGTGCATGGAGAACCTGATTTATTATTTCAGGGATTTGCTTGTGCTTAAGCTTGCTCCGCAAGGCGGAGCAGCAACGGAACGCGTCGTTGATGCGGACCGTTTCCGGGCAATGGCGGATGCTTTTACGCCGGATCGCCTGTTTCGCATGATTGATACGCTGAACAGCTATCAATCGGAAATGAAGCATGCCGCTCAGTCGCAGACGCTGTTCGAGGTCGCTTTGATGAAAATTTGCACCATCAGCGATAGCCACGAAGGCGCGTCTGCGGGGGATGCTGCCCAGCCATCTGGCGGGGCAGCGAGTTCTTCCGCAGAGGTGGGCCGTCTGCGCCAGCAAGTGGAGCAGCTCGAACGCAAGCTGGAGCAGCTGTTGCAAAATGGCGTTCCGGCTGTTGGTGGAGGTGCGTCTGCCAGCGGTGCAGCAGCCCGGACCGGGGCAAATGGCAATCGTCCTGCCTTTAATAACCGCAGTGGTGGTTCTAACTCTGTATCTGTTCGCACGTCAGTTAAGCTGGGGCCGTATTTATCCGCTGCTGGCAGCAGTGAAACGGGGCAAGTCCGCATGAAGTGGAGCGAGCTGCTGCAGCGGGTGAAGGAAACCAAAATCACCGTCCATGCGTGGTTGATGGACGGTGAGCCGGTATCGGTCGTGGACGGCACTGTGTTGGTTGCTTTCAAAAACACGATGCACCGAGAAACAACGGAGAAGCCGACGCATAAAGAAATTATTGAGCGGGTTCTGCAAAGCGTGTTCGGGGAGCCGCTTCAGCTTGCGACGGTTATGATTAAAGAATGGCAGTCTGCAACCGATAGTGGCTCAGGTACGCCGGACGAAGCGTTTGAACTGCAATCGGATATGCCGGACGCAGCGCCAGCCCAGCCTAAATGGGTAGAGGAAGCGGTAAAGCTGTTTGGCGAAGATCTTGTCGTTGTGAAAGAGGATTTTTAACTATAAATAAGAGGTGATTACAATGAACAATATGAATCAAATGATGAAGCAAGTGAAAAAGATGCAAGAGCAAATGATGAAAGCACAGGAAGAGCTTGTCCACAAAACCGTTGAAGGCACAGCAGGCGGCGGCGTAGTTAACGTTACTGTAAACGGCCACAAAAAAGTTCTTGATATTACAATTAAACCGGAAGCGGTAGATCCGGAAGATGTAGAAATGCTGCAGGACTTGATTATTACAGCTGTAAACGATGCCCTTTCAAAAGTGGACGATGTTGCGAACCAGGACATGGGTAAATTTACAGGTGGCATGAAAATCCCAGGCTTGTTCTAAAAATAAGCCACTGCTCGTTCTGATTTGAAAGGAGCTACACCTGTTGCATTATCCCGAACCGATAGCGAAGTTGATTGACAGTTTCACCAGGTTGCCGGGTATTGGACCGAAAACAGCTGCGAGACTGGCTTTTTATGTGCTGCGCATGAAGGAAGATGATGTCATTGATTTTGCTAAAGCGCTCGTAAGCGTGAAACGCAATCTGACTTATTGCTCCATCTGCTGCAACATAACAGATACGGACCCTTGCCGTATTTGCCAGGATAAGCTCAGGGACAACTCCGTCATTTGCGTCGTACAGGAGTCGAAAGATTTGGTGGCGATGGAACGGACGAAGGAGTTCATGGGGCATTATCACGTGCTGCAAGGGGCGATCTCTCCTATGGAGGGAATCGGTCCGGATCAGATCAAAATTGCCGAGCTGCTGCGCCGCCTCAGTGATGAGCGAGTGCAGGAACTTATTCTGGCGACTAATCCGAATGTCGAAGGAGAAGCGACCGCGATGTATATATCGCGGCTTGTGAAACCTTTTGGCATACGGGTCACGCGAATTGCTCACGGCTTGCCAGTTGGTGGAGATTTGGAATATGCCGATGAAGTTACGCTGTCCAAAGCATTGGAAGGCCGCAGAGAGCTGGGCTAAAGATAGGCAAAGCTGTTCTTATCGTTCAAAACGATAGGGGCAGCTTTTTTTATATGAAGCATGTAAGGGTATGCGAGAATAACGTACTGCTTTTTCGCTTAGAAAGCTGTTGTGGTTGATTGATATCGACGCTAGTTCTATTTGCAAGGTTTTTAGCTTATATATGGAATAGAGGCAGCCTTGGCTTTTGAATGGACAAGCGGGAGGTCATGAGGGGATGAAACAGCTCAATAAATGGAGAAGCGGCAGTATGACGGCGGAGAAAAAGTCGGTTAATGGGGTACAAGGGGAGATGGATGCCCTGCAGTGGACCGATCGGCTGCGCCAGGAAATTTATGAGGCCCATTTGGAATGGGAAAATGCAAACCGCTTTTTTGACTATGCTTTAGGTAAAGACCAGATTGATTATGCGATATACGCCATCATTACGGCTGAAAAGCGTTATGACTCTTTGCTCCGCACCGCCAAAAGAGCTTGCAAGAGCTGGTCGGAATGGAGGGCGGTCCAATGATGAATAACATATTACTTGTTGTTCTGGTCTTCTCTTCGGTTGCGCTGCTTGCCATAATAGTTCGACATCGTCTTTCATGGTCATGGGCAAAAAGCTTCACCTTGCATCTGGTATGTGCTTGTGCAGTTCTTTATTTATTGAATTACTCCGGTCTTATTTCTGATATTAAAATCCCTATTAATCCGGCAACGATATCAACGGTGGTTGTACTCGGAGTTCCGGGTATTGCGCTTATTGTAGGTCTGCAGCACATGATGGTTTAAGTATTTAGGAAGCAATGAAAGGCAGTGTTAATGGACTAAAGGAGATCAGGACAAGCCTGAAATAAGGGCTTTCCTGATTTTTTTGTATTTGGGTTGACTTGTCCGTCTGGTTCATGGTATTCTATATCTCGCGTCAAGGGCAGGTACATACAGTGTTGAAAAGCACTGAAAAAGTTTTTTAAAAAAGTACTTGCATTTACTTGGGCGCCTGTGATATATTATATGAGTCGCCGCTGAGACATACGGCAGACAAGAACGAAAC
>NZ_JBPULM010000038.1:0-133608 GCF_055814915.1 Paenibacillus sp. R-74696
TCATACTTTCTCTATAATTTGAAAAAAAGCTTGCCAACCTTCACCGAACTCGGTAGAATCGACAAGGATTATAGACATAGAACACTGGGGAGGATCAATGGTTTATGGAAAAACGTCATACAATTGGAATTATGGATCGCCCTCCGCTAGGGCAGAGCCTGATGCTGAGCTTGCAGCATCTATTCGCCATGTTCGGCTCCACCGTACTCGTCCCGAATTTGCTTGGCGTCGATCCGGCTGTCTGCCTGCTGATGAACGGAATCGGCACCTTGCTTTATTTATGGATTTGCAAAGGCAAAATTCCCGCCTATCTCGGTTCAAGCTTTGCTTTTATCGCTCCTGCGGGAGCCGTTATTGGTGAGCACGCCGCCGGAGAGCCCGGCAATTACGCTGCGGCACTGGGCGGTTTTATCGCCGCAGGCGTTATTTTCACACTTGTCGCCTTGATTATTCATATTGCGGGAACGGGCTGGATTAACGTCGTTTTCCCTCCTGCGGCGATGGGCGCGATTGTAGCGATTATCGGGCTGGAGCTCATTCCGGTTGCAGCGAAAATGGCTGGCTGGATTATGCCGGATAAATACCCGGACCCAGCGAACTGGAAAATGGACGGTGCTACGGTTGCCTTATCAACGATTACGCTGGGCATAACCGTGTTCGGCTCCGTGCTGTTCCGCGGGTTTATGAAAATCATTCCGATTCTAATCGGGATTGTTTCTGGATATGTCATTGCCTATTGTATGGGTATGACCGATTTTTCTGGTGTGGGGAAGAGCGGCTGGCTGCAGTCTCCTGAGTTTACGCTGCCCATCTTCCAGTGGGCCGCTATTCTTGCCATCGCTCCGGCTGCGCTCGTCGTTATTGCCGAGCATATCGGACATCTGGTCGTAACGAGCAATATCGTGGAAAAGGATTTATCGAAGGACCCAGGGCTGAGCCGCTCCATGCTGGGCAACGGGATTTCCACGATGATTTCCGGCTTTGTCGGCTCCACGCCGAATACAACCTACGGTGAAAACATCGGCGTACTCGCAATCACGAAGGTTTATTCGACCTTTGTCATTGGCGGCGCTGCCGTCATCGCCATTGTGCTCTCTTTTTCAGGAAAATTCTCAGCGCTCATTTCGGGCATTCCGACTCCTGTCATGGGCGGCGTCTCCCTGCTTCTGTTCGGCGTTATCGCCGCATCCGGCTTCCGGATGCTCGTCGAATCGAAGGTAGATTACAGCAAGCCGACTAATCTGTTTTTGACGACAGTTGTCATGGTAACTGGACTCAGCGGCGTCACCATCAAGCTAGGCGATTTCGCCATCTCCGGCATGGCGCTTGCGACAGTCGTAGCGATTTTGCTAAGCCTGCTGTTCAAGCTGTTTGATGTGCTAAAGCTGTCCAACGATCACGAGGCATCTGGGCACTAGAACCAGCAGCAAGGCTCGAAGTAGCAGCGGCTAGTCATTAGTATCAAATTAACTATAAAATGACGCACAAACTAACCATAGTTTGATGCGTCATTTTTACTGTATTATCGAAGTGCTTATAGTGGAGGAATGACTATGAAATTCGCATGTCCTTGTTGTGGTTACAAGACATTAGACTGTGAACCGCCAGGCACATATGACATATGTGAAATTTGTTTTTGGGAGGATGACGCTGTCCAATTTAATGACCCCGACTATGAAGGCGGAGCTAATATTGAGTCTTTAAGACAACATCAAAAAGCTTTTTTATTGGGGAGAACTAACCGAAAACCAACGGATAAAGATACACGTGATGAAAGATGGAGCCCCCTACCATCGGAGTAACATGGAACATGGGTCTTTAACTATAAGCTCTTCATTTTCCCGCATATAGGACAATGCCTAACGCCCTCTACTCCACTCTTACATAGGATAGAAGCAGAGGAGGGAAACCTTTTATGCCTTCATACCGCATTATCGTTGATCTATCTGACCGCAGGCTGTATTTGCTTGATGGCAATACGGTCGTAAACGCCTATCCTGTTGGCATCGGCAAAATGCTGACACAATCGCCACTCGGCGAATTTACGATTATAAATAAACAAGCCAATCCCGGCGGGCCGTTCGGCGCTTTCTGGATGGGATTGTCCAAGCCGCATTACGGCATTCATGGCAACAATGATCCTGCATCTATCGGACGCATGGTGTCGCATGGCTGCATCCGCATGTACAATGACGATGTTGTGACGCTCGCCCATTTGGTTCCGATTAATACCCGCGTGACCATTCGGGAATAAAGTGTGGGAAGAACCTGCGGCGGTCAGCAAGCGCTGACCTTCGCCTTATACTAGTAACGTAATTACTAACCGTTGTACCAATACATAGGATGTTCGTCTACTTGCTCAAAACAAAGCTTATGCGCCACACTTAAGGACTCTATATTATCTGAATGACAACACCAATTTGGTGTCAGTCCTCGATTTAGGCACTCATTAATAAAACGGACACCAACCAATGTTGCCAGGCCTTTTCTTTTGTATTTTTCTACTGTTATGATGTCAATTTCAGCGTAGCCACCTCCAACATAGGGAGAAGAACAAACACTGATAATCTTATCGTCTTTGGTCACAAAATGACCGACACCATTATCGATAAATTGTTGGGCCGAATCCCAAACTAATTTATAATACGGGTAAAAGTCCTCTCTATATTGGTTTGCTATTTCTGGATTCAATCCTTCTTCGTTGAATTCAGGGCTGAGTACAAATGGATAATCGCGATAAGCTTGAAGGAATTTTTCCATGTTAAAATGAAAATAGGCCCGTTTAATTTTGGCCGCATTGATCAAATTATTTTCAGCCAGCAGTTGTTCCCAATCCGTTGAAAATAAAGCTAGAGCATAAAAATCAATAGGATGGCTATTTTTATTGTTTAGGAACTGGATAACCCCTTCGTTAAAAGGAGTATCGTTTGCAGCTCCTAACAAGCAGTAGAATCCACCAACACTCGTTATTAAAGCAGCTGTAGCATTGTTCCTATCGTTTACTATCACCTTACCTGTTTGCAGCTGCTGAATTACCGATAAAGCATAGACCGCTTTATTTCCCACCTTATCAAGCATTGGATTTACAATATAAAACTCTGCTGCTGTTAGCTCATACATAGGAACTGCTCCTTTGTTTACAAATCGCTTTACGAGAAAAAGCAACTAGGATAGCGTTTACATATCTGCTTATTTAAGACGGGATTTTATCAACGAGTCGCTTAAAACAAGAAAAGTCGGCAGCGAAAATATGGCGGACACAGAAGACGCTATATCAACCAGATTAGGTTTTTTGACGGGACTCGCGGACTCAGGAGACGCTAATGAACGCCTTTTATTCATTTTAATGCGATTAAGGGGACAATAACGAATTTCCTGTCCGCTCACAGGCTGAAATCGCATAAAATGCCAAAATAGCGGAACCTCAATCCTCCAGAATGAAAGCTCCCCGTCCCATCCCATCCCATCCCATCCCTTCCCTACCCTAACCGGGCTGCCAAAAACAAATCCTCACTGCTCAACCTCTTCATTTAACTAGGAGAACAAGGGATTGCCCTAGTCTATGTAACTACTGAGGGCAGCCTCCTTGCTCAAAAGAGGTAATTTTCAGCTTGTCATCAATAAAGTCCAGCACCTGCTGCAAATCCGCTATTTGCTGCCGAATTTGCTGCTTATGGTTCAGCATTAATTGCACAAGCTCGGGGTAATCCGACGGTTTATTGATGAAGGACACACCTATAAACGGTCTTATCTCGTCAAGCGACATACCTGTTTTTTTCAAGCAAACCAGCATTTTCATCGTTTCAATATCCTTCATCCGGTAAAAACGATGGGTGTTGTTTTTACGCGCCGCCTGCGGCAAAACGCCGATTTTCTCATAATACCGAATCGTATCCTCCGACAGGCCGCTCAGTCCCGCCGCTTCTTTAATCGTGTAGATTTCCTGTAACTCAGGCATTATGCGTCCCTCCCGCTCTACCTTATACAGCAATCGTAACAAGATTTCGTAGGTATCGCTACTTCTTCTTACCTCACTCGATTGTTCAACCGATAAAATAAGTGTAGGAAGTTTTGTTTAACACATTGTATAGGAACATGATTAAAAAATAGAAAGGGTTTAGGGGAAAATGTCTATCATTCGTAATGCAATCATTTGTCTGTTGCTACTTTTCAGCATACTTGGCGGGAACATCGCTTCAGCAGCGTCTTACACACCAAGCGGTCACTGGAGTGATACGTTACTTCAATGGGCCAGCGATTATCAAATTATTGAGGGCTATTCGGATGGAACCTTCCAGCCGGATCGGCTTATAAGCGAGGCAGAGTTTTTAAAAATTTTATATCGGGCGTTTGATCGTACATTACATAACACTGCAACTTATGAATCAATAAAAAACCGAATGGATTTGCTGTATAAACTTGCTAAAGGCTGGAACCATCCCGTTGATGGTGCTGCCAAACCTGAACTGCGCTCGTCACCTATTACCCACACACAAGCAGCTGCAATTATCGCATCAGCCAGAGGTGTCCACTACGAGGGACAGGATAACATTATATTTTTAATCGGAAATGGGATGGTAATTGGCGATGCCGCTTCGCTGTCTACTTTTAAAGCCGATTCCAAATTAACACGCGCAGAAGCGATTCAATGGATAAGACAATTGACAGTTGCGGGTATGCTTGACATTAAAGAACGGCCGAAAGCACTTTCCGAACTCGGCAAGCTGCCGGATCCTGCAACTGCTCCCAAGGCGCTGCCTTTATTCAGCACACAACCTGTTACAAGAGCAGATTTTGATTTAATTGGAAATAATCCAGCTATGGGAGTAAAGCTTTGGGAAAGTAAACAGGCTATTGACTCTCGCTTTGGTGAATCACAGCAGGCCGGTATGTTTAAACGCAGCCAATATTCCGCTTTCACGGTTCATTATAATAAAGCAGGCCAAGTGGACTCGTGGGATATAGCTAGCGATAAAGATCATTTGGAAGCGAGCAAGCTCTTCTCAACTTATAAAGGCATTGTATTGGAGAAAAGTACGATATCGGATGTTTTACAGCAATACGGAACAGCCGGATATTTAAAAACGGGTAGCGCCTTTTATTTTTATGAAGAAGCGGAAGATGGCAGCTATACGCAGTTGGACCCCTTTTTCAATGGATCACAAATTAAAAACGAAAAGAAGACCTACACCATCTACTTTAGCTTCAATGAAGAGACTTCAAAAGTCGATTTTATAATGGTTAGTTGGCTGCCATATGCATTGGGGAACTATGACTACAATTAACTCTTAATGCTTGCAGCATAAAAATCCCTCTTAATTGATTCGAGCCTCCTCCATAATTGTGTATGAGGAGCAGGATATCGCAAGAGGGAATTTATTGTTTTGGTCTATTAGATTTTTGTGCTTGACCTGTATTAGTAAGCCAACCAGCCCGCATCTGCGGTTACAACCGTACCGTTAACGAAGCTTGCGTCATCAGAAGCGAGGAACAGGGCAACCTTAGCGATTTCCTCCGGCTCGCCCGTACGCGGGTTAAGACCCATGCCTGCCATTGCGCGCGATGCTCCAAAAGCGTTAGGCTCCGTCAGCGACGCCGCAATGTTCGTTTTCACCCCGCCAGGTGCAATCGCATTGCAGCGAATGCCGAAGTCCGCATATTGGAACCCGATATTTTTCGTGAGGCCCACGACAGCATGCTTGGAAGCTGTATAAGCAGCGCCCGCTCTAGAGCCCTGCAGACCTCCAGCAGAAGCGATATTGACGATAACCCCGCTCTTCTTCTCGGTGAAAAGAGGCAGCACTTTCCGGATCGTACGCATCGGTCCCGTTGTATTAATCGCAAATACCCGCTCCCATAGCTCATCCGTGATGTCCGCCGCCGGAACAAAGTTGTCCATAATTCCCGCATTATTTATTAAAATATCCACTGTGCCGTAAGTTGCTACGGTCGTATCTATTAATTGCTGGACATCTTCTTCCTTGGCAACATTGGCAGCGATGGCAACCGCTGTACCGCCATTTTCTTCAATAGCTGCAACAACCGTTTGTGCCGCATCTACGCGAAGATCCGAGACGACAACCTTAGCTCCTTCTGCTGCGAACAGCTCCGCAATCGCTTTACCCATACCTGATGCTGCGCCAGTTACGACAGCCACTTTTCCTGTTAGTCTCACGGTTCATTCCTCCATTTTGAATCAGAGATAAAATAAACACATACTCATTACTTAAGCATCTGTTACTTCGAGTATAATAAAGTGTAGAAACTGCTGACAATCAGCAAAAAAACCGCCTTTGCCCGTTAACGAACAAAAGACGGTTTTTTGTATACTAACTGGTAGAAGGAGCGGATGTTTATGTCCGAAAACCATTCAAAAATCGACCGCCGCATCGTTCGAAGCAGACGCGCCTTGCGGGAAGCTCTCCTCGCCTTGATGGCGGATAAGCCCTTTCAAGCCATATCCATTACCGAGATTATGGAGCATGCCGGCTACAACCGGGGAACCTTTTATGCCAACTATGACAATAAAGAAGCGCTGCTTGACGAGATTTCGACGGAGCTGCTGGATAAACTGCTGCAAGCGTTCCGAGCACCCTACGAGCATGTCGAGGTCTTTAACGTTAGTGAGCTGCCTGCCCATGCCGTCACGATATTCAATCATATTTACGAGCATTCGGGCGTCTACACGATTCTTATGAAAAATGATGTGCTACCCAATATGAAGGAAAAAATGCTTCATGTCCTCAAGCAAATTTCAATGGAGGAGCTGCTTTTTCCTACGGCTGATATTGATCGGGAGCTGCTAGCCACCTATAGTATGAGTGCTGTACTAGGCCTCGTATGGCACTGGATTGAAACCGGCTTTAAGCATCCGCCTGCTTATATGCAGGAACAGCTTGTTAAGATCATTCATTTATATCCGGGTATTGCCGACACGGCGCTTAATGGCAAGCAGTCTTAGCGGCTGTTTTTAAAATACGCTGGCCCTTACAGACGTCGATGCGATGCCATTCGTGCCATTAAAAACAAGATTGCCCCATGAGGTCAGTGTCGTCCAGTTGCTGCTGCTCACCAGATCCAGCCATGCATTCGCGCTATCGTTGCCGGTCCACGACCAAGCTAAATATCCGATGCCCTTCGCTTGGCATTGATTCATAATTTCTTGAGCATTAACAGTCGTACCCAGATTGTTGTTGCCGTTATTATAGTTATAGCCGAACTCTCCAACGATGATAGCAAGGCCGAGATTTTTCACATTTTGCAGCTCTGTTCCGATGGTTGATGAATTGTTCCAGGCCCCATACATATGCACGGAAAATAAAAGGTTATGCTGTGGATCATGACTCAGCAATGCGGCCCCGTAGTTTTTAATCGGGGAAACGTATTGCCCCCAGCCAGAGCCGTCTATAACGATTGTATTTGTAATTCCTGCGTTGCGAATGGTCGTAATGGCTGTTTTATAGGCGTCTCTCCAAGCCGTATCGGAAAGACTGGCACTTCCCCATTCATTAGCAATGTTAACCAGCGCATATTTCGTATTATTTTGCAAAACAGCCTTCACATCATTCCGGGCAAAATAATTCGCCATATTGTTGAGCGCGGCTGCACTATCGCTGCCTGTAACATCATGCATCTCCACAACGGACACCATTTTCAGCGCTTTGGCGCGATTAATAATTTGCTGCAAGCGAGCCGCTGTTCCGCTTGTCGACCAAACGATACGGACCGTGTTCGCACCATAGGAGCTAGCCGTCGTCAGCGCATTATAGGACTGGGTGTCGTACCAGGCATGAGGCATATTAATCCCTCGCATCACAAAGTTGTTGCCATTGGCGTCCTTTAAATTGTTACCGCTTACATAAAAGCCCGTAGCAGCAGAAGCAGAAGGAATATGAACTAGAGACAGGGAAAGCAGCAAAGTCATAACAAAACCTAACAAAATCGTTTTTTTCAACATTTTACGTTTCTCCTCTTCATCGTTTATTAGGCTAACAATAATTACCTAGACTAAACTCCCTTCCTCCTCTCTTTAATTGGAAATAGGCTACAATGCCACTATACAATAAAACGTTTTTAATTTCCATATTTTTCAAACTAACAATTCACCCTAAATTTTACTAACTTTCAACTAACCTATCAAATCGAAAAAAGCAGATATTCGACCTAACTTCACCCTAATTTTTCCGTTTTTTTAGCACTAACCTTCCAGACATATTTAGCCAAGGTGAAACGGCTGTCGCTGTCCTATGGCGGCAAAGCTACCGTTTCGCATAGAAATAATTAGGCTTTACTGTGAAGGGTAACTAGGTAACCGTCTGGGTCGGCAAATGTAAAGGTTCGCCCGAATGGTCCATCTATTGGTGCGGATGCAATCTTTACACCTGCTGCAACAAGCTTATCGTGGATTTCTTGCGTATCAGGGGCATGGAGCCACAGAGCGACACCAAGTCCAGGCTGAGTACCTGAACCGAGTTCTATCCCTGGCATTAGGTCTCGAAGAGCAAATGCAATAGGCTTTGTTTCAAAGACCACAGCATGAGGTGGTCCCGCCTGTGAGCGCACCAGTCCGAGATAGTTTTGATAGAATTCCGCAGAGCCTTCAAGATTGCTCACTTGAAGTGAAATGAAGTCGGGTCCAATTGCTGACATAATGTAATGTCCTCCTTTGCATATCTTGATTATACAAGGCCCCTATTGCCAACAGTATGTCAGTAGCGTTCTTTCATTTTCTCGATTTCTTCTCTTACTCGGTTTTTGAATGATTCAGGTTCAGTGACTACCACATCTGCCCCCCAGCCAAGAATCCAACTCAGCAATTCTTCCGGTTGACGGACACGAAAAGTGACATGGTAACCGTCCTCTTTAGATTCGGCAATCTCCATATAGTAATTGTTTGCTTCTTCGACTTTATCGGTGATTTCTGAATTAAAAAGTGCGCAGACCCGTATGCTACGGGTATCCTTCGGCCGATAGGATTGAAGGTTGAAGTGATCGGGAGTCTGAAACGTATCATCAGTCACGGTAAGGTCGCTGATTCGGGAGACTCGAAAATGGCGAATATCCTCCCGTAAGTCACAGGAAGCAACTAACAGCCAGCCATTCTGCTCATCATGTGCCAATCCGAATGGCGATACCGTTCGCACAGTTACCCTGTTCCCATCAGCTTCAGCAACCCGCTTGTGATAGGTGAAACGAATTTTGTTGCCCTCCAGCATGGCTTCGCGAATGATCCCCAAGTTTACTCTCTCCCGCGTCATTATGACCATTTCATCTTTTTGGAGCAGACGGATGCTCCCTTGTATTCGGTTTGTCTCCTCACGGATGGGTCGAGAAAGAATGGCTTCTATTTTTCTGCGGGAAGAACGAGCACTTTTGCGAAAAGTTGGATCAAAACGTTTTTCTATGAATTCAGCTCCAAGAAGAAGTGATACTGCCTCTTCTACTGTAAAACTAATTGGTGGAAGAAAATAGCCTTCCATTAAAGAATATCCTAATCCTGTCTCACCAATTATGGGAACACCTGCTTCACTCAAAGCCTGCATATCACGATAGATCGTTCTTACACTGACCCCTAAGACCTCTGCTAATTCATCAGCTGTCAGCAATTTGCTTCGCTGTAATTCCACCACAATCGCTAAAAGACGCTCTGTTTTATTCAATTAAAGCTGCACTCCCTTGTTGGAATTCAACCATTTATACTATCTTTCGTTGTTTCAAAATAACGTATGAGATTTACTTCTGTAGGGGTTATTTTGAAGTAAACCTGCCACACTTCAACCAAGCAAGCATGGGACATCACGAAAAACGATGTCACCAATACGACCTGTAGTGGGACAGTTCTCCTTAGTAATCTCTTTAAACAAAGTTCAGTTAATATCATCTTTTGCTTTCTAATACCTAGATTATATAAAAACTCTACTGACAACTGCATGTCAGTAGAACGTTACGCTATAAATTATAGTTAAACAGACTTCCGCCAGCTATTTTTGCAAGCGATTACATTTTAAAATATATATATTGAAGGATTTACAAAATAAAATGAAAATAATGGTCATACATTTGCAGTCAGCAACCGATATTAATAGTACATAAACTTTTCTAAAAGGAGAATAGTAAAGCCATTGAAGAATTCACGTTTTATTCGAAATTTGCTTATTCTGGGTTCAATCCGTCAGACCGCAGGTCGAATTGTATTGTCCACACTGCTTATTATTGTCGTTTGTGTCTCCGTCCTTTCGTACACGTTCTATGTTCCAACCTCCAGAGAAGTCCAAATCCAAGCCGAAAAACAAATGGAGCTCTACTCCAGTCTTCTAGCTAAAGAGATTGATGCCAACTTAGTAGAAAAGCAGGCTATTATGCAGGTTATCGCCGAGCAAGGCTCCAAGGTGGAAGCAGATCGGCAGCAGCAGCTTGATTTTCTCGTCCAAGCCCATAATCAGCATCCCGAGTTTGAATCGATTTTTTTCTCGCTTGATTTAATAGGCGCCAACGCCGTTAACATTAAAAATACGGACGTCGATCTAGCTGATCGGCCTTACATCAAGCTTGCCCAAGAAGGCAAACCATTCATTTCTGAGCCGGTAATTTCCAAAACGATGGGCACGATGGTTGTTATTGTCGGCGCTCCACTAATCAAAGACGGCAAAGCCTATGGATTTTACGGTGCCTCCTATTCGATTAGCCAAGCGGTAGAAAGCGTCAGCAAAGCCCAATTCGGCGAGACCGGAAAAGCTTATATGACGTTAGCGGACGGAACGTTCCTTTCGTACACGGATGAATCGTTTGTGTTAAACAAAAAACTGTCCGATCTGGGCATCTCCCCACTTGATCAAGCTCTCACCAATGCGACCCAAGGCAATACGGCCCCGATTCATTATACGGAAAATGGCGTTGAAAAAATTGGGTTTATGAGTGTGACTGGCCTGGGCTGGGTTATTACGATGTATGCGGAAGAAAATGAAATTTTAAAGCCTGTCGATACTTTGCTGAGTTTGATTCTCTTGGTTGGTTCAGGCATTATCGTCCTTGCGCTGATTACAACGATTCTGATTGCTCTGCGGATTGTGTATCCCATTCGCCAATTAACACATGGCATTGATGTTTTGGCACAAGGCGATTTAACGTATCGCATTCCGGTCAAAGGCAAAACCGATATTAGCAAGGCGCTGCATTCCTTTAATGCCGCTGGGGATCAAATGCAGCTGTTGATGATGGAGGTTAACGGCTTGTCCGAGCAGCTGACGGATTCTGCGAAGCAGCTTGCAGAGGGAGCGGATCAAGGCGCGCGTGCCGCGCAAAGCATTTCCGAAGCGATTCTCGTCGTAGCCGAAAGCTCGGAGCGCCAAACGTCCAGCTTGCAGGATGGAAGCCAAGCCGCCGACAGCATCGCTGTGCAAATTGATGGTATCGCTTCTTATAGTACAAATGCGTCTGACATCGCTTCCCAGGCCTCCAATCTCTCCGATGACGGAGCGGCTTCCATGGATCAGCTTAATGGAAAAATGGCGGAGATGGAGCAAGGCATCGGCGAGCTTGCCCAAACGATTCATGCGCTGAGCGGATTGTCCGGCAAAATCGGCGATGTCGTGGGCAGCATTAGCCAAATCGCCCGCCAAACGAATATTTTATCGTTGAATGCAGCGATTGAGGCTTCACGTTCTGGAGAAGCGGGGCGCGGCTTTGCCGTCGTAGCGGATGAAATTCGCAAGCTTGCAGGCCAATCGATGGAGTCAGCGGAGCAAATTGCCGGATTCATTGGAAGTATCCGCCTCGAAATTGATCGAACGCTGCAGGCCTCCGAACAGACTGTTTCCCAAGCGGCCGAAGGAAGACATACAGGTGAAGAAGCCCGTGAGCTGTTCGCTCGCATTCGCTCTTCTATTCAAGAGGTAGCAGCGAGCATTCAAGGCGTATCAGCAGCATCCGGCGAGATGGTGTCCGGTACAACCACGTTGGTGGAATCCATTCGCCTCATCTCCGACTCGGCTAGTGAAACTGCGGCAGAATCACAAAATGTTTCCGCTGCGGCAGAAGAGCAAATGGCTTCTATGGAGGAAGTAGCTTCATCCTCCGCAGAGCTTGCTAATATGGCAGAGAAGCTGCGTATTCAAATTAATAAATTCAAGCTGTAGCATGGAACGATAAGAAAAGTCCCGGTGCATGGTCAAAAGCAGCAAAAAGCCTCGTGCTTTTGCTGCTGACGATTCATCGGGATTTTTTTGCTGTTTTATTTATCCAGACCTGCTGCCGCTTTGATTTGGGCCCGCTGCTCCATTATTAACGCTTTCAGGCTGTCTGTTCCGAATGCCCCAGCCGTAAAGCCGTTCCCCTCGGGATAATAAACGAGCCGGAAGGAGGTGCCGTCCAGCAAATGCACTCTCAGAAAAACACCGGATTCATGCTTGATTTTTTCATAAACCTGATTAAACCCCACATGCTGCAGAGAAAGCAGCTCTTGAATAAATTGTGCCGACGCTTCAGCACTGAAATCGCCGATTGGACTGCCATCCTGGGCACTTTCCAGGCCGACTTTATCGACGTTGCCTTCAATATCGAGTAATTGCCCCAGCGTTGCCGCCTTTGGATTATCCATCACCTCATAAACCTTGTTGCTTGCTATGACACGAAACTCCGGTTTATAACCCTTCATCGCAAAGATCTCTGTACCGATTGGCAAAAAGGCGGCATTCCCATCCTCCTCCACATGATCCGTGCAAGCATGGTCGTTCAGCATATAAGATACCTCGCCTACTTTTTCGCCAAGCTGATCATCAACTGTCTTCCCAGTCCCCTCATAGTTATATTGATATTTGATGCCATTAATCATCAGAAAATCGACCCACTCAATAATCGCATTACATGATTCAACTGGTTGCTCGATTTCTGGCTCCGCAGCTTTTACTTGGACCTCTGGTACCTTGGACGCTCCCCTTTCCATCGCGCTACTCCCACCGCCGCAGCCGGCAGCTGTCAGCATAAGGAGCAGCACGATTAAAGTCTGGCTAGTAAGCTTGATTCCATTCATCTTCAATCACCTCATTTCCCTAGACGCTTCTGCCCATGTCAATGTTTCAGAAATGCGGGAACGGCTGCGCTGTACTTATCTCCATAAAAATAGGGTTGTCCCAAAAGCCATCAAGCATGACTTTGGGACAACCCTCGCAGCATAGCGTACTCACTCAGCTTAGCGCTCTAGTACAGCCTTATTAAACTAATTGATCAAGTCCTGCCGAAGCGGCGTGAAGGTATCAAGCAGCTTGCTTGCTTTCAAAGCGCGGCAGCCATGCTCGGCATTGCTAGGAATGAAGATCGTCTCGCCCGCCGAAATGACGGTCTTTTCTCCATTTATCGAAAACTCCAGCTGTCCTTCCAGACAGTAGGAAAACTGCTCATGCACATGGCTGTGCAAATAACCTTCCGCTCCTTCCTCAAAATGCACCTCCATCATCATAATCGTATCGCCTGGTGTGAAGATCTTCCGTTTTACGCCTGGCTCGGCATTTTCCCAATTGTTCAATCTGCTCATCATTCGTCATTCCTCTCAACTATTATCGGATTGGTATACACATATTGTGTCTAAACATATTGCGTTTTGTTGCTGCTGCGGACGAAGCTCAGCTCATAAGCATCCGCTGCGGTCAGCTTGAGCGCCTCAGAATCGAAGGCAGGAGCAAGCTTATAGCATGCCGCTTTAAACAGCTCCCAGCTGCCGAATTCCTCCTCCGAGCCCAGCTTGCAGAAATACGCGTTCTGGCGGCTATATGCCCGGTATTCACAATGGAACAAGCGGTCATGGTGGGGAACCATGCGCTCACTGCACCAGATGGCGGCATAGCCGCTGCCTTTTTTCCCAAACAGCCAATGTCCGTCTTGGACAAACGCATCAAACTTCGCTTCCGGGAAAAAGAGATGCGTAAACGCAACCGGATGGTCCTCCCCGATTTCATAAATCGCGCCCAGCGCGCTGCCCTGCTGCTTGACCGCTGGCATGATGCCATTCCCATACCAATAGCCTGGACGCATGCCGCCATCGTCAGCGAGCTCTCCTGGATGGTTCGTATACAGCACCGTATCGTTGTCCAGCGCCGCATACCACATATGCTGCTGATACCCGTACACGCCCGGCTCGAAACGCGAGGTGCCGTGAAAACGCTCATTAAACGATTTAACATATTCGCCCGATTCGGTGTCAACGGACTCGTCAAAGCTAATATTTTGCCAGAAGGACGGGTTCGCATCATATCTTGGTGATTGAACCGAGGTCAGTATATAATCGGGCTGCTTATTGAGCTTCACCCATGCGTTGCCGGTCTGATACTCCAGCTCCAAGGACTCATTCATCAGGCTTGTGAAATGCTGCGGCATCACGTATTTGCTGTTCATCAGAAACACGATCCATTCGCTGTTGCCCATAGGTGTATCCGGATTCAGCAGATGAATTAAAGACTGGGCTGACTGGGTAAATGGCAAAATGACGGAGCGGTAAATACGGGCCTGCGGCGCGACGATTGAGCCGCGGAACGTATGGTAGGCGAAGGATTTCAGCATTTCGTCAATTAAATGGCTGGCCCGAGCAGACTCCTCTTCCTCCATATAATCGACGACATTTAGCAGTGCGCCAAGCGTCACACACATATAGTCGGCGCTGAGAAACTCCTCAAAGCCGTATTCCTCAACATCTGCCAGCCACTCGCGGATTTTGCCGAGCGCCACTTCGCTTGCCTGGACGCCTGTGCGGCCCGATCTTGCGAATAGCTGATCCGGGTACTCGCGGCCCGCCATATAAGCGCAAATATAGAACATCAGCGCGTGATTTTCGCTCCAGAAGCACATGCCGTCTGAGCCATTCTCGGTCATCCAGAAGCGGTAGTCTAAAATCGCCTGCTTAGTCCGTTCCGTTAAATGGGCTGGCAGCTCTTGCTGCTGCATGAAGCGAAGCAAGCCCGCTAGGATAAAGTCCGAGCAATCCTCGCGCCGCTCAATTTGTCCAAGCGCGTGCAGAATATGCTGTTCATCATGAACACCGGGTTGTCCCAAGTTCCAGCGCGCCAGCACGTAAAATAAACCAAAGCGCAGCGGTTGAAACGCCTGCTCTGTGCCTATGGCGGCAATCTCCTCAAACATGGCGCCTTTGACCTCGGCCGCCGCCGCTCCGCTACGGTAAATCGGCTTTTTGTTTTGCAGCAGCTCGATTTTGCGAATCAGCTTTCTCGGTCCGATTTCACCATATACTATGGCCATTGGCGCACCCTCGTCAAGCTTCACACTGCTCTTGCCGCTTATGTCCTCGCCAATTAGGCTATCATTCAAGTCTTCCCCGTACGCCAGATAGATGCTGCACGGCGCTTCCACCGGGAAGCAAAGCTCGCTGCCTTTCAGCGTAATGCCTGACAGGAAGCGGTCCAGCGCAAGAAACGGCTCGGCCTGCTCCGCATCCGGCAGCGTCACTGTAATTTGGTCCAAATGCTCCACTAATTGAATGCCAAAAATATTCCGCGTATCACGCACCGCCAAATTTTGCATGCAGATGACCATGGTGTTGCTGCCTTTGCGCAAAGGCAGCTGCATTTCCTGTTTATTAATCGGCTTATAAACCGGCTCGGCAACGGAGCTTACCTTCTCCCCATTGAGCCAAACTTCTATCGCTGTATACGTCCATAGGTTCGCCAAGGCGACCAGGTCTTCTTCCACAACAAGTACAGTAGCGGCAAGCAGCTCTACTTTCTGGGGCGTAAACGAAAACTGGCTGAAATTTACGAAACCGCTGCAAGGGTAAAGATACTCCCAAGGTAGCCCCAGCTCGCTCTCGGCGCCGATTTGAATGGCTTCTTCAGCCGCAGGCGCTGGTAGATTCCTGTCTGCGACAATTGAGCGTAAATATTGCTCGTAGCGTATTTGATTTTTGTCGGTTTTATCTGATATAAAATCACTCAACCGCAGTCCTGAAGTCAGATAATGAGTAATAAATCCGTTTTGCTTATCCACATGCTTCACTCCAATCGTTTCATTCAGGCATAGCGAACACGGCAAGCTGTCCATCACGGTTTAAGCTCAGAACAGGGCGGCCATGCTCGCCTATGCTGACGCTCCATTCAGAGGTCTGCAGCTGCTGCGTTCCAAGAGATGGCTTCATCACGGTAATAAACCAAGCACCAGCATTTTCTGTTGTCAGCAAGCCTTGAAGCACCTTCAGCGGCTGCATCTTCATTTGGTGAACCGATTCCCAGCTGTCCTCCACGTCTAGCTCCAGCTCCGGCGGTCCAAAAACGAGCAGCTCGCAGGCGAGCGGCGAAGCAGGAGCAGGCTCTGATCCATTCGCTAGGCCACTGCCTTTGGCATAGTAGCAGGCAGGCTGATCAAGGGGGCGCTTTTGATCATTCAAGGCACCGTTGTCCGTCACCAGTCTTTGCGTCTCCCACTCCAGCAGCCTAGTGTGCAGCCGGTGCTGATACGTATGCTCGCCAGTACCAGTCAGGCGGTCATAAATAACCCATTCTCCACTATCCAGAAACCATAAGGCGCGCCTGTGCGTTACGCCACGGGATGCATAGCCGTCATGCTCCGCGCAAATCATTTGCTGATCCGGCTCCCAAGCGATTAAGGAAACAGCCGCTTCTGGCAAGCCCCATCTTTGGGTGCGCAAGTAAGGCGTCTGATCCTGCCCGTCCACGAGAACGGTATTATGGGCAGAGGTGCTTTTGAAATAACGGCGCCATGGATTTTCCATATACGTGTACGTGCCCGGATCGACAAACAATGCTTCGCCATAGGCGCACCATTCGAAGGACAACGCATCGGCATGACCATGAGGGCCGCCAAGTGCAGCGGCATCGAAGATGAGCTGCTGCTCCGTATCGCCAAACCCATAATAGCCTGCTGCCGGAAAAGCAAACGGCAGCTGCTCCTGTGCATGAGCACCGAGCAACGTTCCTGCTCCACTTGCCGTTGAAGTAGACTGCGATGCTGCTACTTGCGACTGCGATGCTGCTTCTGGCGATTTAGCTGCCGCCGCCAGCAGACAGTCGATCGCCTCAGGGCCGACCGTCCAAAACTGCTCATACAGCTGATCCTCCAGCAGCAGCATCGGGCGATAATAATACAGCGCCGCTGCATTCAAATCTGGCGGCTGGTTCGCGAAGGAATCAGCAAACGGCGCCATGCTGCCGTCCTGCCTGATCATCAGGCTTGCGAAGCGCGTCATGCCAGCCACAATGCGCTCGTATTCTTCTGAGAACGCAAGTCCACGCTTTTTCGCCATAACGGCACAATCAACGAACAGCTCCAGCGATACCATATGGTAGTGCGGCGTAAGCTCCGAATGGACGCCATCTTGCAGCACCTGCACGCGGATGCATTCCTCCAGCCGCTTCATCGCTATGCCGCGCCATTCCTCGCTTTCCTCCCAAGACACAAACGTCAGCCCCGCGCCTAGCAGCCCGATCATATGCATAATCGAATGATTGATTTCAATGCTCGCTTTGTAGGTAGAGAGAAACCAAGCATGCTCCTTCACCGATTGGAGAAACCGCTGCTTCACCTCGCCATTCCAGCTGTCCGATTCATCGAAAAAGTGATAGGCATATATCCATTGGCGCAGCCTGAGACCCGTTTCCAGCAGCCGCCACGGACCCGGTCTTTGAAAATAGGTCAGCTCCTCTGCCGGCAAATCCCGCGGACAAGGCTGCGTATCGATCCAGCCTAAAATATGCTCCAGCGCCTTAGCTGCATATTTCTCGTCCCCGGTGCACGCATAGGCGGTGCCTAAGGAGCGAAGATGCTTAAAGCGGTTAATGCCCCATGTAAATTCCTTGTCCCCGGTTGGGTTGTAAAGCCAATTAATAGGCTGGCCCAAATCGATTTCAAAACCTTTCCAAATCACAGGCTTATCCTCGCACCAGCGATTCGCCTGGGCAATCGCAGCGGCAGCCTGCTGTGGAAAATGCTGCTGAAAGCTTGCTCCCCAATCGCTTCTCTGCTTCGGCCTAAAATACAAATGATCCATTTAAGCACTCGCTCCTCTCTCTGCTTTTCCCCAATCATAGAAGCAGAGGCTGCCCGCAGGCAGCCTCTCTTTCCCTTCAGCTATACGGCTACTGGCCGAGCGAGCCTTGCAGGCTCTTGGCGCTGAACGACGGATTAGCCTGAATATTGGTCAGCCCTTCCGTACGAGCCGCTGCTAGCGCTTTGTTGTATCTCGTATTCAAATCTTTAATCGCTGCTTCCAAGTCCTGATTGCTGGTCAAAATGTATTCAATAAATATGTCGCTTGCTTTTTTGCCTTCAAGCTTCGTTTCTGTAACCGAAATCGGAGTTGCTGGATAGATGCCGTCATATTTCGTTGGAAGGAAGCCTTCGATGCCCTTCAGTTCAGGCTTGCCTGCTGCTTCATTCACATAAGGCAGAACGGAAAGTCCAAGGCCCTTCTCTTGATATTCCGTACGAAGCTCTGTGTTGTACAAGTATTCTAAGAACTTCACAGCTGCTGCTTGCTTGTCCGATTGTGCATTGATTCCGATATAACCGCCTGCATTAACCCAAGTTACGCCGTTGATTTCGCCATCCTTCGTCGGCACAAGCGTCGATGCCCACTTGATGTCCGTCGGGAATTGCGACGTGTAGACTGCCGGCTCACTGGAGTGGTTCACATACATCGCGATTTTGCCTTGTGCAAACTGGGCGCGAAGTGGATCAATATCCAGTGATTCAGCGCCTGGAATCATGCTGCCATCCGCTTTCATTTGGTGAAGCGCCTCAGCAATATCACGGTACATGCCGAAATCAAATTCTCCGGTTTGGTAGTTAAAGCCCTCGTGGCTTGTTTCCGAGCTGAGCGAGCCCGATGCAAATGCCGGACGCGTAAAGCCGGAGCCGTTTTTGAAATTGCTGGCGAAGCCGTAAATGCCTTCAGCCTTACCTTGCTCCGTTACTTTTTTCGCGATCTCAACCATTTCGTCAAGCGTCTTTGGCGGCTCTGTGTAGCCAGCCTTCTCCAGCAGGTCTACATTGTACAGCAGACGCCAGAATTGGCCCGTGTTTGGAAGCGTATACACATGTCCATCTTTTGTGTAGACATCCTCTACCAGCAAACCGTCGAATTTCGCCAGAAACTCTTTGCTGAGCAGTGTATCAAGTGGAGCAAAATAGCCTTTGCTCACATAAGTCTGGAAATCGCCGCTGCGGAAAATGTCCGGAGCCTGGTTGCTCGCGAATGCTACCTCAATCGCCTGATTGTAGTTATCCGCCATAACCTTCATTTCCACTTCGATATTATCTGTATTCGTCGCGTTATATTTATCAACCTGCTCCTGCATATAATCCATGTCATGACGATCTATTGTCCAATAGGAAATTTTCGTCTTTGCTGCGCTGCTTGCACCGTTTGTGTCTGTGCTTGCTTCTGGTGCGGCATTCGTTCCGTTACCCGTTGAGCATGCTCCTAGCATCAAAGCCAATACCAGCAAGCTGCAAAGCAGAAACGAGCGTTTCGTTGCGAATCTTTTTTTCATCTGTCGTACCTCCCCTTTGTTTGGCAAGCGGCGTTATAGCGGTGTCTACCGCCCAGCTCCTCCTGCTGACCTCATTGTAGCACCGTTGTCCGCTTGCCCATGAAGGACAAAAACACGATTCTGGGAGGGCAAAATCACTTTGATTACGCTTTCGGTTCCGAGCTTTCGTATTTGCTG
This sequence comes from Paenibacillus sp. R-74696, assembly GCF_055814915.1. Lineage (NCBI taxonomy): Bacteria > Bacillati > Bacillota > Bacilli > Caryophanales > Paenibacillaceae > Paenibacillus > Paenibacillus sp. R-74696. Next base: position 19,686 of record NZ_JBPULM010000038.1, read on the forward strand.
CGGAATTCCGTAGGCGTCAGCCCGGTATGCTTTTTGAACAGCTCGGTGAAATAAGGACGGTCCCGATAACCAAGCTCATACGTAATATCCTGCACCTGCAGCCCTTCCAGCAGCAGCTCCTTTGCCTTGTCCATCCGTGCGGAGGTGACGTATTGCATGAACGTCATTCCGGTCTCTTTTTTAAACAAATTGGAAAAATAGCTCGGGCTCAAATGGACGACATTCGCACATTCCTGTACCGTTAAGTCGCTGCCAAGACGTCCGCCCACATAATTCATAGCCTGATGGATGAGCTGGCCGACATTGTTTTTCTGGCGCTTCTGGAGCCAGTCACAGCCGGTCAGTCCGAGCTCCTTCACATCCTTAATCAGCTCGGAGGTAGATAAATACCGGCCTTTCTTAATGATGCTCAGCCGTTCATCGAGCCACATGCGCTGCTTGCTGTCCGCCTTCTCGGCAATGACGCGGTAGATGGAGAAGGCCAGTCCATAAAACAAATTGGTCATCACATCAGGATCAGGCGGCGTCGGATAACGCAGGCATTCCTCGGAAATGCTCTCCAGCAGCTTCTCTGTCCCTTCCCGGTTGCCTGAGCGCAAGCAATAGAGCAGCTCTACTTCCTTATCTGCGGAATAATGGGGTGAAATATCATTTTGCCGTTCAATATCACTATAGGAGATGACGCTGCCGCTGCCGGAATAAAACTGATAGCTGAGCGCTGTCTTCGCCTGATTATAGGAAAGAGCGATTTCGCTGATTCCTTCCACGCAGCTTCCGACGCCAATGGAAATGTCCCGCTTCGCGTAGCGATTCACATTGTCCCGGCACTCCTCCGCCAGCGCCAGCATACCCACCTCCTCATTGGGATTCAGCAAAATGACAAATTGGCCCAGATGCTCCCGAAATACGATGCCTTTCGCCTGTTTTTTGATCGTTTCCTCCATTATGTTTTGCACGGCGAAGCGGGTTAGCTCCACTTCCCGCACGGACAGCGGGGAATGCTCGTCCATTAGCCCCTCGATCTGCACAGACATCGCTACGAAACGGCGGGTATCCATATCGATGCTTAGAAATTCCCACTTGTCATGCGCCCGCTCGGGCAGCTCATCATGCCGGATCAGCAGCCGAAAATACTCTTGGCGCAAATAGGGCAAGCTTTCCCTCACCTTGCGCTCCAGCGTCAACCGGTCCAGCTGCTCCAGCTGCTGCGTTTCAATCTGCGCTTTAGCGCGCAGCACAACCTCGACAATTTGCTGCGTCGTAAACGGCTTAACCAAATAATCGAATGCCCCCAGCCGCACAGATTCCTGGGCATAGGTGAAATCGGTATAGCCGCTGAAAAAAATAACCTTGGCCTCCGGCTCTCCGCTCTCCTTCAGCTCACGGATCATATCAATGCCGGTGCGCATCGGCATCCGGATGTCGGTCAGCACAATATGCGGATGCTTCTCTTTAATGAGCTGCAAGCCATCCTTGCCATTAGCAGCCGTACCCACAATTTTGATTCCATGCTCCCCCCAAGGAATCTTTGATACTATCCCATCGATGACCGTCTTTACATCGTCTATGATGCACATCGTAATCTCGCTCATTCGTTTATCACCTCTTGAATAGGAATGATTAGCTTAACGGAGGTCTGCACGCCCGGCTCGCTTTCAAGCTCCATGGAAGCCTTATAGCCGTAATACAGCGACAATCTTGTTCGTACGTTCACTAGCGCGTAGCTCGTCCGCTCTACCTCTGGACCATTCAGCATTTTTTCCACTCGCTCGGCATCCATGCCAATCCCATTGTCCGTAACGGTTAGCACCAGCAACCCCTTGGCAGCATCGGCTTCCGCCCCAATTCGGATCATCCCCTCATGGGGCAATTCCTGAAAGCCGTGCAAAATAGAGTTTTCCACCAGCGGCTGCAGCAAAATTTTGAGCACAGGAGTATCCAGCAGCTTCTCATCGACCGTCTGTATGCTGTATCGGAATAAATCCGGATAGCACATTTCCTGCAAATTCAAATATTGCGCCACATGCTCCAGCTCCTGCCGCAGCGTCGTAATTTCCCGGCCATTGTTCAGGCCCAGCCGGAACAGCAGGGACAGCGAAACAATCATGCCGCTGACCGCCTGCTGCTCCTCCATCTCGCTTTTCCAATAAATCGTATTTAACGTATTGTACAAAAAATGGGGATCAATCTGCGCCTGCAGCGCTTTGATTTCCGATTTGCGCTTGTCCTGCTCGGATGCTTTAACCTCTTCGATTAATTCGCCAATTTGCTCCAGCATCCGGTTAAACTTGTGGCCAACCTGACTGATTTCATCCTCAAATGCGCTCTCGAACCTGACATCAAGCTTATTGCGCTCAACCTTCACCATCAGATTTCGCAGCTTGAACAGCGGCTTTAGCAGCAGCTCCGACAGCATGCTGGACATGACCAGCGCCAGTACGACGCAGCCGCCCATAATCGTAAGAATCGTCCAGCGCATGCGCTGAACAGGCTCCAGCAGCTCCGACTTGGATTGATAGCCAATCAATACCCAATCTGGATTCATCCCAAGCGCCGCGTAATTAAGCAGATAAGCGTCTCCGCTCTGGCTTGTATATTCAAAGTTCCCTCGCGCGCTGGAACCGACCCGCTCATAAATTTGTGGATTGCTTTGCGGGATGCCTTCCGTGGAAGCAAGAACCTCCTTGCCAGTCCGGTCCACGACAAGCTGCTGAAGGCTGGCGCTCTGCATATCCGCCTGAATGAGATCCAGCAGGTGATCCTCGCGGATGTTGACTACGACATACACACCAGGCAGCTGGATATCAAAAAACGGTTTAATGATTAAGGTAATAACGGAGCTTCTCCGGCTGAACAGCTCATCGGCATGTCCCGGCACCCATAGCTTGCTCCATCTTTCCTGAGTATCCGTTATTTTCTGATTAATAATCGTGCTCTCAAAATCGCGGCTCGGGCTGCGCCGGTTTCCCGTCGGATAAAAATCGCCGATTGGCGTATGCACCAGCACGGAGTCAATCGACTGCTCAGCCAGCATCAGCTGGGCAAAGGGCGTTTGCAGCTCGGAAAGCCGATTATAATATTCCTTCTTGCTGCTTGACTGCACATCCTTCAGCGTTCGCTGGAAGGGCTCGCCCATCATGAGGGTGGAGACGAGCACGACGATATTTTTCAAGCGCTCATCCAGCACCCTCGCCGACTTATTGAGCGTATCCTGACTGGTCTTCGTCGCCTGTGATTCCATTTCACGAGAAAAAAACACGGAAACATAAGTTCCCGTGACGGATATACAAACGACGGTCAATAAAACGAACGAAACCCACAGACGTCTTTTAAGCGACATTTTTCGAAATATACGTTTCATGCTGTTCATCGCCTCAATGCATATGGAGTTTGTTAGCCTTTAACCGAGCCAGCCGTAACTTGCATAAATGAACGGTTAGCGAAAATATATACGATAAGCATAGGTAAAATCGAAATACATGCGCCGGCGAGCATCAGTTGATTTTCAACTGCGGCTCCGGCCCCGTAGCGCAAGTTCGCAAGTCCCACGGGCAAGGTTTGTAGATCAGGACGCGAAAGTGAAAAGACGAGCGGTAATATATATTCATTCCATGCATTACGGAATGTGAATAGCGATACGACAGCCAGCGCTGGGCGCAGGAGCGGTAAAATAATGAGCCAGAAGGTGGAGTAGAAATTACAGCCATCAATGAGCGCCGCTTCATCCAGCTCTCGCGGAATGCCGCGGAAAAAGCCGATGACCATAAAAAAGGCAGTCGCATGCGCACTAATTAGAATAATTATGACGCCCCACAGCGATTTCTGCAAACCAATGGATACCATTAGATCAAATTGTGGACGCAGCACAACCGCACCGATGGAAATAAACAGAGTGAAGGATTGAAGCAGAATAAACAGTTTCTTTCCTCTGAAAGCAACGCGATCGACCGCATAAGCAGCCATGGAAGATACGAGCAAAGTGCCAACCGTAACGAACACAGCTACATATAAGCTATTGAAGGTATACGCGGAGAAATCAGCTTGATTCCACGCCTGTAAATAGTTTTTAAACTCCCAGGAGGAAGGAAGAAACGTTGCTCCGGTTGTCAGCTCCAGGTTCGTCTTGAGGGAGCCGAATAGCGCGATTACGATTGGAAAAAGCATCAGTGCTGCCGTAACAAGCAGAAGCAGCCATACTGGTATACGAAGTACTATTTTACGAATGGTCATGATCGTTCCCCCTTTTTAATAAACGTTATTAAGCTTTTTCGACATCCAGAAATACAGCCATGTGACGATACCGACGATAACAGCCGTTGTAAAGCCGACCGCGCTGCCGTAGCCGATATTTTGCACGGACGTGCCAGACGTCGTCAGCGGGAAGAACAGTTTGTACAGGTATAAATACATAACCTCGGTTTTGCCGAAAGGACCGCCCTCCGTCAATACCATAATACTCTCGTAGCCTTTAAGCGAAGTTGTAATCGCAAGCATAATAATCATTTGCAGAACAGGACCGAGCATTGGAATCGTAATGTACCACATCCGCTGCACCGGGTTTACACCATCGAGTGATGCCGCTTCATACACATCCTCTGGAATGTTCTGAAGACCGGCGATAAACAGCAGCATATAGTTGCCGACTGCTCCCCACACCGCAATTATGACGATCGTCGTCATGGCATGTGCCGCGCCCAGCCAGTCCACTGGTGCGGAAACGATGTTCAGTTTCATCAAATACTGATTAATAATACCGTTGTAGGAATTGAACACAATATAGAAAACGATGGACATGACAGATGCGCTGAAAATCGTTGGCAGGAAAAAAATCGCCCGAAACGCATGCCGTCCCCGCAGCTTACGATTCAATATAACCGCCAATATGAGCGATAGCGGCAGCGTTATAATTAATTTTCCACCCGCGTAGATAAAAGTATTCAGAACAGAGTGCCAAAATTCGGCATCCCTTCCCACTCGCGCAAAGTTCTCAAGCCCGATAAACTTCGGCGTCCCAAACCCTTGATAATCGAAAAACATATATCGAAGCGCCCATACAACCGGATAAATGCCGAGCGCCATGGTTAGAAAAAAGCTTGGAAAGCTGAACAAATACGCCCCGATTCGATTTTTATGCATGCCTTCATCTCCCCTTCATTTGTAGCTTCATTGTAAAGGATGCCGACTTCCATACGGGATGGGGCAATCAATGATGCTGGGGGGACGAAACGACTATTGTCGCTGTTGACTTGCGGACAGTTGTCCGATAGAATGATTTTCAGCAGTGCGGACAATTGTCCGCACATAATGGGCGGCATGCGCTGCCTGAACGGAGGCTGAGTGAACCGGCGGGAGCGGGGACATACTTATTTTAGAGATACAGCAGCATTAGAACACAAACGAAGGGTATGGAGGAGGAACGATTTTGAATACAGCAAGTCTAGATACAGCACCTAAGGATTTGAGTGGAATAAAAAGAGGACCTATTGTAGCGGCACTTATTATTGGCGCATTTGTTGCAATTCTGAACGAAACACTGCTTAACATTGCTTTCCCCGATTTAATGAAGGAATTTGACATCAGCTATGCGACCATTCAATGGCTGTCGACCGCTTATATGCTCGTAGTCGGCATATTGGTTCCCATTACGGCGCTGCTTCAGCAATGGTTTACGACCCGCCAAATGTTTCTATCCGCGATGATCTTATTTCTTGTCGGGACCATCGTCTGCGGCACGGCAACCGTCTTTCCTGCACTGCTTGTGGGCCGCGTCATTCAGGCGCTTGGTACCGGGTTAATGCTTCCGGTCATGATGAATACGATCTTGGTCATCTTCCCGCCGGAAAAGCGTGGCGGCGCGATGGGTATGATCGGCCTCGTGATTATGAGTGCGCCTGCTATCGGCCCAACGCTGTCGGGACTGATTATTGAATCCTTTAACTGGCGCTGGCTGTTTTACTTTGTTATTCCGCTCGCTATTTTTTCTATTTTGTTCGCGGCGGTTTATTTGAAAAATGTTTCGGATATCACTCGTCCAAAAGTCGATCTGCTGTCCATTCTTCTCTCATCGCTCGGCTTTGGCGGCCTGATCTACGGCTTCAGTAAAGCTGGCGAGGATGGCTGGGACAGTCCCATCGTCATTTGGTCTATCGTCGTTGGGGCAATCGCCTTGCTGCTGTTTATTGTGAAGCAGCTCATGTCGAGCCAGCCGCTGCTGGATTTGCGCGCCTTTAAATATCCCATGTTCAGCCTTGTCGCCCTGCTGATGCTGGTGATGATGATGACGCTGTTCTCCACGATGATATTGCTGCCGCTTTTCCTGCAAAATGCGCTTGGCAAAACCGCTTTGGCGGCCGGACTTATTTTGCTGCCGGGCGGCATTATCAATGGCTTGATGGCTCCCGTTTCCGGAGTGCTGTTCGACAAGTTTGGACCACGGGTGCTCGTCATTCCGGGGCTTGCTATTACGGCGGCAGCGGTTTGGATGTTTACTGGCATCGACGAGCTGACAAGTATAGGTTATATTATCTTTATCCATATCGTGCTGTTAATCGGTGTTTCTATGGTAATGATGCCGGCGCAGACGACGGCGCTCAATCAGCTGCCCCGCCCGTTGTATCCGCATGGCACAGCGATCATGAACACGCTGCAGCAGGTTGCCGGCGCTATCGGCACCGCCTTATTTATCAGCATTATGTCATCCGGCTCAAAAAAATATTTGGAAAGCTCTGCTGATCCGTCTTCCCCGCTTGAGCAGGTCAAAGGCTTCGTATCAGGCATGCACAGTGCGTTCCTGCTTGGACTTATCATTGCCTTCATCGCCTTTGGACTGGGCTTGTTCATCCGCCGCACTAAAGCACCTGATGTGGAGGAGAAAAGAGCGGCTTAGGTCGAAGCGCAAAGCCGGAGTGAGCATTAAGGAAGTGAAGGATAGTTGAATTTTGAAACGGATGTGGTGGGCCGGGATATTATTGCGAAGGCCCGTCAGCTGTTTAACGAGCATGGCGTTGAAGCGGTCAATATGCACCAGATTGCGAAAAGTGCAGGGATTGGGCAGGGCACGCTTTACCGACGTTTTCCAAACAAGGGCGCGCTGTGCATGTCGGTGCTGCATACCCAATTCGAGCAGTTCAAAGTGAATGCGACGCAGGAATTGAAAGCAAACGACACGCAGCCCGTCGTCATACGCCTTTCGGTTTTTGTACAAAGCCTGCTATTCTTTTCGCTTGAGCTGCGGGAATATATACGTCCTATTCTTTCCGCTATTTGTACCGAAGATAAGAACAAACAGGATTGGTTCCTAACTGAACCGTATACCTTCATGCATGCGACGGTCAGCGGATTGCTGGAGGAAGCCGCTGCAGCAGGGCAGCTGCGGCCGCAAATTTTGCCAGCCATCGCTTCCTCGCTGCTGATTTCCTCGTTTTCACCGGAGCTGATGGCTCATTTCGAAGAACAGGGCTACAGCAAGGAATTTATTTCTGAGCAATACAGCGTAACGTTTATTGAGCCGTTGTTTGTAGAAGCACCAAAGGCGGAGAATAACGGGAACTGATTTGCCCCATCAATCAGCCAGCTATGAAATGTACGTTTATCCTTATGATCAAAAAAGAGGGTGTCCTATCGGCTTAAATGGCCGTGGGCACCCTCTTTCTGTTATATAGGATAATTCCAGATTTCAATTAAGCCATTAAAATGGATTCGCTTCATACTCTGTTTATCGCAATATTTTAATAAGAGCAGCAACCTCTTCATTGCCATAGCCCGCATCAAGCGCTCTCGCAAACAGCTGCTCGGCAAAGGCCGGGAATTCATTGTTAATGCCGGCTTCTCTCGCCTGTTCCATGAGCAGCTTTGCTGTAACCATACAAATGTTCAAGGAGCTTTGTGGATGATCATATTTTTCAGCTTCGATTAATTCGCCCTCGTATTTGATGACCTCGCCGATGACAGGGGAAATGTGGGCCAGCATAGCTCCAAAGGCGCCCACTTGAAGGCCATCCGACTCCATAATGCGCGCGGCATGGAAGAAGCCCAAATAGGAACCAAATAAATAGGACAGAAATGCAAGATCTGTCGTCGCTGCCGCGCTCACCTGCTCGCCAAGATAAGGCACGCTTCCAGCCAAGCTTTTAAGAACCTCCTCACTATATTGAAAAGCATAAGCCGAACCGGATGTAAAAATAACCGCATCCTCTCGGCCTATTTGCGACGGCGAGGCAGCTATTGCGCCATCGAGGTATTCAATCCCCAGCGCTTTTGCCCACGCTGCATTGTCACGCGCTTGCTGCGGGCTTCCCGTACTCAGCTGTATGAGCACTCGGTCTGCAAATGCGGACTTGGTTTCCTCCGTATCAAGCAGCTGATAGGAGGTCAGATAGTCAGAAACACAGACAATGGTCACCGGACCTGCGCTAACTGCGGCTGATACACTTGATGCCAAGCTAGCCCCCGCGCTTACAAGCTGCTCTGCTTTTTCAATTGTGCGGTTCCAGACGGTGACGCGATAGTTTTTCTGAAGCAAGGCGCGGGCAAGCATAGACCCCATTGCTCCTAATCCGATTATCGTTACCTCATTCATCTTCATTTTCATTTGATTTCCTCCTTCATATATTGAGCCGGAATTAAATGCCGCATCGTTATTTCACGGGTATCGATCATAGCTGCAAAAGATCGGAATTCCGGCAATACCTTTAACTGCTCCAGCGCTGCCATCGCTGACTCCATATCCGACCAGTAAACCATATCCGTCCACTGGGATTCGTCCGCCGTATGCATGAGGGAACGCTTTTTAAAACCCGGCACCTTTGCCTTCAATACTTCACTTAGGGCTGAGGCCACCTCGCAAAAAAGCGATTTTTCTGTCCCTTCCTTTAAGGTGAATAAGACGAGCTCCAGCACGTGATTTTGTTGATCCTGTTTCATTTTTTTAATCTCCCTTTCCATTTGCGAAAACATCAACTTGACTACTTGGTTAACTATACGAAATAATAGTGCCATCTAATGGCACTATTATTTGAGCTTTTTAAATGAATTCTATCTACCCATAAAGGGGACACTGCCGATGAACAAAGCACAGCGGCTCATTCAGCTCATCATGGTGGTTAATGAGCGTAAGCAATTTACAATACAGGAGCTAAGCGAAGAGTTTGGTGTCTCACGCCGGACAATGATTCGCGATTTAATGGAGCTCAGCGAGCTGGGCGTGCCGCTTTATTCCCAAGTCGGTCCGGGAGGCGGCTACCGGATTTTGCGCGAAAAGCTGCTTCCGCCGATCAGCTTTACTGAAAACGAGGCCACCGCACTATTTTTCGCCTGCCAATCGTTGCAAAATTATAAATCGCTGCCTTTCGAAAATGAAGTAAACGCCGCGCTTCAAAAGTTCATGCACTACCTATCGAGCGAGCCTAAGCAAAAAATCGAACGCATGCAGCAGCGGCTCGTATTCTGGATTCCCCCGCATCAGATGGAAACTCCTTTTTTGCAGCCCTTGCTTGAAGCCGCACTGGAACAACAGATTATCACAATCATTTATGAAGCAGCTTCACGGCGTGAGCGCATGATCCAGCCTATTGGGCTGTATACAATGAATGGATTATGGTATTGCCAGGCCTATTGCTTCCTTGCCGAGGATAACCGCGTCTTCCGCGTTGACCGCGTCAAGGCGCTATCTATTCAGGAAGACCAGACGATGCAGCTCGAAAAAACGGAGGAGCATATCCGCCCGTGGATTATGCGAATGGATGAGAGCGATTTGCTGCAGTTGGAGGTGGATTTAACGGCTGAGGGGGTACGAAGATGTCAGTCGGAGTTATGGCTGTCACAGGCTGTTGCCTTGCATGAGGACGGTTCAGGAAAGATTCATACGGAACTAAGCGCCTCTTATATACCGTGGGCCGTACAATTTCTCCTCGGCTTCGGTACAGAAGCAAACGTATTGCAGCCCCCTCAGCTGCGTGTTGCAATTGGGGACAAGCTCAAGCAGCTTATGCAGCAATATAGCCTGTAAACAAAACAAAAAAATAACCGCCTTTCCCTGAGGAGGTAGGCGGTTATTCAGTCGTATAAGGCTTTTTCGTCAACTGCATGAAGGCTTCTATAAAAAACTGTGGATTGGATTTCACATTGTAAGGATATACGCCTTGTTTCGTATGCAAATATAATATGCCCTCTTCCTGCCCCATGCGGTGATAGGACATATCGTATACGTCATGAAGAGCAAATACCCGATAGCCGGTTACGATCTCCAGCTCATATAAGCAGATGGTGCGTTCATGGAAAATGATCACTTGCTCGGTAGCTGTCACTTGTCTCTCCATTTTAAAATAAGGATGAACCGCAATCGCTTCAGGCACTAGCAAGCCTCCTCATCGTTATTGTCCTTCCGCCCGCTCTTTCGCCATCGCTTGCTCAAGGTCGTCCTGAACGCTCTTCTTCCATAGCGGCACTCCCGAACGGTATGCAGCCCTGCCATTTAGATGCCCTGCCACCGGAGAGGTCAAAAAGACGAATACGATGCCAAGCAGCAGCTTAACGCTGACATGCCCCTCATAAAATAAAAAATAGAGAAAGGCTCCGACCAAAATAAACAAAACACCTAGTGTTGCACTTTTAGTCGCAGCATGCGATCGCAAATAAACATCAGGGAGCCGAATGAGGCCAAATGCGCTGATTAAGCTAATGATAGCTCCAAGCAAAATGACGATTCCAATTGCGATTTCCCCTGCCTCGCTAAGCAGCTCGCTATTCAATGACCTCACCTCTCTCCATATAACGCGCAAATGCCGTGGTCCCGATAAAGCTTAATACGCCGATTAACAGAACAATATCAATATAGGCCGTCGTTCTTAGCAGGACGCAAAGGATCGCAACCATGGATAGCAAAATGACGCCAATCGTATCCAATGCAGCAATTCGGTCCGGCAAGGAAGGCCCCTTCAGCAATCTGTACATACAGCCCATTATGGCCAAGGCCAATATGGCCAACGATATAAGAAGCAGATAGGTGATCATGTCCTCGTCACCTCCATAATCGCTTTTTCAAACGTGTCTTTAATTTGAACCGACAGCAGCTCTGCATCGTGAATATCAATAGCATGGATGTACAAGGTTTGATTATCAGAGGATACGTCTAAAGTAAGCGTACCGGGTGTAAGGCAAATAAGGCAGGAAAGCACCGTTATTTCCCAATCGGATTTCAGCTCCGTCCGAAAAGCGAAGATGCCAGGGCGTATGGCTAGCTTCGGCTTAACAATTTGCACCATCACAGCTATGCTGGACAGGAGCAATTCCTTGTTAAACAGGACGAGCAGCTTGAAAATCGCCCATACTCTTTTCATATAGAAGTCATGCGGCCAGAAGCGACGCAGCAGCCCTATGCAGCCTATGCCGATCAAATAACCGACGGTAAACTGCATCATGGACCACTCATTATTCAACAGCATCCAGACGAAAGCTAAAATCAGATTTAATATGATTTGAAAGGCCATCCCATCTACTCCTTTAATACGGCATCAATATAGGTTGAAGGGTGAAGGAGCGTATCTCCGGCCACGGACACCCATCCGTACACCACTTCTGAGCCCAGCCCCATTCCAATAACGAGCACGCTTAAGCCTACGGCAGGCAGAAGCAGCTTGTTGCTTAACAGCGGCATTTGCTTCAGCTCGCGCTTCTCCTCTCCCCAAAAAGCAGCCATAAATATCCGAATCAAGGAGTAAAGCACGATCAAGCTAGATGCTAGCGCAACGATGGTCAGGAGGTATTCCCCCTTCTGCAAGCCTCCCTGAAGGAGAAGCAGCTTGCCCGTAAAGCCGCTGAAAGGTGGAATACCTGCAATCGCCAGTGTCGCGAGCAAGAACAGCCAGCCCATTAGCGGATAACGCTTGATCAGACCTCCCATTTGCTGAAGGCTGGACGTCCCTGAAGCATGAATGATTAGGCCGCCTAAAATAAACAGCAGCGCCTTGCCCAGCATGTCATGCAGGAGATAGAACACAGCTCCATCCAAGGAAGCCTTGGAGGATACGGCCAGACCCAATGCAATAAAGCCTACGCTAATGACCACGTTATAATTCATAATGCGCCGGATGTCCTGATAGGCGACCGCACCGAAGGCGCCTAACAGCATGGTTGCAATAGCCATCCATTTGATCCAGCTTTCAGTGATCGCCAGGTCCGTATGAAAAATCAGCGTAAACGTCCGCAGCAGCGCATAGATTCCTACCTTTGTGAGCAGTGCCGCGAACAATGCCGTTACGGCGGCTGGAGGAGCACCATAGGAGCCGGGCAGCCAGAAAAATAGGAACAGCCCCGCTTTTAAGGAAAATACAATCATGAACAGCAGCGCGATAACATGCAAAATCCCGTTCTGCCCTGCCTCTGCGATTTTGACGGACAAGTCGGCCATGTTTAACGTGCCTACAACCCCGTATAAATAAGCAACGGCTGCGACAAACAACGTAGAGGATAAAATATTAATGAGAATATACTTTAGCGTCTCCCTTAGCTGCCGCCTTGTGCCGCCCAATACGATAAGGGCATACGAGGAAATGAGCATGACCTCGAAGCAGACGAACAAATTAAACAAATCGCCTGTCAGAAAAGAGCCATTGATGCCAACAAGAATAAACTGAAAAAAGGGATAAAAGTAATAGCGCTCCCGCTCCTTCCCAATCGTGCCGAAGGAATAAAACAAGCAGAAGGCACTGACGACCGATGTGGTTAATACAAGCAGCACTGCGAGCATATCGGCAACAAATACAATGCCATATGGCGGCATCCAGCCTCCCATGCGCAGCACCTGTATGCCTTCAGCCCGAACCTGAACGGCCAGCAAGCAGGACACCGCTATTTGAAGCAGCACGCCAATCGCGCTGATCCACCGCTGGAGCAGGACCTGATTTTTGAAAAACAATAAAATAATAGCCGTGCACAGGGGAATCAGCAGCGGGAGTACAAGCAAATTATTCATCATCCTGCCCCCTCAGCTGCTCCATATCATCGGTTCCCAGCTTCTGATACGCCTTATAGGCCAATACGAAGAAGAAGGAGGTCACGCCAAAGCTGATGACGATGGAGGTTAAAATGAGTGCCTGAGGAAGCGGATCGACATAGGCCGCTGCCTTCTCTCCCAGCAGGGGTGCCGATCCTGTTTTGAGCCGGGACATCGTCAGCAGCAGCAAATGGACGCCATGCGTGAGCAAGGAGGTGCCCAAAATAATGCGCAGCAGGCTTTTTGACAAAATAAGATAAACGCCGACGGCAAACAGCACACCGATCGTAAGCGACATATACAGCTCCATATCTACTTATCCCTCCCTATAGTAAGAATGATCGTCATCGTAATGCCAACCACTGTCATATATACGCCCAAATCAAACAGTACGGCCGTTGCCAGCTCCGTTTTCCCAAGCAGAGGCAGGTCGAAATAACCAAAGGCATGGCTTAGAAAAGGCGCCTTAAATAAGAAGGAGCCTATGCCCGTCAGTACAGCGACCAATAAACCTAGGGCAGTCAGCTTTTTGAAATCAAGAGGAATGACCTCTCGCATCGTTTTGGTGCCGAAGGCCATCGTCAGCAATATGAGCGCGGCTGCAGTCATTAAGGCGCCGATGAAGCCGCCTCCCGGCTCATTATGCCCAGCAAAGAACAAGTACAAGGAAAACGTTATAATGATAAATACCGCTATCTTGGAAATCGTCTGCAAAATGACATCATTGCTCTTTCCTCGCCAAGCAGCCGAAAACCGATTTTCAGCATTGGCGGTGATGGCTGCTTGACTGACACCATCCGCCTCGTTAGCGAGCCGCAGCCGAATTAGCGCATAGATGCCATAAGACGCAATGCCCAGCACAACGATTTCCAGCATCGTATCGAATCCGCGGAAGTCCACAAGAATGACATTCACCACGTTTTTCCCGCCAGCCAGCTCGTAGCTGTATTTCAAATAATAATCCGATATGGAATCAAACAGCTTGCTGCCGCTTACGCTTAACGCAATGAGTGTCATAATCGCCCCAACCCCAATCGAGATGACCAGGTTAGTCAGCTTAAATGGGAGCTTTACTGCTTCCTTTTTCAGCTTTGGGAGGTGATAGAAGCAGAGCAGGAACAGAGCCACCGAAACCGTCTCGACAATCATTTGGGTCAAAGCCAGATCCGGCGCCCGGAAAATAACAAAAAACAAAGTGACCATGTAGCCTGCGGCACCAGTCAATATAATCGCGATTATTCGTGAGCTTGCGAACGGAATCGCAATGACCGCAGCTATAAGAACCAGATTGATGACCGCTTCATATAGCGAAACCGGGGCAAATGCAGTAAAATCAAGCGTCATGCCGCCGCTGCGATACAACCCCCATCCGAGGGACAGGATGAAAAAAATAAAAACATAGATCAAATAGTGCCGGATAGAGCCCGTCATATAGCGGCTGGTCAGACGGCGTGATCCTCCGTGCAGCAGCCTGAGTCCGTTGTCATAAGCAGCATTCAGCGACACCCGGTAAAAAAGCGGCTGATGAAGCACACGCAGGCGTTGATGGAAGCGATACACCATGATTCCGGCGGCTGCGACTCCCATCGTCATGTATAACTCCGGCGTCCAGCCATGCCACATATGGATGGAGACGACGAAGCGGTCACCCGGAAGCAGAAGGCCCGGATGGATAGCCGCCATTGCCGGTTCAATTAACGAATAGGCCAGCAAATTCGGAAACAGCCCGAATACAATTGCCAGAGACGCTAAAACGACCGGAGACAACAGCAGGCCGATTGGCGCCTCATGAGGCTTTTTAGCCAGCTTTTCAAATTGGGCTGGGCCCGTAAACGTTCTAAACAATAGAATCATGCTGTAGCCAAACGTGAATATGCTGGCGACCCAAGCGATGATGGGAAAAATCGCCCCGATCGATGGCATGCTCAGCATATCCATTTCCATAATACCGAGCACAGCTGTGAAAAACATTTCCTTGCTTAAAAAGCCGTTAAACGGCGGCAAGCCTGCCATCGAGAAGGTGCCTATGAGCGCAATCGTAAAAGTGATGGGCATGACCGATAGAAGCCCGCCAAGCTTTCGCATATCCCGGGTTCCGGTCTCATGGTCCACAATGCCTACGACCATAAATAAGGCCCCTTTGAAGATAGCGTGATTAATGAGATGAAAAATCGCTGCCATCGTCGCCTTCGTATAAAACAAGGAATCATTGACACCCGTATAGAAAGCAGCGGCAGAGCCAAGCCCGAGCAGGCTCATAATTAATCCAAGCTGGCTAATCGTTGAGAAGGCGAGCATCGCTTTCAGATCCGTTTGCTTAAGCGCCCGATAAGAGCCATAAATCAACGTAACCAAGCCGACAAGCGAGACCAGCCAGAACCACACCGCATGCCCCGCGAAAACAGGGCTGAATCTGGCGACCAGGTATAAGCCAGCCTTTACCATTGTCGCCGAATGGAGATAGGCGCTGACCGGTGTCGGTGCCTCCATCGCATCAGGCAGCCAAATATGAAACGGAAATTGCGCGGACTTCGTAAAGGCACCCAGCAATATAAGCAGCAGCGCCGGAAGGAATAACGAATGGGCAGAGAGCGTGTCCAAGCTGCCGATCATTTCCCGGATGCTGAACGTCCCTGCCATCACGTACAGGAGAATAAATCCTGCGAGCATGGCGAGACCGCCAAGCACCGTAATGAGCATCGATTTTAAGGCGCCATATTTGGATTTGTCCCTATGGTGCCAGAAGGCGATCAGTAAAAAAGAAGTAATGCTCGTAAGCTCCCAAAACCCATATAAAACAATAACGTTGTCCGAGAGCACCACGCCAAGCATGGCTCCCATAAACAACAGCAAATATACATAAAAGGATGGAAGTGCCTCTTTCCTTTTGTCTAAATAAAAAATCGAGTATAACACCACTAAGGAGCCAATTCCGCTAATCAACAGGGCAAATAATAACCCCAGCCCATCCAAATAAACCGTAAAGTTGATGCCAAGCGACGGTATCCACGGAATCGTCTCCGTGAGCGGATTTCCTGCTTGAATCAACGGAAGCTGCAGCAAAAAATAAATAAATAGCAGCACAGGAACGGGGATGACAATCCAGCCCGTATGAATTTGACGCAGCAGCTTATGGCATACCGCGCTGCCGCCAGCAAATAGAAAAGGCAAAATAATAGCCACATGCAGTAAAGACAACTTTTTCATCCTCCTTCATCCTGTTTACAGCTCGTTTCTACATCAGTTTTTCCAAAAAAACGCAAAAAGAGCCCGCTGTTGGCAGGCTCCTCCGAATAAAGCAATATTTGATTTTATAGCACAACTGGATTTAATTTTATCTTTAAAGCGTATTTTTGTCAAACCTGTGATTTCGGACGGGTCTGGGCATGAAACACAGCTGTACAGGGCATTACTTATAATAAAAGAGGTGCTCCCCCTGTGCTGCGAATAAAAATATTCATTTGCTTATCCGTCTTTGTTTTTCTAATCGGGTTCGGAGCTATTATGAATAACCAGTTGGAGAAAAAAAGATATACAGCTGTATCGCCACCTTTAACGACACCGTCCTATACGCTTTATCAAGCTTCGATCTGGGAAAACAGAGATTTTCAGCCGCTTCCCTTTCAGCCTAGGGAATATGTCCGTATCCAAAGGACGAAAATAACGACTAATGGATATCGTTAGCTCAACAGATTGGAAGGATGGGACGTCATGGATCGCCAAGTCAGCACCATACAAGTAGGTGAATATGTGCTTGAATACTCCATTGTAGGCGAAGGACTGCCGCTGCTGTTTTTTCACGGCGGGCACTCCAACTGCTATGAAGAATTCGGCTACCAGAGCCTTGTCGCTTCGGGATATTCCATTATAACCCCCTCCCGATCAGGATATAGCAAGACCTCCCCTATTCCCGAGCTGCAGCAAGCCTGCGAGGTATACTTGGCTCTGCTGGATCACCTGCATATTGCAAAAGTACATGTGATTGCAGCTTCAGCGGGAGGGCCTACAGGCATCCTTTTTTGTGCGCAATTCCCTGAACGAGTCGCAAGCCTGACCTTACAATGCGCAATCTCCATGCCCTGGATCTCTTCAAACAATAAAGCCTATCGCATTGGAAGGCTGATTTTCAAACCCGGGGTGGAAAAAGGAACTTGGCTCATACTGGCTGGGATGAATAACCTTCTGCCGCGGCTCATGTTAAGGATGTCGTTTTTTGTCTTTTCTACCCTATCACCAGCTGAGGCGTATGCTAGGCTGGATAAGCTTGCTGTTGAATTATTTCGCGAAATGAACAATAGGCAGCGCTCAAATTATGGCTTTCTGATTGATCTCGAGCAAACCCAGAAAGATTATACGCGAGAGCTAGGTTCCATCAAAGCCCCTACGCTAATTATGCACAGCAAAAATGATCGTTCCGTTACTCCCAGCCATGCTAAAAATGCCAAAGCCCATATTGTACATTCGGAAGCCTTTATTTTGGATGCATGGGGCCACCTGATATGGATAGGCAAGCATGCTGCCGAATTTGAACGTAAGCAGATCGCCTTTTTAGCTGAAAATCAGTAGCAGACCTCTTCCTTCTTTAGACAGGTGGATTAAGAAGGAAGAGAGCTGTACAGGCAGCTATCACGAAGCTAGGACAGCGACCCTTGGTTCCCATGGACTGCCATCAGCTTTAGCTGCTCCCGGTACTGCTTTGGCGTAATGCCTTCATATTTTTTGAAAATCCGAATAAAATAGCTCGCCGTCTGGAGGCCGATTTGCTCCGAAATACCATCTAGGCTAAGCGGAGAATGGTAGAGCAGCTCCTTGGCCCGTTTCATCCGCAGCCGGATGACATAGTCGCTGAAGCTTACGCCCGTCTCCTCTTTGAACAACACGCTGAGATAGCTCGGATTCAGATGGACATGCTGGGCGACCTCCTTGATGGACAAAGGCATGCCAATACTTTCATGAATATACTTAACGGCACTAAGTATATAGGCATTGGTGGAGGGTACGCCATAGGACAGCCCGTTTGCCGCTTCCTCCGACTTGGATTGAAAAGCTTTTCCAACCGCCTGAATGAGCTGCTCCTGCCGAATCGGCTTCAGCAAATAATCGACGGCACCAAGCTTCAGCCCTTTCTGGGCATACTCAAATTCCGCAAAGCCGGTGAGCAGTATCGTATTAATGTCGTTCTGCTCGCCGCGCAGCGTCTCAAGCAGCTCGATGCCCGTCATGAGCGGCATCCGGATATCGGTAATAAGCAGATCATAGGGCTTCTCCCGAAGCAGCCGGATTGCCTGCTTCCCATTGTCGGCCATATCCACCTGAACCTTGTCTTCCCCCCACTGCTCCAGGGTGAAAGCCACCCCCATGCGCGAATTGTACTCATCATCAACGACCAGTATGCTGTGATTCATCGTCAGAAGCTCCCCTCTCTGGCTCAGGCTCTAGCGGAATTTTCAATACAATCGTCGTCCCGGCGCCTGGCGCGCTGTCAATGGTTAAGCCGAATTGCTTCCCGTAATGAAGCTGAATCAGCTTGCACACATTGAATAGGCCAATGCCATTTTTGCCCGTTACAAAAGCAATGCTCAAATCGCTCTGTAAGCGTTCTCTTATTTGATGCAGCTGCTCGGGGTCGATGCCAATGCCGTTATCGTGCACCGTAAAGGAAATGACGCCCGCTTCCTCCCTTACGCGCAGCTTAATCGTGCCGCCATGCTCCATAGGCTCGATGCCATGCACGATGGCATTTTCAACCAACGGCTGAATCGCGAGCTTGGGAATCCGCACGCCGCCAAGCTGCTGCTCGCAGTCGATTTCAATGGCGAGCCTGTCGCGCCAGCGCATTTTCATAATATCGCCATACCGCTTGACCTGCTCCAGCTCCTCATCAATGGTTACAAATCCGTCCTGGGTGCTTGAGTGAATCGTATACCGGAACAAATCGGCCAGCTGAATAACGGTCTGCGCCAGCTCCTGCTCTCCTTTGCGGATATGATCCCAGTAGAGCGAATCGAGCGTGTTGAATAAAAAATGCGGATTGATTTGTGAATGAAGCGCTTTAATTTCGCTTTTGCTCTTCACAATTTCAATCTCATAAACCGATTTAATTAAATAATTAATCTGCTTAACCATCTGGTTATACGTCACATTCAGCTGATTAACCTCGCGATTAAAATATTGATCGGGGTTTTCCCGTGGACTGCCATGCTTGCCGCCCTGAATAATACGTGTCAGGCTTCGGATTGGTGAAGTAATAAACTTGGATAAATAATAAGACAGCAGCGCAAATACGAAAATGCTCAGCACGCTTGCCCAAAGCAATACATCGCGCAAAAAGTAAATATCGGCGGTCAGCGTTTGCTTGGGAATCATAATTTGCAGCTTCCAGCCTGTCGATCGTATGGCCCGCTCTACCGTTACATAATCGCCGCTCTCTCCTTCAAGAGCGCCGACCGACAGGAGCAGTCCGCTGTCTTCCGCCACGTTCATGCTGTTGTTGTTTTCATCAAGTAGACGCATCACACGGCCTTTGTCCTTCGCCTTGTCCGTAGTTGCCAGCTCGATTATGGAAGGCTTAAGCCGGATGAGCAAATAGCCGCCCTTCGCATATTTCTCCTTCTCCAGCTTGACCTGCCTGACGGCCAGCAAATATTCCGGGTTGTCTGGATCACGTCCGATCCATATCATGGCTCCCGCCTCATGGATTTCATCCGCCTGCTGCAAATAACGCTCCTCTATCCGCTCTGCAATGCTCTTCTCCACAATGGGGTAGAGGCTGCGGGACAAGCTGTAAAGCTCAATGTCCTTTATCGTATCTGAGTAGGCCGTCTTCTCGATGAGCAGCCTCCTCAGCTTCATTCGTTCGTCATAGACCGCCGAGTGCCCCTGCTTCTCCAAGCTGAGCGCTTCTTGTATCCGGTCATCCATGGCCAGCTGCAGCGTCAGGACGTTAACCTCGTTAAGCTGCGATTCCAGCCTCCCGCTTGCTTGCAGCGCGATCTCGTCAATATACAGTGCCGCATTCTCACGCTGCACCTTGGACAGCAGCACATAGAGGCTGCTCACCGTAATAAGCAGGACAATGGACATGGTCAAAATAAAGCTGACAAAAATTTGGCCTCTCGTCTGATCCAATCCTATTTTTTTGAAGTATCCCACTTGCTGCTTCCTCCAGTGAAACTTGCACAAAACCTATCCTCTCGAAAGTTCATGAAAGGATAGGCTTTGTCCGCATACGGTTATTTATTTGGATAGATCATAATTTTTATACTTGTGTCCTTCTGCGTACGGGCCATTTCAACTGCTTCCTTCGTATCCCGCAGCGCATATTTATGGGTAATGACCTTCTCGATGTCCACGCTGGACTGGCTGAGCGCTTGAATGGCGCCCGGGTAGGTGTTAGCATAACGGAACAATCCGAGCACATCTACCTCCGCATCGATAATCGCGTTCACATCAACCGGAATTTCAGAAGCTGCTGGCATTCCGACAAGCACAATGCGTCCGCCGCGTTTGACGGTGCGAACCGCATCGGCGATAGCCCGTCCATTTCCGGAGGTCTCAACAATGACGGTAACGCCTTTTCCGCCGGTCAATTCGGCAATGCGCGCCTGCACATCCTCTTTCATTGGATCGATAATTGCCGTAACGCCCATTTCCTTCGCCAGCTCCTGGCGAAAGGGCACAACGTCCGTCGCATAAATTTCACTTACGCCGAACACCTTCGCTGCCTGAATCGCAAGCAGGCCGATCGGTCCAAGACCCGTTACCAGCAGACGGTCTGCCGGAGTAACCTTCGCGCGGTTCATCGCGTGAAGTCCTACGGACAGCGGCTCCAGAAGCGCGCCCTGCTCAAAGCTGATTTCATCCGGCAGCTTGAATAGGAAATCGCTGCGTACCGCTACATACTCAGCCCATGCGCCGTCAACCGGCGGCGTTGCCATAAACACAACGTCAGGGCACAAATTGTAGCGGCCCGATTTGCAATATTCACAACGGCCGCATGCTACGCCCGGCTCTACCGCTACCCGGTCGCCAATCGCGACACCCGATACGCGTGCGCCGACAGCAACGACCTCGCCAGCCAGCTCATGGCCGAGAATAATCGGTTTTTCCACGACATAGCGGCCAATTCTTCCGTGCTCATAATAATGAACGTCCGAGCCGCATACGCCAATACAGTATACTTTGACGAGCGCCTCATCGTCCTTCGGGGTCGGAACGGGTACTTTCTGAATCTCGATATCCAGTGGTTTGTTCATTACGGCTGCATCCATTACGTTTATGCTCATCATCAGCTCACCTTTCAGAATACTTGAAATAATCAAAGTCCGCATACTTGCCTCGTCCGCTTAAATCCTGTACGCAAATGCCGATAAATGCTCCGGTGAAGCCTTGATCAAGCGCAATGCCGTCCTTCACCAGCTCGGCGTTTTCATCCGATATTTTGCTGGCATCCAGAACAGGGCCAATCGGCAACCAAGCCGCTCCATCCAGCGAATAGTGGAATTGCAGCGCCTCATGGCGGACTTCCGCCTTTAAATAGCAGCGCTCTGCCCCATCAATCGATACGGGCTGCTCAAGCGGCTCATCATATACGGCGCGGTCGCTCGACATAATGCCGAGGCATTTGCCCAGCTGCTCATCACGACTGATCCATAAGTAATAATAATTCTTTGTATTGTAATAGTATACAAGCCCAGCAAGCTGCTGATAAGTATCTGGCTCAAATTCTACCACCGTTTCAGCATCTACGGTGAACGATTGCTGGCGGCGTGCTATAAGGCTCTGCCGGTGGGAGGAATACAGCGATTCTCTTCCCTTCAGCCTCATATGACCCGGACGCTCCTTCAGCGTTGCCCATTGCTCGCTCCGCGGCTCGCGCAGTGTATGAAGTTGAATGCTTATCGCATCCCCGTCAAAATGCTCAATCTCTGGCTCCGCCTCAAAACGATGTTCCGGAAGCGCTGGTGCGCTCACCTGAACCTCCGGCGAATGGCCTCCGCCGATAAGGCGCAGCCAGCCGTCCTCCGTCCAAGCGACCCTCTGAAGGGCGGTTTCCCGCCCAAGCGTGCAGCTTCCCGAAGGGCTGAGCGGCCGCGCGCACAGATGGGCAATATACAGCTGCCCCTCCTGCGTCTCGACCAGACTGACATGGCCCGCCTTTTGCAGCGCTAGCTCTGGGCGGTCCGCTGACGTAATGAGCGGCCCAGCCGGATCGGCCTCATAGGTGCCAAGCAGCGTTCGTGAGCGAGCCACCGTCGCCGCATGGCCAAAGCGCGTGCCGCCCTCCGCGGTAATCATATAATAATAGCCGTCATGACGATAAATGTGAGGACCTTCCGTCAAACCAAGCGGCGTGCCGCCAAATATCGTTTGAATCGGTCCCGTTAGCGCCTTTAGCTCCTCGGAATACTGTTGAATGACGATGCCGCCGAACGGATTTTTCCCTTTACGGTGATCCCATGTTAAATTGACCAGCCACTTGGTGCCATCCTCATCATGGAACAGGGAAGGGTCAAAGCCGCTGCTGTTCAAATAAATCGGCTCTGACCAAGGCCCCATAATATCGGTTGCCGTAACGACATAGTTATGCGTGTCCTTGAACGGGCCCATATGGCTTTTTACATCGGTAAACACCAGATAGAAGATACCGTTATCGTAGCTGAGGCACGGCGCCCATACTCCGCCGGAGTCGGGATTGCCGATCATATCGAGCTGGCTCGCCCGGGTAAGCGGGTGCGTGAGCACCCGCCAGTTTTTCAAATCGCGAGAATGATGAATTTGAACGCCGGGAAACCATTCGAAGGTCGAGGTCGCAATATAATAGTCGTCTCCGACACGAATGATCGAAGGATCGGGGTTGAAGCCCCGCAATATCGGATTGTTAATTACGTTAATCGCAAACGCCTCCTGTCTCACATGCTCTGGCCGCTGTTACTTGATTTTCGCCAGCTCGTCTTTAACGCTGCTTGCATTTTGGCCGACGATCGCACCGACCGAGTTCAGGAACTGCTCGGCACGCTTCGCGTCCAGCGCTTGGTCATAGTAGCTGAAGAAGCCTTCCAAGCTGCTGCTGATGGAGCTGTCATAGGCAAACGCCAGCGGATTCATTTTTGCCTCTTCCAGTCCTGGGTTTTTCATTGGGCTGATGTTCGCGCCTTCATTAATTTCTTTCCGCTGCAGCGAGTCAGTAAGGAAACGAATCGCTTCATAAGCCGCTTCTTGGTTCGTCTTGGAAGAAATCGCCATACCTGCGCCGAAGCCGCCTTGGTAAGTGTTTATGCCGCCTTGGCCGCCATCTACGGTCGGGAATGGCACGAAGCCGACTTTATCGGCAAAGTCGCCATCGAGGAAGGAGTTCATTGCCCATTCGCCTTGCAGATACATAGCAGCTTTGCCGTTCGTAAACAGCGATTCTGCCGCTGCATAATCAAGACCAAGGAAACCATTGATGAAGCCTTTGTGATCGACAGCAAGCTCACGCAGCATTTCTCCTGCTTTTACAAAGCTGTCCTGTGTGAAATCGGCTTCGCCATTTTTCGCTTTCTCGAACGGCTCCATGCCGCCGATGCGCTGTGCCAGATAAGAGAACCAGTGCAGAACCGGCCAGCGGTCTTTGCCTGCGACTGTAATCGGAACGATATTTTTAGCGTTCAGTTGATCCACAACATTTAGCAGCTCCGCATAGGTAGTCGGTGGAGTCAGACCATTTTCATCAAAAATTTGCTTGTTGTACCATAGGGATACTCCGCTGAATAGAACGGGAATGCCGTAGTTTTTGCCGTCGTAAGAGAACGTTTCCAATCCGCCGTTAAGCACATCGTTTTTGAACGCTTCATCCTTATTCAGCGGCTCGGTAATATCGCCCAGCATGCTGTTGGATACGAGCGTATCGAAGGTTTCACCGCTCCAATACGTAATAATATCCGGCACCTGGTTGCCTGTAATCGCTACTTTCATTTTGGTTTTCAATGCTTCGTCTTCAAAAAACTCGGCCGTAAGCTCTACATTCGGATGCTCGTCATTGAATTGCTTGATTGATTTTTCAATAATATCCTTGTTTCTCGTTTCCATGCTCCACATGGTCAGCTTCGTTACATCGCCCGCTCCTGCCTCCGTCGCTTCGCCTTCCGCCTTGTTTCCGGCGCTGGAGCAGCCCGCCATTACTACCATCATTAATGCCAACAATAAGATAAGACCCTTTTTCATGTTTGTTTCCCCCTTGGATAGTGTCGAATGCCGCAGCTCATAAATAGAAGTCCCTATTAGCCTTTAACCGCGCCCGCTACAACCCCCTTTTGAATATACTTTTGCAGAAACATATATAAAATAATGATAGGAGCTGTCGTGATGACCAATGCCGCGCTGATCAGCGAATAATCGGCACTGAAGTTGCCCTTGAACATCATGAGGCCGAGCGGCAGCGTTTTGAGCGATTCCTTGGATACCATGACGAGCGGAAAGACGAAATCATTCATAATGTTGAAAAAGGAAAGAATCGTAATCGTCGCCAGCACAGGCTTCGCAATCGGAAAATACACTTTGAAAAACGTTTGATAAATCGAGCAGCCGTCAATCATGGCCGCCTCCTCCAGCTCCTTCGGCACGCCCTGAAAGAAGCCATGGGCGATAAAGACAGCGACCGGAAGATTAAAGGCGATATAAGGGAAAAACAATGCCCAGAACGAATCATAGATCCCCAGCTTATTCGCCATCGTAAACAGTGGAATCAAGGTGCTGTGGATCGGAATCAGCATGCCGAGAAAAAATGCTCCCAGCAGCAGCTTCGAGCCCTTAAACGGCCGAATCGATAAGTAAAAGCCAATCAGCGTCGATACGACCAGCAGCCCGACTACCGAGAAGAAGGTAATGTACAGGCTGTTGAACAAATAGCCGTTGATGCCTTGGTTCCAGGCCTGCACAAAATTATCAAAATGCCACGATTCCGGCAGCCCCCAAGGGTTCGCGAAATACTCCTTATTGGTTTTAAATGACGAAATGACCATCCATACGAACGGATATCCTGTAAATACGAGATGGACCAGAAGCAGCACATACAGCAGCAATCGGGAAAAGCCTTTGCCGCGCGTCCCCGCCGGCTGCATCGTTTGAGTCGCGCTCACCTTCATCTCTCCTTTCTCTTATTGGAATCTGGCGCCTGTACGGCTCAGAAGCTTGGAAATAATAAATGCGAGGCATAGTCCGAACAGCAGCAGGAAGGTGGAGATGGTGCTGCCATAGCCGAAGTCCATCATGCGGAATGCATTTTTCATCATATAGCTTGCTAGCACTTCGCTGCTATTATTCGGCCCGCCGCCCGTCATAATATAGATCAGGTCGAAATATTTCAAAGAATTGATCACACAGTTCAGCACCGTGAACGTAATGGTCGGCCAGATCAGCGGGATTTGAATGCTGAAAATAATTCTCCACTCTCCAGCGCCCTCTACCCGTGCCGACTCCAGTACCTCTTCCGAGATGCCCTGAAGCGCGCCGATATAGACGATAATATAAAAGCCGATAAACTGCCAAGCGACAACCGCGATAACCGACCCTAGCGCCGTCGCTTCTTCCCCGAGCCAGGCATGTGCCCAGCTGTCGAGCCCAAGCTGCATAAGCAAACTATTCAGCAGCCCGAAATTCGGGTCGTAAATTTGCCCCCACAAAATTCCAAGCACGGCTGTAGACAGCATAACCGGTGTGAAATAAATCGTTTTCAAAAAATTTGATCCTCTCAGCTTGTAGCCCAGCACAATGGCAAAAAACAAACCGACCGGCAGCTGAATGAAAAGCGCTCCCAAAGTTAATAACACTGAGTTTTTGAGCGAGGTCCATAGAACCGGATCTTGAAGCAGCCGAATGAAATTGTCCCCTCCGTTGAACACCTTTGCCGAAACTCCGTCCCACTGGAAGAAGCTATAATAAATACTCATACTGATCGGCACAATAATAACTGCCAAAAAAATCAACAGTGCAGGTCCCATGAAAAATAGCCTGCTGCCCAAGCGTCCGGCGCCTGTTTCGTTCATCCGTAACACCCTCTCCTAGCTTAATGCGCATGATGCCTTGCTTTTTTGTATCCGTTTTCATTATTTTATCAATGACATAAATCATTGTAATGACACGATGATTAGGTAAAATAGCACTTTCATTGGTTCGTCCGACAGGGCGAGGGAATACAACAAAAAAACCGCATTCGTCTGAATGCAGTTGTTTGGGATAATGCTTTTAATTGGTGCTGGCTATTGCAGGCCATGGATGGAAACGTAATCCCGCCAAATCCGGATAGAAGCAGCCCGCTTCAATCGTATTCCCGATCGATCCCGATCGATGGCTTGGTGGACACAGAAAACCCTATTTCAACCGAATCACTGGTTATAGCCTAGTTCGCGGACTCAGGAGCAGCTATTGCGTTAATAATCGCTATTTTGAGGGGATGACGAAGCCAATAACGGATCTCCTGTCCGCGTAATGCCTGAAACCGCATAAAAAGTCAGAATAGCGGAACCTCAGTCCCAATCATCCTTGAACTCTTCAGGGCCAACATCCATTTTAAAATCTCCATTTGCATAAAGAAGCGGACTACGCTCTTCCCCATCTTTGGAATATTTTTCAACGTGACTGACTCGCATTTGCTTGGCATCTGTGAAATCGATATGGGCGATGGCCACCCAATAGGCGTAATCGTTTTTCTCGAGCAGTGGTGCTGTTACGGTTTGTCCCTGATGATTATCAACGCTTGCACGAACCTTCATCGATTTAAAGCTGCCTGCGCCATTGCTCAATGCGCTATAGGCGGCAAATAGAACGTAGCTTAACGCTTCCGGTCGATGAATAACAATCGTTTCTTTCCCATGTCCCATAGCATCCCCATCGAGTTGAATGTACGGAGCAGTATGAGGTGATCCAAGGTAGCGATAATAGATTTTGCCAACCTGCCCGTCCTTTGTTACATAAAAACAATACAAATCCAAGTCTTTTTTGGTTTGCCATTCGAGAATTGCCGTAACCTTGGCCGACTTTTGAATGTTAATGCTTTCTTTCTTCTTGAGCTCCACTTTTAGCAGTTGGTTTGGCTTGGCAGGGGAAACAGCGGGTTCAGCAGCAGCAGCCACTTCCGCATCTGATTCGCTGTATACTTTGAGTCCAAAGTTGCTAACAAGAGCGGCGAGCCCTCCCTCAAACCCGCTTCCGACGGCACTAAACTTCCACTCCCCTTTATGGAGATAAAATTCGCCAACAACGATAGCTGTTTCTTTGCTAAGGCCTTCTCCGAGGTTGAATCTACATATCTCCTCGCCGTTGCTTGGGTTATAGATTCGCCCGACGGCGCTACGAACTTGCGAAAAGGCTTGACCATGCGCTTCCCCATCATGAATGGTGAGCGTTACCGCGATTTTATGTATATCACTCGGTACCTTACCTACCGAAATTTTGATAAGCTCTCGATCTCCATTCGTCGGACCTAAGTGTGCAACGGCATGCTGCCGGCTGAAAGGTTGATTATAGAAGATCATATCTTCATCCTGGGCACATACACCTGCTTGATTTAAGAGGAAAGCTGATGCATTTATATCGATTGCTGGATCTGCGGTCTGCCAAGAAAGCCCAATTACAATATCGGAAATCCCGCGACCTTTTGTAACATCGATTTTTTGACCTTTTGCTAGGATCATCAACAACCGCTCCTTATCGATCTCCAATTTTACAAAATGACACATTTTTAGTATATCATACGAATCAAAGTCTATAGACAAGTAACCAAAACACAAAAAGAATAGGAACAGGATTGACATTCCGTCAAGAAGTAACTATGATGGTTACAACGGTGGTGATAACAATGAAACAATTCAGCAGCCGCTTCTCGATGGGAGTCCATATTCTGACGTTGATTGCTGTTATGCCGGGAGATTGCACAGGGGATATGATTGCTGGCAGCGTAAATACGAATCCCGTCGTCATCCGAAGAATTATGGCCCAGCTGAAAAAAGCCGGTTTGATTAATGTCCGGCCCGGTGTTGGTGGTGCTACTCTATTGAAAGACCCCGCATCTATTAGCTTATTGGAAGTGTACAATGCGGTTGAAGTCATTGATGAGGGTCCCCTGTTCCATTTTCATCCAAATCCTAGCCCGCGATGCCCTGTAGGCAGAACCATTGAAGCCTCGCTTACGGCAGAACTGACTGAAGCTCAAGCCGCTATGGAGCAGAGATTGAGCAGCGTTAGCATTGCGAAGATACTCGGACAAGTTTGTTAAAAAAAGCTCTTGCAATGGCTTTTTTACGCCCTCGTTGTAACTACTTAGGTTATAACAGTGAAGGTTTCAAAAGTAACTAAAGCTAGGCTATAAGGGGATTTCAATCATTGAATCCCGTTTTATTTCACACAAACCCAACCCATGGAGGAATGAATTATGAAAATTTTAGTAACTGGCGCAACTGGACAATTTGGCTCCCTCGTCATCGATACTCTATTAAAAAAGCTGCCTGCTGAACAGCTTGCGGTAAGTGTGCGTACGCCAGAAAAAGCCGCGCATTTGCAAGCACAAGGCGTTGAAGTACGCCATGGTGACTTTGATCAGCCCGAAACCCTCGATACAGCATTTGCTGGTGTAGACCGTTTGTTGATCGTTTCCGCTGATGCAGATAATGCTACACGTATTCGCCAGCATCAAGCCGCTATCGATGCCGCCAAAAAAGCAGGCGTAGGCTTCATTGCTTACACAAGTGTTGCCAAAGCAGATAAGAGCACGCTCTCGCTCGCTGAAGTCCACCGCGCTGCGGAAGAAGCGATTCTTGCAACGGGAATTCCATATTCTCTACTGCGTAACAACTGGTATGCTGAGAACGAAGCTGGCAGCGTACAGGGCGCCATCCACGGAGCACCTTGGCTGAATGCCACTGGCACTGCGCGTGCAGGCTATGCATTACGGAGCGATTATGCCGAAGCGGCGGCGGCTGTTCTAGCTGGCGAAGGCCATGACAATACGGTCTACGAGCTGTCGGGCAAGCCGCGTACGCAAGCTGAGCTTGCAGCCATCACTGGCGAAGCATTGGGCAAAGAAATCAACGTTGTCGATGTAGATGATGCTGCATTCGGCCAAGCTTTGACGCAAGCAGGGCTTCCTGATTTTGTCGTTGCGATGATTGTTGATTTACAAGCTCCAATCCGCGAAGGCTCCCTCGATGTAGAGAGCAATGATCTGGAGACGCTGCTTGGCCGTCCAGCTACTCCACTCAGCGCATTTGTTACCGCTCTTTCTGGACGTTAAGCTATTGTGGCTACTAGGATAGACAGGGCAAGCAAATGAAACGAGTCTGTCTCGACAGGTCAGAAATGACCTCCGGGACAGACTCGTTTTACATTTAGATAGTCGGCAATCAGCAGCTTGATGCTGTTCGTTTGTTTCCGGCGATTGCCGGGATACTCCCTGTACAAAGCTAGACTTGGCGGACACAGCAGCAGCTATTCTAACAAAATCAAGAGTAATAGCACAGGCCGCGGACTCAGGAGACGCTATTGCTCTGCAAATGGCCAATTTGACTGGATGAGGAGGCCGATAACGGATTTCCTGTCCGCGAAAGACGTGAAATCAGGTCAAAAACCAGAATAGCGGAACCTCTGTCCTCAGAAAAAATACAGTGCGCATCACGAGCGTTGAGATCTCAGACTACCCTCGCAAACTGCGGTCCCTTGCCCTTAAATCGTCAGATAAAATGGGGCTTGAATACGATCAGCTTTCGTGATTATTCTTCGCGGATGACTAATAACACACCAGTAAAAATGAATAACGTACCTATCCAAAAAGACCAGCCGATTTGTTCACCTAGTAATAACCATCCTAGAAAAGTTCCGACGATAGGCTGAAAAAAGAAAAACAATCCGCCACTTGCAGCATTAAGCATTTGCAATCCACGATTCCACAGCAAAAAGGCACATGCTGTCGAAATGACTCCTAAGTACAAAAGGCCGCCCCAAATCGATGGCTGCATGATGGCTTGAACATCTAGCTCAGGTAATCGGCTAATTGTAAAAGGGGTAAGTAGCGAGATGGCTACTAGGGTTGTATAGAACGTTACAACAATTTGTGAATACTGCCTAGGTACCCGTTTAATTAAAACAGACATAAGCGCCCAAGTAAGGGCGGCAATAAGCAGGGAAACGCCACCCCGTTGAAGAGATGGATCGATATTGGCAGTTCCAACAATAACACCAACTCCGATTGTTGCTAAAAGAATAGAAGCGGCTTTTTTAAACGTAATTTTTTCTTTTAAGATGATGCGCGCAAATAACACCATAAATGCGGGTGTCGTCGAAGTAATAATAGCGCCCATTTGTGCAGTAGAGAACATCGTGCCCACTTCTTGGGTCAGGATTGAAATGGTGTTTCCAACAAGACCAATCATGAAGATCAACAGCAAATCTCGTTTTTCAATTCGCCAGGATTGTTTGGTGACAACACCAATTATTAATAATGCAAAAATCGCAATGACATAACGAATCCATACTAATTCAAGTGGCGGCACAACGTCTACCACATGCTTTACTACAACAAACATCCCGCCCCAAATACTTGCAGCGATTGATAAATATAAAGAACCTAATAAAGTGTTTTTCATGTTGTACCCTCCGTTTTTCTAGACCATTCCTGTCCTTAACGGAGATGTAGTTTTTCTACCGCTAAGGGAGAATAACTACAGGTACATCATTTTCAAATAGTGGTGACCACATCATCAGTTTTCAGCTCGCTCTCATAAGAATAATATTATTTTATAAGACATTTATCGTTTAGGATACCCCTCAATATTTTCACTACTACTAATAACTCCTTTCTTCACTTTCCCCATGTCCTAAAATCTTCACTGCAATTGGTGCGGGTAATGGTAAAATCGTTATGTCTTGTGATGCTTGAACCAATCTCGGAAGCACCATTTCCTCTGACATGGACGCAACGTTCATCTATCGGAGTTCGCCGTCCATCAGGGCTGACATAGAAATATTGGTCCGTCACCAGCCCGTATTCCATTTCAGGCTTTGAGGTATCGTATGTCCCATCGACTCGAATTGGAATGAGATCATATTTCCCCTCTTTCTCAAGTGCTGGCGCACCTTGAACGTTATAAGTCACCCTAATATCACCCTCAAAGCCTACAGGGATTAAATAAATATCATTCGTTGAGGTCGTTTTAGTGAAAAACAAGCTTGTAATAAACCACAACACCGCCACAGCTCCAATTAATAGTGCGATCATTTTTTTGTCACTCATCAACCTGCTCCAATCTCATCCGCCTTATCTAAAATTATATTCCTTTTCTCTGTTCTTCATTAGTTCTAACATTTATAGTCCCCTCATAGCTTGATACCCGTTACTTGAGCAAAATAAAAAAAGACCGTCTGCTTAAGCAGCGGCCTCATCTATCTGTTGTTGATTCCATTCATTTAAGAAACACTCTGAACATCGGCAAATTCGATTCGATTTCGTCCATTTTGCTTGGCCTGATAAAGGGCTTTATCGACGGCGGCAAAAAGTTGAATTAAATACCCTTCTGGATTGTCCGGTACATGCTGAAGATTAAAGTCTTCAATGGATAAAAACCCTACGCTCACCGTAATGGAAACCTCTCCGATTTCATGATCTACTAAAATGTCGTTCGACTCGACCGCTACTCTCACTCGTTCCGCTAATTGTTTGGCTAACTGGCGTTCTGTATGCGGCAGGTAGATCATGAATTCTTCCCCGCCATAGCGAGTTAGAATGTCGGTCCCACGAATGGATTGTTTGACGGCTTGAGCCGTACGATAAAGGACTTCATCCCCAATTACATGTCCATAGCGATCATTAATTGATTTAAAGAAATCAATATCAAAAAGGATAAGTGAAAACGGAATTTTATATTGAATATTGGTTATAACCTCATGCATCAGCTGCTGCGTCAAATAACGTCGATTGTAGCAGTCTGTTAAACTGTCCGTAAGAACTAATTCTTCAAGCTTTTGATTAGCTGTGGACAGCTCATTGCGTATGCGATCAAGTGCATGGTTTCGTTCCTGAAGAACCTCATTTTGCCGATTCATTTCTTTCACAAAAAAGCGCTCCTGCGAGACATCCTGAAACGTAATGATATGACCGATCTGCATTCGGTAAGAATCGACAATCGGAGAAGCTTGTACGATAAAATGACGCACGATGTCTCGCTCATCGATAATTTCGATTTGAGACAAGGTATTTTCTTTTCGCTTATAACGTTCGAGAAACCTTTTGCTGTTGCCCTCAACACGAACAGACGCCAGCAACGACTCCATATCAAAATAATCACCTACATTTAAATCCATATAATTTCGTAAAGATCTGTTGGCTTCGATAATGGTTTCATTATCATCCAGCACAAGTATGCCATATGGAAGCGTGTTGATCACATCCTCATGAGCGATGGAGACAAGATCAAACACATTATATTTTTTAATGACATATACGAAAAATAAATCCGAAAGAAAAATACCCATCGAAGTAAAGCCCGGAATGATTGGCAGCCACTCCCTTAGGACCACATTAAGAATGGCATCAATACCTGCAAAAATAGCAAGCACGAATATTCCCCACAACGTTACTTTCACTTGCTTTCTAATCATGGGTGACGTTTTGGAAGCCTTCAATGCCCCAAACAATACAAAGAGAGAAGCAAAGAAGTAGCTCACTAGAATAGTGATGACTATCCAAAACCATGTGCCATATACTCGATGAACGTAACCGCCCTCCAGCGGAGTCACAAAAAGATTATTCGGGTTAATGACCACGCCAACTGCTGCGATAACCGCTGGAGCAAACAGCAGAAACAAGCTTTTTTTTCCTAATTTATCAGCATTTCCGGTAAGAAAGACAGTAAGCAGCAGCCAGCCGCTTCCGAGCAAAGAGAGTGCGACAAAGGATAATATCACATAGAACAACTGCAGCAGCGGATCAGTGGTCAGATCTATAGCAATCTGGCACAGTGGCCAAAGCATCATTAAAAAATGAAATAAAAAGTATACCTTATGTAAGTTCGTAATCCTCACGGTGGAAAAAACATAAACATATAAAGCAAACAATAGGAGGAATAAAAAGAGATCATACCATACTAATGGGCTCACAAATCTTCTCCTTTTTTGATACGACGACTACAATATTATAGAAATAGCATAATCCATGACACTTAAATGAACCTTTAAAAGATACTTCTCCAAATCATTAGCTTGGTTAAATTAACCACATCTTATCATACAGTAAAGACAGTCAGCTAGCCCACACAATGGCAGTCCAACCATCCTCTGAACGATTTCTTCATACATTCTTTGAATTTGCCCATGAATGGGACGTTTATGACTTAAGCTATGAGAGAGAAGAGGTTGTTTTGAGGATAAATTTAGAAGATTTTACGCGGTTCGCACCCTAGAGCCATCCGTTGCCGGACAGCCCCTTCATACATTCTATTAGTGATGATCCAAGGGATTATTATCCGAAAACAAATCGGGATTGTCTTTGAGCATGCCAGTTATTACTCTCGCTACCGCAGCCGCATCACAAACCCTTACAACCGCATCGCCAAGCCGCCCCTTATGCATAGCGCCTTCACTTTCCAGTATATCATCTACTTTCCAAAAATGCTGCGACCACGACAGCCCGCAATGTCTGCGGGAAGGCACAGAAATTTCTGTTCCATCGGCTAAAACCGTGTAAAGCAGCTCATGGTCATCCGTTAACCTGCCCGGTATGTCTACCCATTCTTCGACTCCATGAATAAAGGTATTGCGCCTTAAATCGACCCCAACTAACAATATAGTCGCCCTGCGGTCGAGCAGCTTCCCCCAAGCGGAGCCTCTAGCGCAGGGCGTATCGAAACGATGATCGTCGTTTGTGAGCTCTATAGCATCCGGGCCTAATGCTGCCACCGAATG
Organism: Paenibacillus sp. R-74696; assembly: GCF_055814915.1. Taxonomy (NCBI): domain Bacteria; kingdom Bacillati; phylum Bacillota; class Bacilli; order Caryophanales; family Paenibacillaceae; genus Paenibacillus; species Paenibacillus sp. R-74696. Next base: position 53,605 of record NZ_JBPULM010000038.1, read on the forward strand.
GGTGGGGTGCAGCGAACGCACCACACCAGGCCGATTGCGAAAAAGCTCGGGCAGTATTCCGACGCAGGAAGGGGAACGATCAACGTAAAATTTCGGATTATCCGCATTGATGTAGGACCATGTATGGGTGGGCAACACCAACAGCCCATCCTTCATATGATCTGTTAACGCATCTAAGACAGTATCTGCGCCACCGTCAACAGACCCGATACTTTTCATCGAAGAATGGACGAGCAGCGTCCCTTGGCCGTCAATGCCTAGCTGCTCTAACTGCTTCATTAAGCTCTCTATCGTATGCATGTTCTTCACCCTCCCCTGCCATTATATCAAACCTTGCCCTTAATTGTGATAGGGTTCGAGGTATCATCTCAAAGGCGAAATTCCTTTCTCCGCGACGGTTTAACGAGGTTCATCCAAGGATTTAGATATATATACTAATCAACAAATAATTTAAGGGGTTTCTATCAGCATTCCTCTTAAAAGGTCGTATATTTATGTTATTCCATCCCATTTAGGGTTATACTAAAAGAGGCTACGAATTTTAGAACATTTGAATCCATTTTATATTGCTGAGGGGTGATATTTTGAAGCTCAGAGTTAGAGATGTCTTTATTGCTGGTGCCCTTCCGATTCACACCTATATTTCTCGCAAATCGGAATTTGGTCTGACTTATGAATTCCGTCTCCATAACGTTATCGATATGGTCGGATTTTTAACTTCAATTGTAGGTCCATCGAAAACAGGCAAAACCGTGTTGTGTGACAAAGTGATCGGCCAAGATCAGTACGTCGACTTTATAGGAAGCGACTTCAAGGATACCGAGGATTTCTGGGAAACGATTGCGAATAAAGTCGGTATTCCGCTCGAACGTGACCATACAGAAATACGCACGATTGAAGGCCAAGGTCTCGCCGGAACAAAAGAAGGAATTACAACTTCCATAACTGAATCTTTCCGCTCCAACAAAGATAAAGTCATTCAATATTTTATAGCTAATAATTTAGTCTTGCTATTAGATGATTTCCATTACGCTTCACCAAGCAAGCAGTTTGAAATTGCCTATCAGCTCAAAGATGCGATTCGTAAAAGGCTTCGAACCGTCATCATATCCTTACCTCATCGGTCAGACGATGCCATTCGAAAAAATGTTGATTTAAGCGGGAGACTGAACCTGATTAATATCGAGCCATGGAATACAGATGAACTGCGGGAAATTGCTGTCGCAGGTTTCAACAAACTAAATATGCAAATTGATCTTAAGATCGCCGATAGCATCGCACAAGAGAGTTTATCTTCCCCTCAACTAATGCAATCCATATGTTATAACCTTAGCATGATACTCGATATCGACAATATAGATAACCCGGTAATTCCTGATCAAGATCTCCTAGACCAGGCATACAGAATGACTTCATTAAACCTTCTTGCTTATCAAGAGGTTGCTAGGAAGCTGAAAAGAGGCCCTAATCCCAGAGGACAAAAAAGAAAAACCTATCTGACTATAAAAAATGAGGAAGCCGATATCTATGAATTGCTTCTTAAAGCGATTGCTAATGATCCGCCAACTGTGAGCCTTTCTACCGACAGCATCAAACGAAGAATCGATGTGTTACTTGGTGATATTTCTGATAAGCCTGATCGAGTGAAAATCAAAACAGCCCTTGATCAGATGCAATCAATTATGCAGAGCAGTGAGCCGATGTATCAAGTGTTCGAATATAAGGACGATGAAGTCTACATTTTAGAACCGTTATTCCTATTCTTTTTGCGCTGGGGTATTCTTTAACTAACGGAGGGGATATTATCCTGACTACAATTAACGAAGATAAATCGACAATTATAACTGCACTTCAAGTGCAAATTAAATGTTTACCGCAGACAAAATCGGCTGATTACAGCGGCTGGATTGATACCACCAGCCGCATTTTAGAGCGTTTTTTTTCCGATCAGTCCATAGCACAGAGGTTTGTCTTGATCACGAAAGAACGTATGCTCCAAGCACAATCCTACCTAGAGAATTTAATTACAGATATCAATGCCGGGTTGTTTGATCCTACCAAGCCTCTTACTGAAATCGATGAAGTACACTTCCATCTTATCATACACAAGGTTCTTGAAAATTTTGACAAGCATATCTACGAAATGTATCAAAAGCCTGTACACGGTAACGGAACTTTAAAGCAAGAGAATATCGCTAAAATCGCTCTCGGGAACGAGTATGATGTGCAGCGCTTGCTTTACTCATTAATCCGTCCAATTTTTCCTGAAGCAAGAGTTGAGGTACCCAATGACGGAGGATACAAGGGCTATCGCTTTGATATATTTATCGATTCCTATGAAACTGTAATTGAAGTTAAATGTTCTCGTCAAAATATGACGGAGAGAAAGCTCACAGAAGAGATTGGGTCAGATGCATTTCATTACCCGAAAAAGTACATCTATTTCTTTATCTACGATAAAGATAAAATCATTTCAAATGTTGACGCGTTCTGCAAGAACTATAACAGGACTCACGATACCAAACAGATTAGAACAATTGTAATCCAGCCAGTAAATATAATATGAGAAAAGACCCCTTGATGCGTTCATAAAACTTCGGGAACAGGGATCTATAATAGCAGATCGACCTGTTGAACGAAACCATCATGATCCGATCAAACAAGCCAAGCCCCCTCTTCTAGCAAACCGGCGAAAGGGGCTTTTCCTGTTGACGGAAAAGCCCCAAAATAATTCATTCGATTACTCCTAGGCGTTAGCTCGATAAAGAAGCCACCCACGCATCGACAGTCACCACCTCGGCCTGTTGAGGGAACACCTTCTCGGTTAGCACGCGATGAACCTCTGGGTCAGCATCAATACAGGCGTCGGAAAGTACCGTAATCGCAAAATCCTTATCTGCTGCTTCCCGCAAAGTCGATAGAACGACCCCGCTTGTGGCGATACCGCTAAGAATAAGCGTATCGATCTGACGTGACCGAAGAATGACCTCAAGGTCACTTCCGGCGAACGCGCTCACTCGAACCTTCGTCACAATCGGCTCGCCTTGTCGAGGCTGCACAGCTTCATGAATCTGCATCATCGCTTCTGGAGCCGCCATAGCGCCGGATCGACTGGCAATGCCCCCAAACATTTTGTTTCTAGCACTAATTTCCGGATAACCTTCACGAAAGGCCACACGTACGTAAATAACAGGAATAGCGTGACTGCGTGCAGCTTCAATAGCCTTTTGGAACGGAAGCAGTGCCTCCTCGTTAGCTGCGAACCTCGATACGACGCTGTTCTGCATATCCATGACCAACAGCGCGCTTTTGCTTGGTGAATTTTGCATATGGTTTTAATCTCCTCTTCATTTAGTTTCCACTTGAACCAATCGAAAATCGCCTCTCCGGAATAAACGGAGGATCCATTCCGTTTATATAATTATACGGAGAACTTTCTCCGTTTGTCAATAAATCGCCAGTGATGTAATATTTATAAAGAGGTGTTATCCCAAGATGACTAAAAAGAAAATTTCAACTGGAGACGTTGACACTACCTTGCCCTTCGCCGCCGTGACACCCGAGAAGGCCTTGCGTGCAGATGCCAAAAAGAATCGGGATAAGCTGCTTGAGGTCGCCCATAAGGTTTTTACGACCGAAGGCATCTCCGTCTCGATGGATGAAATCGCAAGGCATGCCGGTGTGGGCGTGGGAACCGTCTATCGGCATTTTCCGACCAAGGAAGATTTGTTTGGGGCCGTCATTGTCAGCCACAAGACGCGGCTTATGGATGAAGCCAAGCAATTGCTTGAACACGATGATCCGGGCGTAGCGTTCTTTCATTATTTTAGGACTATTATACGCGAGGGAATGGCCAACAAGGCGATTACCGATGCCCTTGTCAGCAGTCTGAATATAGAAGCTGGACGTTCGGAGGTTGCGAGGGATTTTTGGCAAGGGATCGACAATCTGCTCGCCCGTGCAAAGCAAAATGGCTCCGTTCGGGCGGATGCTCGCCTTGAGGATATTAAAATGCTGCTTAGCGGCATCCTGCAGGCAGCCGGGGACAGCGGCACTTTTCCGGACCGCGTCGTATCCATCCTATGCGATGGTCTTCGCGGGTAAGAAAAATAACCGCTTGCGATTCTTAAGATCGCAAGCGGTTATTTATTGTTTCCTTTACCTCTTTTATTGAATAAGCTCCAGCAGCTCTGAAACGCTGGCTTCATACTGCGGCTTGAACTGATCTGATTCCATATACTTAATCACACTGGACAAAAACTGTTTTCCTTCTGGTGTTTCTTGAACCTTATCCGCATTGATCGAACAAATAAGCAGCTTCCCTTTTCCTACGCGGCATTCGAACAGGAAACCTAATTTGTGGTTGCGCTCAAAGTTGTCGATGGTCTGTACAATAGGGCTCCATTCTCTGCTTGTACCGTCCATTATAATCGACTTGGAATGAGAGACAATGCTCCACCAAGGATAAGTAGAATGCGGCTCGCAGGGAAAGTCCCGGAAGACAGGATGATGGTTGTCTACGAGCAGCCCCATCGTGCCGACAGGAACCGGACGGTTCATGCTCTCCGAGATGGACCGGAACATCGGATAACACCAGAAATCCGTGCTGTAGAAGCCTTCAATTCCATGGCTAATACGTTCCGGATTCGGCATCAGCCATACCTTCTCCCCTTGCTCCAATAAAGCGAGAGCCTCGGCCGTTAGCGACTCAAAACGATGGACTTTGGACAGGTCCGCTTCAACCTGCTGCGGATAAATCCAGAGATCGTATGACTTTCGGATATCTGTATCCAAAATCCTCAGGGAAAGCGCGGCTTTGGTCATGGCGTCCACAGCAGGCAATTCGATGACCAGATCACAAATATCAATATAATTCTGCTGCTCCGTCAGCGCTGCCTCAGCCGTACCGGCTGCCAGTGTCACATGGCCATCCGTTAGCTCCCACGCAAGCTTGATCAATCCAGGCAGCTGATTTCTATACGAGCATAATTCCACATGAGCCTCGAAGCGTTCAAACGACGTATAGTTGTATTTTGCAAACCTCGCCATAAGTACGGCGTCACTGCAGAAGGTACGCCATTCTTCAGGTGTAATCAGCCCCTTGGAATCCATAAAGGCATCAAGGATGCCCACTAGCGCCGTCCCTTGTCCACTGAAATCCTGAAGGTCGAGCAGTTGGAAGCCTGCAAGCTTTCTGGAGCGAAAAGCAGCCTCCAGCTCTTCCTTGTAACAGGCCACTGCCAGCTGCCCCGAGCTCTCAAAATATTGGGCGGCCAAGTGATCCAGCCCTTTCGCCTTCAGACGCTCCTGAAATAGGATGAAATTATCCGCCTTGAGCGGGCCTGTATATTTCTCTATCTCCCTATAATTCGGATACGTCGCATATTGTCCTATCTCATGGGACACGACTGGAATATGAGGAATCCATTCCTCCGAGGCGTCTCCGAGCTGTATGGCCTTTGCTTCCGTTCCGTACTGGATTTGAATGACGCCTCCAGCCTCACTCGGCGTAACCTCACTGCGATGAAAATCCGGCGGCACGATTTGATCGTCATAATCCTTTAATGTACCCGGTAGATCGGTCTGAACATGGCCCAGCGGCGCATCACACATTGCATAAGAGCCTCTGAACAGCCGCTCCTTCGAGAAACGCACCCCGCAGAAGAAATCGTCATGCTCAAGAACAGCAGGCGAAAATTGATGATTATTAGAGCCTTGTGTATATAGATGCCTGTTGTCGAACGCTTTGTAGGCTTTCAAAATCGAATCGATTTTGTCTCTACTGCCCCATAGCTCATTGCCCAGCGACATCATGACGAAGGACGGATGATTGCCGAATGCCTTCAGAATGGCATACCCCTCGCTGATCAAATAGTCCTGCTCCGCCTGATTGTGGCGCTCATCCGCTGCTTCAGTAATCGTCCCCCAGAAGGGCAGCTCCGGTTCCATGTATATGCCAAGCATGTCCGCTGCGGTAAACGCGGCTTCCGGCGGACAGCAGGTATGAAAGCGATAATGGTTAATACCATAGGATTTGGAAATGACGAGAATGCGAAGCCATTCCTCGACATCGGTCGGAGCGTAGCCCGTCAGAGGAAAAATCAAGCCATCATGCTTGCCGCGCAGATAGGTTTTGTTTCCGTTGATTGTAAATTTATCTCTGTCTGTTTTAAATTCCCGCAGGCCGAAGCTCAGCTGCTGCTGATCAAAGATTTCGCCCGTCTCATCCTTCACCCCAATGCTCACCGTATACAAATGGGGATTGGCGTCGCTCCACAGCAGCGCATCCTGCCCAAGTGAATATTCAATCGAAATTTCACGCGAGGTGAGGCTGTATTCCGCCACCGTATGTAAGGTGTCAGAGTTCCAGCTTGCTGCTGATACAACTAGGCTGCCCTTGAGCTCTCCTTGCAGATTCGCTTCTATTTTCACCGAGCGTGCGGACAAGTTCGGATAGAGCTGGATATCGGTCAGGTACGATTCGCTATAAAATTGAAGCTCAATGCGGCCTGTGATCCCGTTCCAATTGGTCTGTGTATCAGGAGAGGTCATATGGCCTCCCTTCGTTGGATAGTCCGTATTGTCGACACGAACGGTAATCGTCTGCGGGCCACTCTGAAGCAGTCCCGTCAATTCATAAAGATGCGGCGTGTTCATGCTGTCACGCGAGCCAACCTCGCGGTCGCCCACCCATACCGTCGTCATTCTCGTTCTTTCCAAATAGAGAAAACAGTTTTTCTCCGCCAGCCCATCAGGAATGTCTACCTCTCTTGAATACCAAGCATACCCTTCGAACGAATATTCATCGGTCAAAGCCCCTACTAATTTCGTTTCATTCTGCGGCCCTTTCCGGGCATAGGATGTCGTTCCGGGCAGCGTAATGGAATCTGTAAATGGCAGCGACAAGCCGCTCTTGCCCTGATCTAGCTGCAGCTTCCATTCGCCCTCTAGGTTCATTTTGGTCAGCACAATATCACTCCTCATAATAATAATCCCTAAATTCCTGCGGGGTTGTTCCGGTCAGCTTCTTGAATAAAAACGTAAAATAGGCCGCCGTTTGAAAGCCAACCTGCTCCGACACTTCATACACCTTGATGTTCGGGTCCCGGAGCAGCTCCTTGGCTTTGTTCATACGCGTTTCCTGGACAAAATCAGATATCGTCCGGCCCATTTCCTTCTTGAACAGCACGCTCAAATAGCTGGAGTTCAGATGAAACTGCTCAGCAAGCTGCTTCACCGTTACGTTCGCCTCCAAATGCTCCTCAAGGTAGCGCGCTACTCTTTGGATAAGGTTGTGCTGCTGAACGGTCTGCTCCTTCTGCTTGAGCTGGATATACTGAGCGAGAAAGGCCATGACGACCGTTCTTATTTCCTCCACATCTGTACAATCAATCATCCTCTGCCACATGAGAATGTTCATTTCGGCATCCGTTTCCTTCGTCCGCTTCAATTTGCGGATTAGTTCACTGATTAATCCCATGCCAAACGCCTGTACATAGGAGAAGGATACGGGCTTCTGTGCCAGCAGCATCTCGAATGCATGGTTGAAATAGACGACGGCATTTTCGCTTTCCCCCGTATCGAGCAGCTTTAAGATTTCAGGGAAATATTCCTCGTACAATCGAAAATCATGGTATTCTTTCATTTCAATATGGTCGAAATACAATATTTGCCCATAGCCGGCCGTTCTAGCGCTCGCCATCATATGCTTTATTTCCTTATATAACAACGGAATCTCCGACCAAGCCTGGCATTCCCTGCTGATTCCGACGGTAACGGAAGCCGTATACTGCTCCTTTAGAACATCCTGGATAAAAGAGAGCTGCTTCTCCAGCCTCGCACGGTCAATAGGCGAGGCGTTCAATAGAATGACCGCCACCTCGTCCGCTCCTGTTTTTCCGATATACGTGCCCGCAAACTCGGACAGGCCCATTTTGACACATTTGATGAGTCCTTCGCTGAGCATAATCCGCTCCTTGGCATCGTGCGGATTAGACAGAAACAGGCGATCATAACCGAACAGGAACAACGTGGCTTGCCCATTCTTTGACGGCAAATCAAGCAGGCGGCACCAGGATTCAAGCAGCTCGTCACTATGAATCGACCCTTCTATCAGATCCTTGACGTAATGCTCCTGCAGCACCTCATAGCTCTCTGTCATTTTCTCTCTCAGCTTGCTCGTTTCCTGTTCCATGTGGTTCTTCTTTTCCAGCGATTCCCGAAATGCGGCAAGCTTCGCTTCCAGCTCATCCGTCTTGATCGGCTTCAGTACATAGGCCTTCGCCCCCAGATGGATCGCTTCCTGAACAAACTCAAATTCGTCATAACCGCTTATCATCACCGTTTGCATCGCCTGCAGCTTTGGAAAATCCGACTTGCACTTGGCCAGCAGCTCAATCCCCGTCATCCCTGGCATCGACACATCCGTAATTAATACATCTACATGAGCTGCTGCCAGTATGGCCATGGCCTCCTCACCCGATTGGGCGGTCAAGGGCTGCTTGTACCCTAGAGCTTCCCAGGCAATATGACGGACAAGTCCCTGAATCTGCATTGGCTCGTCATCAACGATCAGTGCTTGCATCATGCTCCATCCCCCTTTTTTATCTCAGGAGCTTCCTTGTAAATCGGAATATGAATGGTCACAGCCGTCCACTCATTTTCCATGCTGTCGATTTCAAAGCGTCCCTCTTGGCCGAAATATAACGCCAGCCGGTCGCGTATATTGTTCATTCCGAATCCGTTTTTGGTTCCCATATAGCTGCCCGTCCTTATTAGCTCCAGCTTCTCGCGCTCGATGCCCTTCCCATTATCAAAAATCTGAAACGCAATGGCATCCTCGGTTTTGCTAATCATGATCTGTATAAAGGCACCCTTTCTTGTGGTAATCCCGCCATGCAAATAGCAATTTTCCACAATGGGCTGCAAAATGAGCTTAATCGTATACAGATCAAGAACGTCAGCCTCCACCTGCCATTCTACGAGCACTTGATCGGGATAACGCAGCTGCTGGATTTCAACATAAGCCTTTAGATGCTCAAGCTCATCACGAATTCGGGTCACATTCACACGGTTATTGAGTGCAAGCCGATAAAAGGTAGTCAGGGCATCAATTGTGCGAATTTGGATCTCATCCTTCACATCCATGGCGCGCCAGCGGATCAGGCTTAAAGAATTATAAATAAAATGCGGATTAATCTGGGCCTGCAGCGCTTTGAAGGACTGCTCGCGTTCTTTTAAGGTGGCCTCTGTGTGCTCTTCCACCAGCTTTCTAAGGCGCCCAGACATCGAATTAAATAAAACCTCAAGCTCTCCCAGCTCATCGTTATCCCGGTTTCTAACCGTCGCTTCGAAATAACCCTCGGAAATATCCATCATGCGGGTGCCTAGCTTGCGTATGCGCCAGATGACGTTTTTGAGCACAACCATAATAAGGAACGTAGATAAAATTAGAAAAAATGCGATTCCGCTGACTATATAGTAGAAAATGCGTTTGGACTGCTCCTCCAGCCGGTCAAGATGTACAAGTGCGGCGACCGTCCAGCCTGAATTGATTTTCTGCCGAATTAACACCATGCCATCTGCGGTTACTGCCGTTCCTTCCGGACTGCCCCAATACTCGCTTAAGGAGGATTCGGATAAGTGTCTGCCGATTTCATTGGATTCTGATGAAGCGATGATCTGCTCATCGCTGTCTACGATGTACATTTCTCCCGCACCGTCAAACGGATGATCAAACGATTCAGCGAACACTTCATTATAGTTAAGCCGCAGATAGACGATCCCATAGATGTCCCCGTACGTACTCAAAATTTTGTGTGAAACGACCAGTCTCGTTTTATCATCCAGAGCATTCGTCCAATTTAAGAGATCTGGCGAGCTAAGCCGCCCTTCATACCAATCCTGTTCGATCTGGCCCGAAAGGATTCGCTCCTCAGGCTTCCACAGAAGCCCTCCGTCCTGAACAAGGGTGCCGTTCGTGTGGTAAATTCTGAAATTTTCAATTCCGGGCAAATATTTGCTCGTAAATAAGAAAGCCCGATCCACATATTGAACGGTCGCATACTGTTCGGAAATGTCCTGATAGTCTCTCGATAATCTGGAAACCAGCTCTCCATCAGTTGCTGTTCGCGTAGCAAGCAGATCATAGCTTTGCTTGCGGAATTCAATGCTTTGCGCGCTCTGGCGAACCGCTTCTTTAATAGTGAGCATATAGTTGCCACGGACAATATGCGTCGTCATATAGCCTGCCCCAATGGCCAGCAGGACAGTTGGAAGAAATACAATGAGACCATAGAACAAGACAATTTTCTTTCTCATACTCATGGAACGCGTCATGCGAATGATCCATTGCTCTAATCGTTGTCTCAGCCTCATCTGCCACTCCTCCATGAACCGCAAAGGGAGCCCCCTTCCAATAGGAAGGGATGCTCCGCCAATTCTTCATTTTATTTGCTCGCTTTTACTTGTTCATTTTACTTGCTCATTATAAGATGCAAGCCATTCCTGCTTGACCTCGCTCCAGTGTCCGCGCTTCTCCAGAGCTTCTTGGAACTTCGTCCATTCTGTCTCAAATTGGCCGCTATCCTTGGCCATCAGCAGCTTGGCTCTATATTCCTTGCGAATATTCTCAATTTCCGGAGAATATTTCTCCCATAGACCGCCAGCCTTCATTTCAATCAAATCATACGGCTCGGCAACCCGGATACTTCCCATTTTGCCAATGGCCTCTGTGAATTTGATCGATTTGGCTGCCCCCGCTTTACTGTCATCCGCTGTATTCCACCATGGGTACCACTCGTTGCTGTAGGATGCAGTCATATACAGCTCCGGTGTAACCTTCGCTTTCTGGGCAGCATCACCCGAATTCCGGCTTGTTTTATAGGCTTCATCCGTGAACTTCCATTTCCCAAGCGGCTGGTCCACCCAATTCCAGTACAGTCCAACCGGTCCTTCATTGATTACATGCTGTTGTTCAGGCTTCGGCTGCAGCGTGTAGTCAAAAAACTTTAGAATGGCTTCCAAATTTTTGGTATTGGAGCTGATATACACATCATAGCCCGGACTCGGATTAATGACCTGGTTGATGCCGACTTTCTCTACGCCTTGAACTTTCGGGAAAGGAACGGCTTCATAAAACCAGCCCGGCTCCGTAGGGCCGTCAAGCGTCTCCCATACGGAGGATGGAATATTCCAGAAGCTGCCTACATTCAGGGCAACGCGTCCCGATTTGTTTTTTTCATTATATTGCTCTTTTTTATTCGTAACGACCTCTGGATCAATCAGCTTGGAAACGTACATCTTATTCATCCACGCATAAGCAGACTTAAAGTTCGGATTATCGTAAGTGAATACAAAATCATCGCCTTTTTTCTCAATTCCCCTGCCGCCCGTCGTAACGCCAAAGGCGGTGAGAATAGCGTTTTCATCACTCCAGCTAAGTGTATCATTCGTATCCATTAGAAACGAAAGGGGAAGCAGCGCTTTGCCTGATGCATCCTTTTGCTCAGCCGCTTTTTTCAGAAAAGCCTCTACTCCTTCAATTGTCGCTAAGTCAGCTATAGTCATGCCAACGCTTTCAAGCACATCCGTTCTGACGGACCAGCCTTGCGATGCCCAGCCCGGCCATGGATCTTCAGGATTTTGATCAAACCAGGTCGGAATCGACCAAATATGTCCATCCGCATCCTTCATCAGTTCAAGATACTGCTTTGGAATCGCAGCCAGTCCCGGATACTTGTCCGGCATATCGAAATACTGCTCCACGGACATCAGCTGCTTAGAACGGTTCATGGCGCTCTTAACCGTTTCATTTCGAGCAAAAATAGCTGCGTCTTCAAAGCCGCCTGTGTTGATTCTTAAATTAAGCGCTGTCATTGCATCGCCCTGCGTCGTTTCCAGCTTAACATCGACACCTGGCTCTTTCTCGCGCCAATACTTCTGGACCAAGCTATCATTGTTCGTTGTTGCTGCCCATCCAAGCCAAAGATTGAACGAGGTTGAAACGCTAGCCGTACCGGAATTGCTTGCCTGATTAGCATTACCTGCCTGATTGGTTGCGGAATTAGAGCAACCCGCCATTAATGTCAGCGATACGGCAGCGGTTAATGCCGTTAAGAAAAGCTTTTTAGATTTCACTGTCATACTCCCCCTATACAAGATTGTACTGCAAATCGGTATATAAATGTTGCTCTAATACCCGAAGAATCAACCTTTGACCGAGCCAACCAGAACTCCTTTGACAAAGTATTTCTGCAAAAATGGATACACGCAAAGAATAGGAATCGCACTGACCATTACAACGGCCATTTTAATCGACATCAGCGTAATATTCTGAAGCTGCGAGCCCCTTGCCAGCGCCTCCTGATTGTTGTTCGAGCCGAGTACAGCGGACAAATCCGAAGCAGCCAGCAGCTGCTGCAAAAACGTTTGGACGGGTATCAACTCCTGCTTCGTAACGAAGAAGGCGCCAGCGAACCAATCATTCCAGTGGCCAACCGCCGTGAACAAGCCCAGCGCAGCCAGCATCGGCTTGGACAACGGAATAATCATCTGCATTAAAATCCGCAGCGGCCCAGCACCGTCCAGTTCAGCAGATTCTACCAGTGCCTCCGGTATGCCCTGAATAAACTTCAGCATGACGAACATATTCCAGACGGAGAAGAGACCCGGAAGGACATACACCCAGAACGAATTAATTAGACCCAGATTGTTCAGCTGAATGTAGTACGGAACCAAGCCGCCGCTAAACAGCATCGTAATCAGAATATAGCCGAGAATGGTGCTTCTAAAAGGAAGTCCACGGTAGGACAAGCCGAACGCCACAAGCAGCGTAACGAGCAGTCCGCCAACCGTTCCAATGACGGTTCTGCCAATTGTTATCAGATAAGAATTGCGAATAATCTCATTGCCAAGAACGATCTCATAATTAATCAGTGTGAAATTCCGAGGCCACAAGTACACCCCGCCCTTGGCGGCATCCGCACCGTCATTCAAAGAAATGGCCAGCATATACAAAAACGGATAAAGCACAGATACGCACAGCAGACCGAGCAGCGCTATGATGACGTATTGGGCAATATTTTCACCTTTGCTCATCTTCATACGCCATCACCACAATCCTTCGCCGTTTATTTTTCGTGAAAACTGATTAGTCCCAACGACTAAAATCAGGCTGATAATAGAGGAGAGCAATCCCACCGCGGTAGCCATGCCAAAGTAGCCCTGCTGCAAGCCGCTGCGTAAAATATACGTATCCAGCACGTCCGCAACTTCCTGGTTAGCCGAATTCATCAGTGGATAAATTTGATCCATGCCTACGGTTATCAAGCTCGGAATGCTCAAGATCAGCACGATCGCTATCGTCGGCAGCATGCCCGGAATGGTAATGTGGCGAATTTGAGCAAGCTTGCCAGCACCCTCTACCTTGGCGGATTCATAGAGCTGCGGATCGATCGTCGTAATGGCCGCCAAATAAAGAATCGTGTTCCAGCCTGTTTCTTTCCACAAGCCGCTTAGCACCACCATGGGACGAAACCATTCCGTCGAGCCCAAGAAAAAGATGGAGTCCCCGCCCACTTTGTTGATAAACTGATTGACCAGACCGCTGTCTATTGTCAAAAAGGATTGAAGAATGTAAGCGACTACAATCCATGAGAAAAAATGGGGCAAGTAGCTGACCGATTGCACGAATCGCTTAAACACCGGCCGCGTCACTTCGTTAATCAGCAGTGCCAATAGGATAGGCGCCGGGAAGCCGAACAAAAATTTCAGCACGGATATATAGAGTGTATTTTTGACTACGGTCAAAAATTGAGGGTCTAGGATAAAGGAGAAATTATCAAAGCCAACCCACGCACTATCCCATATGGATGTTCCGATTTGAAAATCCCTAAAAGCCACCTGTACGCCTGCCATAGGAATATAGTTGAAAAGCAGCAGCAGAACCACACCCGGTAAAATCAATAAATATTGCCATCGATACTTATAAAGCTTAGCGTACAATCTGCATCCCTCCTCGATATGTCTATCATAAAGGTAATTACAGATCACTCCTACGCAACAGCGGTTGGATATCTATCGTTCTGATTAGAATTCATAACAAAAAGGCTTCGCCCCCATGTAAAGGAGACGAAGCCTTTGCAATTATTATTACTGAGCCGAAACATTTACACTATCAATATTCGGTCCCTCTGTCCCAGTAGTTACGACTTTTAAAATATTGTTCCCGCTATTCATGGGTACCTGAATCGTTTTCTCGCCCCAGGTTGTCCAGCTGCCAGTCGCTGTAAAAGCAGCATTGCTAATTACTTTCGTTCCATTAACATAAATATCCAAATTTCTCGTCCCTGACTCCAGCGCATACCGGAACTTTACATTTTTAGTTCCTGTTACAGCGGCATAGATGCTGCTCCACTGAATGGCTGCATCGGTTGCAGCATTAAAGTTGATATAGCCGCTGCCGTTGTAGCCCGAATTAATGGTTTCTACTACGGAGCTGGTTAAGGTTGTACCCGTCTCCGCTTCATAAGTGGTACCGGTACTAGCAGCATTTTGCGTAAACTGCCAGTAATCAAAATTAAACAAATTGCCTGTACCGTTTCCAGTAAATACAAAGAAAACGTTGTGAACACCGGTTACACCGCTTACAGCCGTTTCTATTACGTTCCAGTTTTGCGCTCCACCTGTGGAAGGCACATTAAGCGTTCCTACAAGCGGGCCGGTTACACTGTCAAGACGCACTTCAATATTCCCGCCCACGGTGGATGCAACATTTGCTTTAAAGGTAGTAGCTCCACTCGCACCGAAGTCAGCGTTTCCTACAGCAATCCAGTCTCCATTATTAATACTTGTTACGTTTTGATTATTTACCGGTCCGCCTGCTGCTGAAGATTTCTGCGTTAAAATGCGTCCATTCCAGCCAATCGTTTCAGCCTCTACTCGGTTATAGGGATTGAGATTGGCAAGCTGAGACACGCCTGCATAATTGGCTGCAACCTCTTGAATAGATCCATTCGCATTATGCACCAGCCTATTGATATGGGGCGAACGGTAGCCTTTGCCTGCACCGTATAGGGCTAGGCTGACTGTTTGAGCATGGTATACCACATACCACTGGTTGTTAAGATTAAATACAGAATGGTGATTGTTTCCTCCGGCACCAAAAAAGAAACCCGGATTTTTCAGAAAATGTCCTGCATACGTAAAAGGCCCCATCGGACTCGTGCTGGTCATATAGCCGATTTCACCACTAGGCTTATCGGCGGGGTGCGTACCGCTGAAATTAATGCAATAGGAGTAATAATATACTCCGTTATACTTGTGCATGCCTGAGTCCTCAAACATGAACGGCGCATCAATCATGGATGCACTGCCAACAATGCTGGTCATATCAGCGCCTAATTTCAATACTCTGGCTGTCTTTGGATTTGCCCTTTGCTCCTGTGTTGGATTTGAACCGCCAGGGATGCCTCCACCGGCATACAAGTACCCTGTGCCGTCGTCATCTACGAATACGGCCGGGTCAAAAAGCCAAACAACGCCGGACATTCCAGGTGTATTGGTTGTAACCAGCGCTTTTCCCAACGGATCGCTCCATGGCCCAATCGGGCTGTCTGCTGTGAGAACGCCGATACCTCCGGCACTATTTGCAAAATAAAGGAAAAATTTATCCTGGCCATTTATTTTTTTCACTGCCGCAGCCGGAGCCCAAGAAGCCCCTGCCCATTTTGCAATGCCTTGACCGCCATTGGCTCCATTGGCACCTGCTACCGGAATAGCTCCGTGATCAGTCCAGTTCACCATATCTGCTGAAGATATGACGAATACGCTCTTCAAATTAGCAAATGAATTATCTTTAATCGATCCATCGCTATTATATTCATAGTCATCACTAGACATATAAATATAGACTCTTCCGTTATAGGTTAATGCAAAGGGGTCTGCCCCTAAATGATGGTCAATCAGCGGGTTGGAATTCCCTACATTTTTTGCAATGGTCGCACTGGCGGCAAATACAGACATCTCAGGCAGGCAACTCAATAGCAAGGCAAAAACCAATAATAAAGCGCTGCACTTCTTTCTCATTTTTCCATATCCTCCTTCAACTTCTGTTCCCCCTTCTCCTCATATTGAGCCTTGGCCTTTAACCGACCTACTGGGCCGAAACATTTACACTATCTATATTCGGTCCTTCTGTACCGGTTGTTACCACCTTTAAAGTATTGTTTCCGCTATTCATGGATACCTGAAGTGTTTTCTCACCCCAGGTTGTCCAGCCGCCGGTCGCTGTAAAGGCAGCATTGCTGATTACTTTCGTCCCGTTAACATAAACGTCCAGATTTCTTGTCCCTGACTCCAACGCATAACGGAACTTCACATTTTTAGTTCCTGCTATAGAAGCATAAATGCTGCTCCACTGAATGGCTGCATCGGTTGCCGCATTAAAGTTGACATAGCCGCTGCCGCTGTAGCCTGAATTTATGGCTTCTACTAAGGAATTGGTCAATGTTGTACCCGTCTCTGCTTCATAAGTAGTACCACTGTTGTTATTCCCACCGCTACCCAATTGGGCTACAAAAGTTGTAACACTTTGGGCTGGAAGCTGGCCTGTAAAGGAACCGGCCGACACATTAATCGACGATCCGGCTGCAAGATTTCTAGTGCTGTCTGTTACCCATGAAGATACCGTCGATGCATTCCCGTTCTGCAGGACAAATTTCTGATTGACTGCCGAGGTGCCTTTGTTGATGGCAACAATAACCACCTTGTTGTCGCCTTTATATGCAGAGGTGAACACATTTGTTTCAGGGCTCTTCGATGCATCAACCCTTACATAGCCAGGACGAACAAATTTAGAGAAATGAGCCATGTTATAACCGCGTTTGCTGATCGTGCCGTCCTCTTTCATTGGGCCGTATTGTCTGCGGATATACCACCATACATAGGCTTGGAAATCTCCTTCAACCAGAGCACTGTGAATATGATGGGAAACATCCAATGCCTCGGGCCAAAGATCCGCCGAGTTGTTGTTACTATTTGGATAGTATACTTCCGTCATCCAGAGCTCTTTGCCCGCTCCTTTTTGTTTGAACAGAGGATAAGCGAAATTGTTAACGCTTGTACCATAAAGATGAGCACCAAGAATATCCATATTGGCAAGAGCTTGCGGATCATTCAGAATCGGGTCTGACATATTTTTCAGATATTGAAATGACTCCGGTGCCATGACCTTCGTATTTTGAATGGAGCCCGCATTTTCTTTCATAAAGCGAAGCATCTCTTGCGGCGTCCACCATGTCCAGTCATGAGCGTAATCAGGCTCATTTTGAACCGAAATGGCATAAAGGTTCACACCGTTATTTTTCATATACGTGACAAAATCATTAAGATGCTGTGCATACGCAGCGTACTTATCGTATTTAAGTCGTTTGGCTGAAGTATCACCATTTTTATTGAAGGTCTCGATCATACTAGCTGGAGGATTCCATGGCGAAGCAAAGACGAGTGCACCTTGCTCTATCGCACGTTTGGCAGTCGGCACTTCTTTGGACCAATTATTGCTGTCACCGTCTACAAAGATTCTTAATACAGAAAAGCCCAGCTGATTTTGTCCATTGCCAAATGCGGTATCTCTTTGAGATGCTGTCAAATCCCCAATCCAAGCCGGGTGGTTAATGCCTCCAAAACCTTTTATTAATTGTTTTTCTGCCGATAAATTAATGACTGCATCACTTGCCGCTGAAACCTTAGGAGTAGCCGGCACGGTTAATACTAGCGGAAGCGCCGTTAAACATGCCAATAAGACAAACATTGATTTTTTCAGACTTGAGATCATTGCTTTCATCTCCTTATAATAGTAGTTTTTCTTATAAACTTCTCCGGCTGTTTAAACAACCGCCTAATCACCTCCCTTCTTATCTATCCATTTGTTTTCACTGTAGGCAGCCGTTATCCGTATCCTTTAGCCCTTAACGCCACCGAGGGTCATTCCTTGGATAAAATATTTCTGCAGGAACGGATATACCATCAAAATCGGAACGCTGGCAATGATCGTCATCGTAGCCCGGATTGAAGTTGGCGTCACCATCGATCCGCTGTCGCCCGCAGCTTGATAAATATCCCCGGCCGTTGCCGTGGCTGCCGTAGTAGATGTTTGCAATATTTTCATCAGCTCGTACTGCAGCGTGCTTAATTTAAGAGTGGAGGAATTGTATAGAAACACATCAAACCAGGAATTCCACTGCCCTACCGCTACAAACAGCGACACGGTCGCCATTACGGGAATGGTCAGCGGCAGTACGACGCGGACGAATGTGGTGAATTCTCCCGCACCGTCGATTCGCGCCGATTCCAGAATGCCTTCCGGCAGGCCTTCAATGAAGGAACGGATGACGATCATGTTGAACACCCCAATTACACCCGGAACAATATAAACCCAGAAGGAGTTAATCAGGCCCAAATCCCGGATAAGCAAATAACTAGGAATCAAGCCTCCACTAAAATACATCGTAAACACGAAAAACATCGTGACAAACTTGCGCAGCACAAATCCCTGTCGGCTGACGGTATAGGAGAGCATCGCTGTGCAAAATACGGCCACAACCGTTCCAATAACCGTACGCAGCGCCGATATGAGAGTGGCGTGATAAACATCAGATTCTCCGAAAATATACTTGTAATTATCCAAAGTCCATTCCCGTGGCCACAAATAAATTCCGCCCCTAATGGCGTCGTTAGCATCATTAAAGGAAACGGCAATCATATTGACAAACGGGTAAATGGTGACGATCATCAGGCCTATCATAAAGATAATGTTACAGCTGTCAAACACTCGGTCCCCAAGGCTTGCGTTGCGCAAACGGGACATTTTTGCTTTTTGCATCGCGTAGTTCCCCTTTTAAAACAATCTGCTTTCTCCCATTTTCTTAGCAATAGAGTTGGCGGAGAAAAGGAAGATGAAGCTGACTACCGTTTTGAAGATACCAGCCGAAGTTCCTAAGGAGAAGTTGCCCATCCCCATGCCATACTTCAGCACGAATATGTCGAGATTCTCCGAATAATCCATGTTCATCCCGTTGCCCAGCAAATATTGCGGCTCAAATCCAGCTTCAAGAATGTTGCCCATGTTCATGATTAGCAAAATAATGATTACGGGCTTCATGCCGGGAAGCGTGATGCTAACCATGCGTTGGAGCCTGCCCGCTCCATCTATTTCAGCCGCTTCATATTGGGAAGGATCGATCGCACTAATGGCTGCTAAATAAATAATCGTGCTCCAGCCCACCTCTTTCCAAACCTCGGTCGCCCCGAGAATTCCCCAGAAATACTCCCCTTTGCCCATCCACAGTACGGCGCTATCCATGAGATTGAACTTCATCAGCAGCAAATTAAGGATGCCATCCGGAGATAAAACCGTCAGAACAATGCTTGACGCCACTACCCATGAAATAAAGTGCGGCAAATAGCTGACGGTCTGAACGAACCGTTTAAAAATGATATTTTTCAGCTCATTCAGTAGAAGAGCCAACGTAATCGCTGTAACGAAGCCTAGCACTAATTTGATGGAGCTCATTACCAGGGTATTGCGCAGCACACGATAGAAGGTGCTGTCCGCGAATAAGAGATTGAAGTGATGCCAGCCCACCCATTTCTGTTCCCCAAAGGATTTTGCTGGCTTGAAGTTTTGAAAGGCCATCGTCCAGCCCCAAAGCGGTAAATATTTGAAAATAAAAGCCCAAATGACGAATGGAATACACATAAACGCGAGCGTTTTCTGCTGAATAAGACGATGATAAAACAGCTTTATTTTATTTATTTCTGGTCTATCGGCGCCTAGCGCTGAATCCACCGTATTCATCAGTTTCCCCACTTGATATGACTCCTTCCAGCTCCTTGCTTAAGCCCTGCTCACCATTTGCCTGCAACGCGATCCTTTATCACCTTGGTTATCGTATTCTCATAGGTATTCTTGTCCAGCTTGTCCAGCTCGCCGATATACTCCTCCCACAGCTTGTCGAAATCTGGCGGCAATGCCATGACCAGAGCAGGCAAATATTTTCGCTGCACATCATCCGACTTCATCGTAAAAATTTGCTCAGGGGAACCTTGCTCTAGCGCGATGGACCATGCGGGGAACCATGGACGTGCTTCGGGCTTCAAAAACATTTCGCTAAACGTATCTACGCCATATGCGTTCAGAATCGTTTTATCACCTTCGGTATACGAGGCATAGGCTACCTCAGGCTGATTGCCGGGGCTAAAGGCATTGCCGTCTGATAATGTGGACTCCCCGCCGTAACGCGGCCAGTCTGTTCCAAAGTAGGTGAAGCCAAAAGTACGACTGAGCTCAAGATCATCATGGTATTTGCGCTGCTCATCGCTTGCGTAATAGAAGCGGCCATTGTCATCTACACTGTAGGTTTGGTCCTTGATCCCCCACTGTACGAGGATTTGATTTTCCTCCTTCAGCAAAGTATCGAAGTATTTAATGATGCGAATGGGATCCTTGGCTTTGATGGAAATGCCGACCGCGTAGTTGGCGACAAATCCTGGCGGGTCCACATACTGATCTTTGATGTCTTTGTCGAATACAATGGGAAGCGGAGCATAACGTTTCTCGTCAATGCCAGCCGCCAATAGATTTTTGGAAGCATCCCCTACCTGCCATGCATAGTTAAAGTAGCCAAGTACACGTCCTGAGGTCAGTTTGGCCAAGTATTGATCCTTGTTCATGGTAAAGGATTCCGGATCAAACAGTTTTTCCGCGTTCACTTCGTTCAGCTTCTGAATCCATCTTTTCTGATAGTCGGTTCCGGCTACAACCTTGGCCTCATGGGTTTCCATATCGACGATAACACTGCCGTCGTTTGGATAACCCGCAAGATGCATAGCAGGATTTTGCAGCGTAAAAAAGTTATTCGCGACGCCGGCCAGGGAAACGAATCCTATCGTATCCGCGCCATCGATTGTCGGATGCTTCTCCCTGTATTGCTTGATTAGATCAAAATATTCATCCAAAGTGGTGATCTTCGGATAGTCGAACTCCTTCAGCACCGAACGCTGGATCCAGAAGGCTCCTCCGCCAATATTGGGACCCCCGATATACTCGCCCTGATTGGCGGTATACGGCAAGGTATAAATTTCCCCGTCCTCCTGTCGCATCTTATCGAAGTAAGGTCCGTACACGCGTTTGATGTTGGGCCCATACTCCTCAATCAGATCATCGAGCGGGATGTAGGCTCCTGCGTCCATCAGCTTCGCCATTTCGCCACTAGAGCTGATCACATCTGGATAATCTCCGCTGGCAATCATGACTCCGGCCTTGGTTGCGCTGTCGCCCACGACGTATTCCAGCTTCCAGTCAACACCGGTTTGTTTCTGCAATTCTTTTCCGATGACCGTTTCACTCGCCATAGTATCCTTCTTGCCTGTCGAAAAATGATAGTACGAGAAGGTTACGGGCAGGTTCTCCTCTCCGCTTGCTGAGGAAGCATCGGATGTAGACTTGCTATTAGAGGCGCTGTTAGGCGTACCGTTATCCGCCTTGCTGCACCCTCCGAAAGTCGCCGCTAATAAAATAACTAATCCAGCGATTACTGCCTTGCTTTTGTACATTCCAGCTATTTCCCCTTCCAACCATAAACTTGTAAGCCCTTTCAATATATCAAGAAAGCGCTTTCTTGATTACCCTACAAACCATACCTTTTTCTTTGAAAAACATACCCATTCTTTCCCAACTATTACAAGTCTTCGGTTTCCAGCGGCAGAACGATTTCTATATGCGTTCCCGTCCCTTCACTGGCGTGAATGGAGAAGTCAAAACGATTCTGGTAACACAGCTTTAGACGATAATAGGCATTTTTCATGCCAACTCGCTCGCCTATATCGTCATTTTCCTCCAAATAATGAAACAGCTCATCCAGCTTGGCCTGAGACATGCCGATACCATTATCGTCTAATCTGATATAAAGCTTGTCCTCCCGCTCGGTGACAGAGATCGTAATAACTCCTTTGTCGGGACTCGATTCGATTCCATGAATACTGGCATTCTCCACAAAAGGCAAAATAACCATCTTAGGAATTCGGCGGTTAAGCGCTGACGGGTCTGCTACAATGCTGTAGTCCAGCTTTCCCCCAAAGCGGTATTGCTGAATTTCCAGAAAGCTGCCTATCAGCTCCAATTCCTCGCGCACCAGCACGTGCTTCCGACTCCAAGAGATAGACTGGCGGAACATTT
The DNA here is from genome assembly GCF_055814915.1 of Paenibacillus sp. R-74696. Classification (NCBI taxonomy): domain Bacteria; kingdom Bacillati; phylum Bacillota; class Bacilli; order Caryophanales; family Paenibacillaceae; genus Paenibacillus; species Paenibacillus sp. R-74696. Next base: position 75,842 of record NZ_JBPULM010000038.1, read on the forward strand.
GAGCCATATGATGAATGATTTTTGCCGTTTCCCGCTCCCCCTTGATGACGCTCCTCATGCGGACAGATTCTAGGGCGTTAAACAGGAAGTGGGGATTGATCTGGCTGTGCAAGGCATGAAGCTGCGCCTGCTGCTGCTTCAGCTCCAAATCCTTCTTTTGGATATCCGCAATATAAACCTCATTAATCAAATTATTGATCGTTCCCATCATTCGGTTGAATTCCATCGTCAGCTGGCCGATTTCATCTCTCGCCTCTTCGTGAGGAATCGTCTGGAAGGTTTGCGTTTTCACCTTCTTCATATGCATTAGAATCTGCACCAGCCGTACATGCAGAGACCTGGACATCACAGCGATAATGATAGAGGGCAGCACAAAATTAATGCATGCGAGCCAAATGACAATGAAACGCGAATCGCGGACCTCTCTAAGGAAGACTGCCTCATTCATCACGCCTTGGAGCGTCCACCCCTCCAAATAACTAATTCCATCGAAAGAAGCCTTGAACAAATGCGAATTTTTAGGAAGCGCGATGTCCTCGAACCGGACATTTGCCTGCTGCCATTCTCCTCCACGTTCATTGCCAAAGCACACCCGTCCCTCAGGATCAACCAAATAAACCTTGCCGCCAAAGGCGCTGTTTCCGAATTTTTGGGCGAGCAAGTCCATGTTCAAATCAATTTTCACCAGCTGCTCAATACCGCCGGTGTGGTAGTTATTTAACTGTTGAATGAGGCTGAGTTTCTTGTCGGCATAAACAAAAGCCGGATAAAGAGCAGAAGAGGACTTAGACTGGATATACCAGTCGGACTGCCGAACCGCTTCGTTCAGGCGATCAATGTAGCCCGAGGACAAAACGGTGGGATTATCTGTATACACCTGATACCAGCGGACACCCTGTACGTTTTGATCGGAAAACGCCCCGCTCAAATAAGAATGATAAGTCTCAATGTAATCCAGTTGATTGGTAAAATGCCTTGCAAGCGTTTTGTTAAAGATGGGATCGGCATATAGGGAATAGGACAAACCAACGCCTTGGTCAACCGTTACGCGCAGGTCGTTTTTGAGATTGTTTAAGGCCATGTCGGCATCACGGGTTTTTTGGCTGCGAATATTGACTGTAGTCACGTTATAGAAGACCACGTTAGTGACAACGATAGGGATGAATACGGACAGTATGTACATGAGCAGCAGCCTGTCGCGCAGTTTCATGTAGTTCAAATTGAATTTAATCATTTTTCAGCCTCCCAGCTCTTTGGCGTTCAGTATGTTCCGGTATTCTGTCGGTGACAGCTTCTCCCGCTTCTCGAACTGGGTGACAAAATAATCCGCATTCTGAAAGCCGACTCTGGCGGCGATTTCGTACATGCGCAGGTCAGTCTGTCGAAGCAGCTTTTTGGCTTCCTTTACCCGCAGCTCCAGCAAATATTCATTGAAATAAACCCCATAGCTTTTGCGAAAAAGCCGGCCCAAATACAAGGCATTCATATAAAACATTGCCGCTATGCATTTGAGACTGATATTTTCGCTATAATGCGCATCAATATAGTTTTTAATCTGCTTGATGCTGCCCTTGGACCACTCCTGACGCAGCAGCGCAATGTAGTCCTCCGCTTCCGTAAGCGCCAGCATAAAATGCTCCTCCAGCAGCTGTAGGCTCCAATTGCCGTGCTCCCGTTCGGCCAGCTCCTTTAACCGCCGAACCTCCTCCTCGCTGCCGTCCATTTCCTTAATAACAGCTATAATTCCGGTGATGCATCGGGAGAGAGACCCCGTTACAGCTTGCGGGGTGAAACGCTGCTCACGGAACAACCGGAACATGTCCGCCGCCGTTTGACGGTACGCATCCCTGCTGCCCTCCTCCAGCTGCAAGACCAGCTTATTTGCAACGTCTGGACTAATATCAAAAACATACAAAGGCAGATCCTTAATTCTTGCGTACCAAATCACACCGCGTTCAGCATATTTATGCCGGGCCGCTTCGCTAGCCTCCAGATAAGAATGGCGAAGCTCGGCAACATGATCGACGGAATTGCCCGCATACATGCCGATGTCAAGGCTCAGGCGATGGGAAAGGGCTAATCGCAGCCTTTCCAAAGCGGGTCCAATCCCACCCTCTCTCTTCTGCATCCGGTCCACGTTTAAAAGCAGCCCAAACTTGCCCGGCTGCAGCTCGATGACGGGAATATCTCCTTCTCTAGCCTCAATAGCATGCAGCGCTTCCTGAAACATCTTAATGTCTGCTAGCTGTTCCTGCGGAGCGGCATAAATGTCGACCAACACATACATCATGCTTGCACCTTCCGGCATGCCTAGCATCGCGGAATATGGCTCTGCCTCCTTTCTACCCAAAGCTCCCTGCATCAGCGCTTCTAGAATAGGGTTGCCTTGCTGTTTGTCTCCGGCCAGCAATGCCTTCTTTTTCTCTATAATGCTGTAGGTCAGCTTCCTTAAAGCCGCCGTCATTTCCTCTTCGTCAATAGGCTTCATAATATAATCGTGTACCCCGTAGCGCAGAGCCTGCTGTGCATATTTAAAGTCATTATAGCCGCTGATTATGATGAAAACCGGGTCAAGCTGGGTATGCTCCTTCACACTTCGAATCAGATCAAGCCCATCCACGAGCGGCATGCGTATGTCCGTAATGACTAAATCCGGCTCCAAATCCTTAATCATTTCCAGCGCTTCCTTGCCATTGTTCGCCTCCCCGACTACAGTGAACTTCATTTCTTCCCATGGGATTAGCTCTATCAGTCCTTTCCGAACAAACACCTCATCGTCTGCCAGCAATATTTTGAGCATCGTCCATTTTCCCTTCCTTCATTAAAATAAAAGCTCTCGCAATCTCTTACCTCACCTAAAAATGTAAGCGCTATCATAATTATGAAATGACAATAAACCCCCTAAGTAATCTTTGCGAATTAGCGCTGATTTGGGAGTTGCAAGGAGAGCAGCGAGAAATCTGCTCGATTGAGAAAGGCTCCTCTTGGAGCATCTCTACCATATAATCAATTAGCTTGCTGACGAAATGAATGCGGCTACCGCGTCCAATTCCATACTCATGTTAACACATTTACATATTTTATCCAATTAAAAAGATTCATTTCTAACTAGACCTGGAACCTTATATATTTCCCGCCTTATTAACAGGATCTCGATTTATAGATAGATGAGCAGCGTTTATGCAGCGCTAGTAATTCCATGTAGAGGTTGAGCATTAGGATATGATATAATTTCATAAAGCTAAATACATAATTTAGAAATAAATTGAATGATTGCTGAGGTCCTCCGTCCTATGAAAAATTACATCGCTCATCAAGCAGAAACCTTTATTCTTAGTAAATATACAAGCCGCTTCTTATTCGGAATCGCATTTCTTGCTGTTATTGCGGCTGACTTTTGTTTCGAAAATTACATATTGTTTCAGTTTGCTTATTTAATGCTCAGCTTACTGGTAGGCCTTTCTTTTTGGAAGGAAACCTGGATTCGAAGCATGCTCGTCGTTCTTATCGTTTTCTTTAGAGTTTATTTGGAGCAGCAGCCGGTATTTCTCTTTCATGATGAATTCCTCTTGAGAGTCTTCACTTTAGTCATTACGTATTTCTTAACCTCCTCTTCTATTTCGTTTATGATTTTGTATTACAATAGACAGAAGCAAAATATGCTTCAGCTCACCTTTACATTAGCTAAAGCCTTGGATTCAAGAGATCATTATACAGCCGACCACTCGGATAACGTGGCTTATTACTCGAGGAAAATCGCCGAAGAAATGAATCTGTCCAAGCTAGCGTGCGAACGCATTTATATTGGCGGCATCCTTCATGACATTGGGAAAATCGGCGTGCCTGAGCATATTCTCCTCAAACCATCTAGGTTAACGGACGGAGAGTTTGAAATTATTAAGGAGCATCCTACTACGGGTTATGAGATGCTAAGTCATATCTCCCATCTTAAACGGTCCGGCATTCTGGATATGATCCTTCATCATCATGAAAGATTTGACGGACGCGGCTACCCGAGCCGTATTGGACATACCGAAATTCCAATAGCAGCTAGAATTATGGCTGTTGCAGATACGTTCGATGCCATGACCTCCAAGAGGGTCTACAGAGGAGAGCTCGATGTTGAGTTTGCGATAGAGGAAATTCGGAAAAATGCAGGAACACAATTTGATCCCGACGTAGTCAAAGCCTTTATGAACATCTGGCAGCGTGAAGGACCTCAATTATTATCCAAGTATTCTGCTTAGCCAACCATAGAGCAGCCTTGGAATAAAGAAACAGCTGCAGCCTCGGACCTGAAAATAACGTCCTAGACCGCAGCTGTTTTATTTTTCCTGCTTTAGCTTTACGATATGCTCATTCTCATGAATATGAATGCCCGCCTGATTGCTCTTCGCTGCAAAAATCATCGCTTTGGCAACAGTATTGGCCTGCACAGGAGCATATTTCCTGAGCGGTCCCGAAAACAGTGGGGAAAGCAAGCCCGACAACGATGAGGCGATTCGTTCCCCGAACCGAAATTCCTCCCGCTCGCCAAGCAGCAGCGAAGGACGGAGTATATGCAAAGCTGGAAGCTTGAGGCTGCTCAGCGCTTCTTCCACTTCCCCCTTCACACGATTATAGAAGGCTCGCGATGATGGATTTGCCCCGATTGCAGATACAAGCAATAGCTGCCTTGCTCCTTGCCTGCTCGCCAATTGTCCGAGCGATAGCGGGTATTGATAGTCTACTTTTCGAAAAGCATCCTGACTCCCTGCCTTCTTGATTGTCGTACCGAGTGTGCAAAACACATCGGCACCGTCCATCTGCACACTCGCTTGCTGCAATTGCTCGAAGTCGATGATTTGCTCCACGAGCTTTGGATGCTCCATGCCCGTTGGCCGCCGAACAAGAATCGTTACGGCCTCGTATGCTGCATCGTTAAGCAACAATTGAACCAGCTCCTTGCCAATTAAGCCTGTGGCTCCCGCCACTACAGCTGTTCTGTTCATTTGGCTGCCTCCTGTAAAAAACGCTATTATCAACTGAAAATTTAATCGTTCGCAATATTTGACTCCACTTTAGAAGAGTTTAATATAGTGCATCCCTGTTTTCAATTGCCTACGCGAAAAGAGACCATCTCGACAGTAGTTTTATCTACCAGGAGATGGTCTCTATAGATGAGTCAGGGCTTATTTGAGAAGCAGCGGCTGGATCTTCTTCTCTATGAGTTCTGCAACCTCATATGCAGTATTACAAGCTAGAGCTTCTTCGGCAAAAACATTCATAGCTTCGTACGACAATTTGGATATTTGGCTGCGAGCAGGCAGGATCGATGCGGCACTCATGCTGAATTCATCGAGACCAAGACCTACAAGCAGCGGAATGGCTGCCGCATCACCCGCCATTTCTCCGCACATGCCCACCCATTTCCCTTGTGAATGAGCAGCGTCGATTACCATTTTGACCAAGCGCAATATGGCAGGGTTAAGCGGCTGATACAAATATGAGACCCGTTCGTTCATTCGGTCAGCAGCCATCGTATATTGAATCAGATCGTTGGTGCCGATGCTGAAAAAGTCTACCTCTTTGGCGAAGCGATCAGAAAGTATAGCGGTAGATGGAATCTCCACCATTATGCCGACCTGTATCTGGTCTGAAACTTGAATATTTTCAGCCTCCAGCTTACTTTTTTCCTCCAGCATAATTTCTTTGGCTTGACGGAACTCATCCAATGTTGAAATCATCGGGAACATGATCCTTAAATTTCCATACCTACTGGAGCGAAGCAGCGCACGGAGCTGGGTACGGAAAATATTCTGGTACTCCATACATAAACGGATAGCCCGGAAACCTAAGAATGGGTTCATTTCTTTAGGAAGCTCTAAATACGATAGCTCTTTATCTCCCCCGATGTCCAGGGTTCGAACGACCACTGGCTTGCCATCCATTTTCTCCAATACAGACTTGTAGGCATTAAACTGTTCATTCTCTGATGGCATGCTGTCCCGGCTCATATACAGAAATTCTGTCCGGTACAGCCCCACCGCTTCGCCTCCGTTTGAGAGGACAGCGGACACGTCCGCAGGGGTGCCAATGTTCGCCGCCAGCTCCACATGATGACCATCTGCAGTCACGGTAGGCTCATTTTTCAGCTTGGCCCATTCATTACGCTGCTCTTCATACTGCCCTTGCTTGATACGGTATTGCTCGACGGTTTGCTCATCCGGGTCGATGATTACGATTCCTTCCAGACCGTCAAGAATCAGCAGATCGCCGCTACGAATTTGAAGCGCTGCCCCTTTCGTCCCTACAACCGCGGGAATTTCAAGTGATCGAGCCATAATAGCTGAATGAGTGGTCCTCCCTCCGATGTTGGTTATGAATCCCAACACATAATTCCGGTTTAGCTGTGCTGTATCCGATGGCGTCAGATCCTCAGCCACCAGAACAACTTCGTCCAGAATGGAGCCCAAATTTTCAGCCTTTACTTTCAAAAGATGCCCCAGCACTCGCTTGCTAACATCCCGCATATCTGACGCGCGTTCCCTTAAATAAGCACTCTGCATATTCTCGAACATAGCGATGAAGAACTTTGTTGTTTCTTGAAGAGCATGCTCGGCATTGACCTGCTCCTCTCGAATGAGACGCTCGATCGGTCCAATGAGCTCGGGATCGTTCAGTACGAGCAGATGGGATTCGAAAATTTCCGCCTTTTCCTCGCCTAATTGCTCCAGCGTCCGCTGCTTCAGAGCCTGCACGTCCACAATCGATTGTGCCAAAGCCTCGTGAAATCTGAACATTTCGCCATCTGCATCATCAATCGTCCATTTCTCCGCCTGCAAATTCGGCTGTTCGATAACGAATGCCTTTGCAATAGCAATGCCTGCCGAAGCCGCTATACCTTCTATGTTAATCATAAAGAATACCCAGGCCTTCCTTCTGGAATATTCCCTCAATCGCCTCAAGCGCTTCGGCTGCATCTTCTCCTTCTGCAATGAAGGTGACTACATCATTCGTGCTCAGGTCAAGCGAAAGAACGCCAAGAATGGATTTCAAGGTTATCCTGCGTCCATCCGCTTCAGCAAAAATCTCGGCTTTAAAATTACTCGCCATATTCACAATGGCTGTCGCCGGCCGGGCATGGATACCATCTTCACTTAATACCATAAATGTTTTATTCATCTCTACCAGCTCCTATTTGTAGTTGCAAGTTGTCAATGCAAGTTCTATATCGTTTCTCCATTGCTTCTAATACATTCCTGATACCAATAGAAGGAGTCCTTTTTATATCTTTGCAAGGTTCCTTTGCCATCGTTATCTTTATCGACATAAATAAAACCGTACCTTTTTTTCATCTCACCGGTTCCGGCACTAACCAGATCGATACAGCCCCAAGGCGTGTATCCAAGTAGTTCTACGCCATCCTCCAGCACCGCTTTTTTCATTTCTTCTACGTGTCTTCTAAAATACTCAATACGGTAATCATCGCGAATTCTGCCATCCTCTTCGACCGTATCTACCGCGCCCAAACCATTCTCTACAATAAACAGCGGGATTTGATACTTATCGTACAGCCAGTTCAGCGTAATACGAAGACCGACGGGATCAATTTGCCATCCCCACTCACTGGCTGGAAGAAGAGAATTTTTGTAGCCGCTAATCTCATTGCCCTCGCTCGTATTCTGAGTTGCCGGATTCGCAATGGCGACAGAGCTAGAGTAGTAGCTGAAGCCAATAAAATCAATTGTTCCCTCTTGCAAGATAAGCGCATCTTCTGGCTGTGTTTCAATGATTAATTCATTTCTTTCCAGAAAATGATAATATGAATTAGCGTACCTGCCGCGTACATGAACATCCAAAAACATGTAGGCTTCCTGAAGCTTCTTTACGCTTGCCAGAACATCGTCTGGACTTGCAGTCGCCGCATAGGAGGTCGGGTGAAGAAACATGCCTCCAATAACAAACCCCGGATTAATTTCCTTGCCAAGCTTTACGGCCCTTGCACTGGCGACCAGCATATAATGAGCTGCCTGGTACATGGTCTGAAGCTTGTTCTCGCCTTCAGTGATTTGAATGCCTCCAGGCTTCCAAGGCTTGCGGACAATCATATTGATCTCATTGAACGTCATCCAATATTTAACCTTGTCCTTATACCGGGTAAATACGGCTTGGCAATAATTCAAATAAAAATCAATCAGCTTGCGATTTCTCCAGCCGCCGTATTTCGTGACTAGATGATAGGGCATTTCAAAGTGGGATATTGTAATGACCGGTTGAATGCCGTATTCAAGGCAGGTATCAAACATTTCATCGTAAAACAGCAGTCCTTCCTTATTAGGCTCCTCCTCATCCCCAATCGGAAAAATTCTGGTCCATGCGATACTGGTTCGAAAGCACCGAAAGCCCATTTCATGAAATAACTTAATATCTTCTTTATATCTCGAATAAAAGTCGCTGGCTTCATGATTGGGATAATAGCGATCCGGCAGCACGCCATCCGTGACTTCCCGTTCCACCCCATGGGCAGCAGCCGTCATCACATCGCTGACACTGACACCTTTGCCGCCTTTATTCCATCCGCCCTCTACCTGATTCGCGGCAACTGCGCCGCCCCATAAAAAATCGTCCGATAATCTACTCATCCGTATCATTCCTTTGAGCATCAATCGCTAGCAATGCTTCGCTTATTGCCACCTGCTTCGCGGCTACTTGAACAACGCTCTTGTATTCATTCGTGTTAGAGATAATGACCGGTACTACCGTATCATAGCCCGCAGCTCGAATAGCTTCTTTATCGTATTCAAGAAGCAGGTCTCCCTGTTTGATTAGCTGACCTTGCTTCACATGCGCCGTGAAATGTTCGCCTTTTAATTTGACGGTGTCTATACCAACGTGAATGAGCATTTCCACCCCATCCTTGGACAGCAATCCGATCGCATGGTGGGTACGGAATAAGGACATGACTGAGCCGTCAAATGGAGCATACACTTTTCCATCGTCTGATTCGATTGCAGCACCGGCGCCAAGCGCAAATATAGGATCATCGATTTCAGCGATGCTTTTCACCTTTCCGTTCAAAGGCGAATTTATGATGATTTCTCGTGCTAAGCCGCTTGCTGCATCCCTTGTTTTCTTGGCAGTGGAAGGCTGTTCTTTAACTGCTGCATTGCCAGCTGCTCCAGCGCTTACCGCTACCGCCTCCGGCATGTCTTCCTCATCAATGCCCCAGATTAGGACTCCGACCAAAGCAAGCGTGATACTGATCGCAACGCCAATTAAAATATGAATATAGCTGTCTGCAATGTAAGTCGGCAGCGCCAATAATCCCGGCAAAATCAAAGCCGTTGCTCCGCCGCCCCAGAAGTTCACATAGGCAGCCCCAATACCTCCAGATACCATTGCCACGATAAAAGGCTTTTTATACTTCAGGTTATAACCGAATATAGCGGGCTCTGTAATTCCAAATAATCCGGTCAAGCCGCTTGATAAGGCGCCCGATTTTTTTGCTTTATTTTTCAACAGGAAAAACACGCCAAAGCATGCTCCAGCTTGAGCCAGATTGCCCGTTAAATTTGCTGGCGATATGACGGAATAACCATACTCTGCAATCAGTTGGCTGTTAATTGGCGTAATTGAATAATGCATCCCAAATATGATGAGCACAGGCCTGAATGTGCCAAACAGGAACGAACCAATTACGCCGTTCGCCGTATAGAGGTACGTTACGATTTTGGCGATGCTGCTCCCCACATAGGTTCCGAAAGGTCCGATCGCAATTAAGCCAAGGGGAACCATAATAAACAAGACAAGCATCGGGACAAACAAGATTTTGAATAAGTCCGGTATCCGTTTATCAATAAAACGATACACATAGCTCATGATCCAAACTGAGATGATGATTGGAATAATCGTCGATTTGTAATTGACTAATAAAAGCGGAAGCCCAAAATAGTCTAAGCTGGTGACCCCTGTTTTCGCTACGTTGGCCGCCCCTTCCATGAGGGTTGGGTACATGTAGGCTCCTGCTAAAGCAACCGCTAGATACTCACTGGTTTTAAACTTCTTAGCTGCACTGACCGCAAGGAAGAACGGAAAGAAGTAAAAAATCAAATCGCTAATTAAGTTAAATACCTGGTAAGCGCCACTTGTTGTTTCGATCAAGCCCATGCTAGTAAGTATAGCCAGCACGGACTTGACCATTCCGCAACCGATGAGCACGGGGATAACTGGGCCGAATATGCCAGCAACCGTTTCCACAATTCTGGAGATCACATTTTTCTTTTGCTTTACTTCTTTCACTTCGATGTCGCTCTTATCTAAATCGATCATCTCGCTGAGAGCATCGAATACGGCTTTTACTTTTGCCCCGATGATAATTTGCAGCTGACCGCTTCTGAATTGCGCTTTAAGAACGCCTTCCAATCGATCAAGCGCTTTCAAGTCAACGGAAGCTTCATCCTTTACGTTAAACCTCAATCGGGTAGCACAATGCGTTAGGTAGGTGATATTGCTTTCCCCTACTTGATCTAATATTTGCTTGGCTAAATCCTCCGTTTTCAAGCTGCTTCCCCCTCATCTGTCTGTTCTATCTCTTTACCTTGCTGAGTGAATATCAGCCTTGGCAACCTTCCGCCCTGAGCGTAGGGGAGCCAGAATCGAGCGCTCTGCCCGATCCTTCCCACATCCACGCCTGCCGAGCTTCACGGCAAGTTTTTTTTATTTGCCGCCGGCCAAATGATATAACATTTTCTCACGCAAGCCAGACGTATCTTTGCCAAATATTTCGGCGATTTTATAGGCAAACGGATACGGTGTCGCCGGTCCTTGGCTTGTAACCAGATTTTGATCAGCTACAACAACTTCATCTTTGAAAATGCCGCCGATCAGCTTTTCTGCGTAGCCCGTATAACCCGTTACCTGTTTGCCGTCAATGACCTTGGCATCTGATAACACGACTGTACCGGAGCACATTGCGCCTATATATTTTTGATGCTCATTAAAATATTGGACCATCTTGATAACTTCCGGATTTTCGCGCAGGTTCTGCCCCCCTGGACGTCCACCAGGCAGCACAACCATGTCGTAGCTCTTCACTTCTTCGCCAAAGGGTTTGTCGCCCTCCACATAAATGCCATGCATCCCTTTGACCAGCTTATCTCCAAAATAAAAGGTGTCGCATGTCAGGCCCGCTCTTCTCAAAATATCTACGATCGTTAATGTCTCGCCTTCTTCATACCCCTCTGCCATCAACACTGCTATTTTAACCATGCTTATACGTCCCTCCTATTCTGCATTAAAGGAATTAAAATACACCATCCGATTTTTCACCGCCAGGCTGTCTCCGCCAAGCACGTCTACCAATTTATAAGCAAATGCATAGGTCGTTGCAGGCCCGCGGCTGGTAACTAAATTACGATCCACCACTACGACATCTTCCTTAAAGGTGCCGCTTGTTTCAATCTTTTGATCGTAGCCTACATAGGCTGTGAAATTTTTTCCATCGAGCACCCCTGCTTTTCCTAAAACAATTGGCGCTGCACACATTGCACTCACAAACTTTCCAGCCTGATTCATCTCCTGCAGCAGTCTGATCACTCGGTCATCATCCCGCAGCCGTGTAGCTCCTTGCAAACCGCCTGGCAGCACAATCATATCGTAGTTTTTTACATCGTCACTGATGAGTGCATCCGCCTTGACTACGATGTCATGAGCGCCGCGAACGCGTTCACCTGCAATGCTAATTAAATGGCACTCTATTCCGGCTCGTCTTAAAATGTCTACAATCGTTAAAGTTTCGCTTTCTTCAAATCCTTCCGCCAACATCACTGCGACTTTACTCACATTCACACCCTCCTGCTTCTTGATAAGCTGGGCCTTATTCTCTGCCACTTTGCTTATTCTTAATTTGTCCTATTTTCGGACCGACGCCTTGAACATCGTCGGTTGTGCAGCATAAATCCTCATTTGCTTTTAACGCAACCATACCTTAACATGGATTACACGCAACTGAGAATCACATTTACATTTTGTATATGTAATAATAAGTTGCAGACATTTTCACAGCAGATTATACGGCTATTACATGACGGAGGTTTTTTATGATAAACAACTACAAGTATTTTCTAGTTTTATCTGAAGAGCTGAACATATCAAATGCAGCCAAACGGCTGTTTATCTCCCATCAATGCTTAAGCAAATATTTGAAGGGACTGGAACAAAGATATGATGTTTCTTTTTTTGAGCGAAAACCTAAATTTGTATTAACAGCCGCCGGCAAAATCATGCTGGATACGCTGCGCCAAATTGAGCTCTCGGAGCAAAATCTAGAAAATCAGCTTAGCGATTTGAAAGAGGACAGAACAGGCACCATTCATCTCGGAATAACGGAAGGGCGCTATCCGATTTTGGTTCCTAAGTTATTAAAGGAATTTCATAGCCTTTATCCGAAGGTAGAATTAACGATTCACCGCACAACCTCACCGCAGATGCAAAAAATGGTGCTAAATCACTCACTTGATTTATTTTTGTCTGGTGTAAGCAACCTGGCTTCTCAGCAATTAAAATACGAAACGATCCTAAATGAGCATATGTACCTTGTTATTTCTGACAACTTATTAAAGCAGTATTTCGCAAATGACTTTCCCGCGTGTAAAGAGACCTTTGCGAAGGGGGCCGATTTGCGTTTATTTCAACATGTCCCCTTCGTTCTGAATGAGAAAAATTTCAATTCCCGCATTCTCCTAGATAGGCATCTATCTGAATGTGGGATCTCTTTGAACTGCATTAATGAGCTGACCCAGCCTGACATCCATCACCTGTTATGCGCTGAGGATTATGCAGCCAGTTTTTGCTTAACGATGTACTTGTCTGGAGTCAATCAATTAAATCAGTCCAAAAAATATTCCTATTTGAATGTATTCCCCATTGCAAACTTTACATCGGTCAATCCGCTTGCTCTGATATATAACAAAAACAAAATATTTCCAGCCTATACACAGGACTTGAAAAATATTATTAAACGATTTTGCAGCCCCATCGCTCATTTTTCACATGAACTACAAGGAAACATATAGTTTGTGCTTCTGCTCATGGGAAAGCTGCTTGTTGAGAAAGACCCTCCCCTAATCGCAAATAAAAGTTGCTGTATTGCAAATAAGATGTGCTTGATATCGAGGCATATTCCGTTAATATCAGCAGTAAAGAATGATGGGGGCAGGTTATGAACCTTTTAATTGATGAATTATCCAATTACGCAGCAAATCTTAGATATGAGGATTTATCCGAAAGAGCCATTGAAGTAGGGAAGCAGGTCATCTTGGATGCATATGGAAACATGGTATTTGGCCGTTACTGCAAAGAAAGCAAGCTTATTATGGACTATGCAAAATTAGCAGATACCGAGGTGAAAAACGAAGAATTAGTCCCTTTACTCGGTGAGGAAGATACCTTCACAGGTTCTGATACGGCTGTTTTTGTACATGCCATGATGGCACGCTGCGCAGATTTGGATGATGGCTATCGGCATGCGATGGGACATCCCGGTTCAATTCTCGTACCGCTGCTGCTTACGATGGCTCATTTGCACAAAAGGAATGGCAAAGAAATGATCACGGCCATTGTAGCAGCTTATGATGTTTACGCTCGCCTTGGCGAAGCTATCAATCCTTTTATGTACCGTGAAAGAGGCTTTGATGCTACTGGCGTTTGCGGTGCTGTTGCAGCAGCAGCGTTAATGTCGAAAATGACTGGTGCTGATGCTGTACAAACAAAACATGCCATGGGTATTTCCTCCTTATTTACAGGGGGATTAATCGAATATCAAAATGATGGGACATCCGGAAAAATCATGTGCAACGGATGGGGTGCATTAACCGGTATGAGGGCGGTAAGGCTTGCTGCCTGCGGCTTTACCGGGCCTGATGCTGCGCTTGAAGGAAAATACGGATTTTTCCAAGCGTTTACGGGAACAAGTGGTCATTGTGATCTAACCCATGTAGCAAGTGATCTTGGAAAAATTTTCAAAGTAACAAGCATTTATTTCAAACGCCATGCTTGTCAGCGAGGGCTGCATGCCATTTTGGATGCGATGCTCGACTTGAGAGAAAGCTATGCCCTATCGCCAGCGAAGATCAAATCAATCGATATAAGAACATCCTCGTTTATCTTTCGCCTGTCCAATCCGAATCCCAAGACAGCCGTCGGCGCGCAGGCAAGTACACAATTCACATCGGCAGTCGCATTAAAATATGGCCGAATGGACTCGGAGGACCTCATATACAACAGCTTCACCGATCCTGAAGTTCAAGAGTTGGTTGGTAAAATAACCGTTTCAAAGGATGATGAGGTACAGGCGTACTTAGCCGGAAACCCTACGCATTTTTGTGCAGCTAAAGTCATCCTAGAAACTTGTGAAGGAGAAACCTATGAAAGATGGGTTCCTGTGCCTTTAGGGGATGTCGAAACTCCATTTGGCTGGGAGATGTTGAAAGTTAAATTTAACCATTTAATTGAAGAAACGCCTGCTGGTAAAACAAAAGAGGAACGATTTGATTTTCTGAGAAATCTTGAAAATTTTAATGATATCGACAGGTTATTCCGATTTTAAAATGATTTGTTTACTGGTTTGGCTAGTCTCGTGAGAAAAAGCCTCTCTCTTAAAAGCGAATGGCTTCACCCCTGATCATTTTAGGGCGAAGCCATTCGTTCTTTGTTGCAATCTTTTCCCAATCGCATTTTAACAGCTCTTTACTTGCCTTCTTGTACGAATTGTTCAATGCGATGTTTAATTGAATCGCGAACCATGCGGAACTGAGCGATGATCTCTTCCTCTGTTCCTATTGCTTTTGCCGGATCATCAAAGCCCCAGTGCCATTTGATCACGTTCGGATTGGAAACGACAGGACAATGCTCGTCTGCATGCCCACAAAGAGTAATGACATAATCAGCATGATTTAGAATTTCAGAATCAATGACATCGGACGTATGGCTGCTAATATCGACACCCGCTTCTTTCATTACTTGAACGGCACGAGGATTTAAGCCATGAGCTTCAAGCCCTGCACTTTTCACTTCATAGTTATTCCCGCCAATTAATTTCAAAAAACCATCGGCGATTTGGCTTCTGCAGGAGTTACCTGTGCACAAAAAATAAATAAGTGGTTTGTTTTTCATTTTCTTATCCCCTTTTTAATATGGACAGCTTCCTTTTTTACCCAGCCATTTCACCAAAACCGCTGTAATCAACACGATGACGGCGGCTGCCAAAACAGTAGAAATCCAGACGTTAAGGTTTACTGTGTAGATGAAATATAGCCATGCAGACAACCCCGCAAGTGTCATAAATAGAGTCGGTACCGTTAATAAAAGTCCGATCTTAAAATAGTACCCCCAGCTAATTTTCACCTCTTTGCGCGAAAGCACATGAAGCCATAGAAGAGTAGCTAGTGAACCAATCGGTGTAATCTTCGGTCCTAAATCAGAGCCAATCACATTAGCGTAAATCAATGCTTCACGGAGCATCCCTTCCGTTTGGGTTCCATTTATAGCTAACGCGTCAATCATGACCGTCGGCATATTATTCATAAGGGAAGACAATATCGCGGCAATGAAGCCCATTCCCACCGTGGCGACAAACAATCCCTTATCCGCAACCGTTTGAATCACACTTCCAAGGGCATCCGTCAGCCCCGCATTTCGCAAGCCGTATACGACAACATACATGCCCAAGGAGAAAATGACGACCGTCCATGGAGCTTCCTTTATCAGCTTTTTCGTATGAATGATTGGACTGTTGCGGGCTGCAATAAGAAAACAGGCAGCAGCTATACCCGCTACAATCGAAACCGGAATGGAGAAAAATTCGCTGCCGAAATACGCCAGCAGTAATACAGCTAAAATAACCCAAGAAAGCTTGAATAATCTCTTATCCTTGATGGCATCGACTGGCTTCTTTAATTGAGCTAGCTCGTAATTTTCCGGTATGCTGTTTCTAAACAACAGGTAGAGCATGATTAAGCTTGCAATAATGGAGAAGAAGCCCGGAACGATCATACGGCTGGCATACTCTGCAAATCCGATTTCAAAATAATCGGCAGATACGATATTAACCAAATTACTCACAACTAAAGGCAAAGAAGCAGTGTCTGCAATAAACCCGCTCGCCATAATAAAAGGCAAAATCATTTTATGTTCAAATTTCAAAGCCCTCACCATGGAAAGCACGATCGGGGTAATAATTAATGCGGCACCATCGTTTGCAAAAAATGCAGCGACAGCAGCTCCAAGCAAAATGACATACACAAACATAAGCTTGCCATTCCCTTTTGCGAGACGGGCCATATGCAGCGCTGCCCATTCAAACAGACCAATTTCGTCTAAAATCAGCGAAATTAAAATGATCGCTACAAAGGCAAGGGTAGCATTCCATACAAGCGCTGCAACCGCGCCAACATCAGCGAAGCTCACCACTCCCATGAGAAGGGCAAGCACCGCTCCCGCCGTTGCCGACCAGCCAATGCTTAACCCCTTCGGCTGCCAAATGACAAATACAAGGGTGAGCAGAAAAATGACAACGGCAATGACAGTCATGTTTCCCCCTGAATGCCGCAGCTGTTATTTTTCAGGCCTACTAATTGTGCTTTCATGGAAGGCAAATATTCATAAACACATTGTACATAGGCTTCCGCTTCCGGGTTTAAAGAATAATAGACCCACTGCCCCTTTTTCTTTTCGCTCAGCAGCCCTGCTGCTTTCAGCTTGCGAAGATGCTGGCTGGCATTCGGCTGAGACATCCCAATCATTTCGGTTATATCACAGACACAAAGCTCTCGTTCTCTTAACAAAGCAATGATGGTTAACCGTGTTTTATCCGCTAACAATTTATAGGCTTCCGCCATCTGTTGAATTTTTCGCTCCATATGTTGCTCCACATGTTGTTCCATATGCGGCACCTCCCTATATATCTAATTAGCTAATCCTCGTGGCATAATCATATAATTAAACACTTATATAATCAACGGCGAATATATTAAGCTTTTGTAAAGTCAGCGTTATTTATGAGCTGTCGCACAACCGCTTTTGCCACTCTTCCTGAACCTTCTGATAGGCATAGATGAGAGAGGATAGCTTCTCTGCCGGAGAAAAAAAACAGCCAAGTGAAATCAGGCGTGAATGCCTGATTTCACTTGGCTTACAGTTAAAAATCTTCCGTTATCCCTTCACACCGCCGACAGTCATCCCTTGCACAAAATACTTTTGCAAGAATGGGTAAACGATAATAATCGGCAGACTGGCAACAATCGTCATCGTTGCTCGAATGGAAGTCGGGGTTACCATCGTTACATTGCCCTGTGCATTGGCAAAGGCATCAGCTGCTGTTCCGCCTGTGCTGGTAGTCGTGCTTGATGTTGAGAGTACCTTCATCAGCTCATATTGCAGTGTACTTAAATTAAGACTGGAAGAGTTATACAGAAAAACATCAAACCAGGAGTTCCATTGATAAACCGCTACAAATAGCGAAACCGTCGCAAGGGCCGGTACGGTAAGAGGCAGAACAATACGCATAAACGTCGTAAAGTCCCCAGCGCCATCAATTCTTGCCGACTCCATAATTCCTTCGGGCAAGCCTTCAATAAAGGAACGAATGACAATCATGTTAAAGACACCGATAATTCCGGGAATAATATAGACCCAAAAGGTGTTCAGCAAGTCCAGTTCTTTCGTCAGCAAGTAGTTCGGAATTAAACCTCCGCTGAAATACATCGTAAAAATAAAAATGATGGTCACAAACTTTTTGAAAACATATTCAGGGCGGCTGATTGTATAGGCTAGCATCGCAGTACAAAACACAGAGACTACTGTCCCTACTATCGTGCGCGCTATAGAAATAAAGGTTGCATGGAAAATAGCGGACTCATTGAAGATGTATTCATAATTTCGCAGCGTCCAATCACGAGGCCAAATATAGATACTCCCACGAATGGAATCATTGGCATCATTAAAGGAAAGAGCAAACATATTCAAGAAAGGGTACAGCGTTACAACGATCAGCAATAGCATAAAAATGATATTGCACACATCGAATATTTTATCAGGGGAAGAAAAGTATGCTTTACGAGTTGATTTGGCCTGACTCATAGTGTTTGCCTCCTTGCACATGGATTAGTAGAGCCTGCTTTGACCTAACCGTTTCGCAATATGGTTCGCTGCGATCAGAAAGATAAAGCTGACAACCGTCTTAAACATACCGGCTGCCGTTGCCAAACCATAGTTATTCATCTGCATGCCATATTTCAAAACAAATATATCAAGATTTTCTGAATAGTCCACGTTCATACTATTGCCGAGCAAGTATTGCGGCTCAAATCCAGATTCAAGAATAAATCCAAGATTCATAATTAATAAAATGACAATGACCGGTCTCATGCCTGGAAGTGTAATATGCCAAATACGCTGTAAACGTGACGCTCCATCCATTTCTGCCGCCTCATATTGCGCAGGGTCGATCGTTAAAATGGCAGCAAGATAGATGATGGTGTTCCAGCCTACATTTTTCCATATTTCAGATATCCCTAGAATGCCCCAGAAATATTCTCCTTTACCTAACCAGAGAATAGGCTGATCAATCAGCTGCAGCTTCAGCAGCAGGATGTTGACAATACCTTCGGGAGAAAGTGCGGTTTGCACAATGTTTGCCGCAACAACCCATGAAATAAAGTGAGGTAAGTAGCTAATCGTTTGCACCGTTCTTTTGAAATAAACGTTGCGCAGCTCATTAAGCAGCAGCGCTAATACAATAGCTGTTATGAATCCTAATACGAGATTAATGGAACTCATGACAATCGTGTTGCGCAATACGAGATAAAAGGCCTCTTCTTTAAATAAAAACGTGAAGTTATCAAGCCCAACCCATTTTTGATCAAAAAGATCCTTAGCCGGCTTAAACTTTTGAAAAGCGATCGTCCAGCCCCAAAGCGGAACGTACTTGAATAAGATGACCCAAGCTAAAAATGGCAAAGACATCAGCATGAGCATTTTCTGCTTGGATAGTCTTTTTAATAAGTTTGTTTTGTGCAAGCGGCCAGTAGCCGTTGCTACAATTAGCTCAGTCTGTTTCCCCACTCCAGATGCCTCCTTTATATATAAATTTTCTAATAATTCAAAATTTTGGAATGAAAAGGCGGAGTTAACCCCACCTTTTCCTAGCCTCATCTCCTATTAGATACCTATTCAAGCTTACCAATTGCCTGCAACACGTTCCTTCACCTTGTTTGTAATAAATGCTTCAAAGCCAGCAACGTCCAGCTTGCCGAATTCTTTCACATACTCATTCCAGATGGATTCATAGGCTGACTTGGATGCAAACACCAGCTTGGGATAGTATTTCTTTTGCAAATCCTCGGATTTTTGATTATAAATCTGTTCGGGAGAGCCTTGCTCCTTCAAAATACTCCAAGCAGGATACCATGGTCGTTCTACCGGCTGCGCAAACATCTTGGAGAAGGTTTCCACTTTATAGGATTCAAGCAATTTGAGATCGCCTTCTGTATAATTCGCAGCCGCTACTTCAGGCTGATTGCCTACAGTGTAGGAATTGCCGTCCTCAAATACAGAGTTGCTGCCATAACGCGGCCATTCATAATCAAAATACGCCCATCCGTAAGAACGTTTAAACTCATTATCATTACGATTGGCAAGCTGTTCCTTATCCATCACGAAGCGGCCTTCTTCGTTCTTGGAATAGGTTTCACCTTCTTGCCCCCACTGAACCAGCTTCTGATTCTCTTCGGTCAGCAGGTTATCCCAATATTTAATAATACGGATAGGGTCCTTTGCACTAACGGAAATCCCGATCCCGCGATTGTTGACAAATGCAGGAGGATCGATGTAAGCATCTTTAATACTTTCGTCGAATACGATTGGGAGCCCTACATAACGAAGATCGTCATTGCCAGCAGCTTTAAGGTTGTTGGTAGCATCTCCTGTCTGCCATCCATAGTTGAAGTACCCCAGCACACGACCGGAAGTAAGCTTTGCAAGATACTGGTCCTTGTTAGCAGTAAAGGTCTCTGGATCAAGCAGGCCTTTGCTGTTTATATCGTTTAATGCAGTCAACCATTTCTTCTCGAAATCCGAAGCTGCATACACTTTAGCTTCATGGGTGTTCATATCAACCATTACATTGCCGTCGTTTGGATATCCGGCTAAATGCATAGGCACGTTCGTAATGGAGTAAAAATCACCCGACACACCTGCGGAAGTAATGAATCCGATTGTACTTTTACCGTCCATCGTAGGATATTTGGCTTGATATTTCTCAATCAGTTCAAAATATTGATCGAGTGTCTTCACTTCAGGGTAGCCAAATTCCTTCAATACACGGCGTTGAATCCAGAAAGCGCCTTGCCCAATGTCCGGCTCAGTCAAATATCCGTTGACATTGGCGGTATATGGAAGAATATAAATATTTCCGTCTTCGCTCTTGATTTTATCCATGTAATCGCCATATACCCGCTTAATGTTCGGGGCATGTTTCTCGATTAAATCATTTAATGGAATAAGCGCTCCTGCATCAATCAGCTTCTCAAGCTCCGCAACTGGAGATATAACGTCGGGATATTCTCCCCCGGCAATCATAACGCCAGACTTTGTGCTCGCATCGCCGACGACAAATTCCATCTTCCAGTCAACACCTGTTTGTTGCTCGAGCACCTTGCCAATGGTCGTGTCGCTGGCAAGCACATCCTTGTTCGAGCCGAAGCCAAAGTAAGAAAAGGTCACCGGCTCTGTACTTACTTCGGAGCCCTCCGTCTTACCTGCCTCATTGTTTCCAGCGTTCTTTTCTCCACCATTGCTGCAGCCTGCAATAAGCAGTGCCGAAGCCATTATAATTGCCATACTTGTCTTTAGCCATTTCTTGTTGATCATTACTTTGTCCCCTCTCTTGCAACAATAATTGTAAGCACTTTCATTATAAAAGAAATGAGGGCGCAATGTTACACCGCAAACCTTAGAATGTTCTTTGTAAAGTAAAGGATCTGACTGGCTCATTTAATGATTTGCATTACCCATTGGCAAGCGCAGCATAATACGTGTGCCTTTCCCCGCATGGCTGTCTATCGTATAATCAAACGAATTTCCATAACAAAGCTTCAAGCGTGTTAACACATTTTTCATGCCTACCGAATCGCCCATTGTTACGTTCTCGGAAAAGTAATGATGCAGCTCCTCCAGCTTTTCTTCGCTCATGCCGCCTCCATTATCGGCAATAACAAATAAAATCCGTCCCTTTTCTTGTCCAATTTGAATGGTAATAAAGCCTATTCCGGGACTGCTTTCAACGCCGTGAATGCTGGCATTTTCTACGAAGGGCAACAAAGTCATTTTCGGTATTTCATATTCCAGTAAGGATTGTTCAACAGCAATCTGGAACTGAAGCTTATTGTCAAACCGATACTTTTGGATTTCCAGAAAGCTTTCAATCAATTCCAGTTCATCACGTATCGTAACGAAGCTGCGCTTCCACGAAATCGACTTACGGAATATTTTAGCCATATTATGAATGGTGTTGGCCGTTTCTGATTCTCCCTTCATCAGGCTTCGCATACGGACCGTTTCCAGTGCATTAAACAAAAAATGAGGATTGATTTGGCTGTGCAGCGCATGAAGCTGTGCTTGTCTTTGACGTATTTCCAGCTCCTTTTTTTGAATATCCGCTACATAAACATCATTAATCAAATTTTCTATTCGCTCGCTCATACGATTAAATTCAACGGCAAGCTCGCCAATCTCATCCCGTTCCCGATTATAGGGGATTCTTCCAATCGTTTTGTTCCTCACTGACTTCATGTGCACTAAAATATCTTTTATTCGTGTATGGATGGAACGGGATACCATGATGATGATGAGGGTAGGGACAAGAAAATTGATGATTGCGAACCACAAAATAAACTGTCCTGACTGTCGCACCTCATACAAGATCTTCTTTTCATCCATTACGCCATATAACGTCCAGCCTTCCATATAACGTCTATCATGATATTGCTTTTGGATGACAATCGGCTCATCCGGCTTTTTAATCTCATTGACAGTCCATTTGTCGCCTGCCGCTAGCTGGTCGCCCAACTGCCCGTTAACTAGATGGCTGTAGCGAACCTGATTGCTTGGATCCAAAATATATATATCGCCCTCAAAGCTGGAGAGTGCTATTAATTGAGCAATGTACTCCATGTTTAAATCAATCTTTATGATATGCTCGTAGGCTTGATAACGCTGATCTGATATTTTTTGAATGACACTGATGTTTTCCGGCGTTACATGCAAAAACGGATACGTATTACTGTAATCTTCCACATGCTGATACCAGTCGCTGGCCCGGATCGCATCATCAAGCTTGACGATATCGCCAGAGACCAAAATAGTCGGATTATCACTCATGATGACAGCCGAGCTCAGCATTTTATATTCCTTGTCCGATCGGTTGAAAATGTTGGAAATGGATGCGAGCGACTCGATATATTGATCGTAGGTTTTATATTCTGTATTCAGATGATGGATCAGCGATTTATCAATGGAATACAAATAGGTAATGCCTGCCGCATCATCAATGGCAACGCCAAGTTCTTTTTTCAACTGCGTAATCGCCAGATCTGCGTCTGCTTTTTTCTGATTTTTTATTTTATTGGTCATGACGTTGTAAAACATAATATTCGTCAGCACAATGGGGATAAATACGCAGACGATATAGATGAAAATCAGCTTGTTTCGCAGCTTTAAATGATGCAGACTAAATTTGAACACCCCGCATAGCCTCCTTATTTTCTGCCTATGATCTTATTGCGATAATCTGTCGGAGTCATTTTTTCCAATTTTTCAAATTGTGTTGCAAAGTAATCCGAATTCGGAAATCCAACGAGCTCTGCGATTTTATACATACGGTTGTTCGTTTGCCGCAGTAGACGCTTGGCTTCTTCAATGCGCAGTGAAAGCAAATACTCATTAAAATACATGCCATAGCTTTTGCGAAAGAGCTGGCCGAGGTAAACAGGATTCATATAAAATTTTGCTGCGATTCCTTTCAAATTTATATTATCCGTAAAATTAGCATCAATATATTTTTTTATTTTTTCAATGCTGCCCTTACCTTTTTCACTTCGCTTTGCGGCTATATAGCCAGCCGATTCTTCTACAAAACGCAAGCATATATGCCGAAGCTGATTCAGGTTGCGGTATTTGTTTCGCCAATCCAGCAGCTCATTCAGCAGCAGCAGCTCCTTCTCGTCCCCTTCAAATTGTCTGATGGTGTTTATGACCGCAATAATACTCCGTCTGATGGTATTGGCGACCGCGTCTGGAGCAAAACGCAATTGCTGAAATTGTTCAAAAATAGTATGGATGACAGCCTCATAGCCCTCACGCACATTCTCTTCCATCTCGGTAATCAATTTGCTATGCAATTCTTCATCTACGTCAAAATAATATAAGGACAGCGGGAGCATCTCAGAGGCCATTATAATACCGTGCGAGCCTGCAGCAAAACGGTAATTCAAGCATTGGTTTGCGCTGCTCCCAGAATGGTCAATGCGCTTAAGATGCTCCTCCCTGCTTCCGATGAATAAGCTTATCGTCGTTCCCAGCTCTTTCTCCAGCATATCCAGCAGCCAGGCATAAGCCGTATGCTCGTTATCGCCCCATTGCATTAGCCATGCTTGTGGGACAATAAGTCCATACTGATTGTTCTCGCGCACATGAACGAGCGGAAGTGTCCCTTCGGGCTGCATATACCGCTGAAGCGCCGTCTGCATGGCCGGTAAATAATCGAATGATCTGGGCAGCTGCATATCCTGTATTTCTGCAATGACATAAGTGTAAGGAGAAGCGGCTGGCAGCTTCAATATATGGGAAATTTGCTGAATCACCTGGTCGTTGGGCTCGGTCTGCAGCAAGGTTGCGATTATGGTCTGATCGAGCGGTTTTTCTCCTGTATATGACAAAAGCTGCATTTGATTCAGCGTATTTTCCACCTTTTTCAAAGTGGCGCCCAGTTCTTTCTTGTCCACTGGCTTCAAAATATAATCCGACACATTGTAGCGCAAGGCTTGCTGCGCATAAGTGAAATCATGATGCCCGCTTATAATGATAAATAACGGCTGGTGATCTCCCTCCTCCTTCACATGCTTGATCAGCTCGAGGCCATCGAGCATAGGCATCCTGATATCAGCAATAACCAGATTAGGCTTCAGTCGTTCAATTAGCTCAATAGCTTGCTTTCCGTTCTCTGCTTCTCCGCAAATTTCGAATTGCATGGCGGCCCAATTCATTAAATTAATCAGGCCCTTTCGCACAAATATTTCATCATCCACAATGAGCACCTTATACATAGCTGATCCTCCTTCATCATGTGCAGCCGTCCGTTTGATCCTATGATACCATGCTTAAGAAACAAGTCCATTGCTTGTGCACACGCGTCTTACGTTCTCTTTCTCCCGGTATGCGTCAAACCAAATACACTTTTGCATAGCTCATGCAGCCATAATTTAGACAGGTTGCCGCCGGCTATTTGAACGAAAATTCGGCAAAATTTGCTGTCCTCAGAGTTCTCAGACACGCCCTAGTTTTATTTAAAAATACACTACCAAATTAAATTAGACGTCGACGTATATTAAATTTTATGTAGACTATGAAAACAATCAAATGCCTCGTTACAAATAATAGATTGCGGACATATATTGTAGCATATACGAGAAAGGGGGTTTGCATATGTCAAACTTCAGTTCATCCTCCTGCTCTGGCGGCAACCGCACTGGTGGCAACCGCACTGGTGGTAGCCGTACTGGTGGCAGTCGCACTGGCGGCAACCGCACTGGTGGCAGCCGTACTGGCGGCAGTCGCACTGGTGGCAGCCGTACTGGTGGCAGTCGCACTGGCGGCAACCGCACTGGCGGCAATCGCACTGGCGGCAATCGTTCACATGGCCATCGTTCACATGGCCATCGTTCGCATGGCCAGCATCACCGCTCGCATGATAACTGCAATCGGGCCGAGCAATTCGATAGAAACTCGGATGACGATTACGAGTAAGCAGCTGAGCACTTCACGTACTAGGTACTAGGTACCGACTGTCGCCTTCTTCTGAAGGCGACTCTTTTTGTTTACGCAAAAAACAGAAAATAAGAGATCAAAGAGAACCTTTAACGAGCTTCATCCCCGTTTGAAGGTTCTTCCCCTCTCCCCTTTAAGACTGCTTGTTCATTCTGTAAGCATGACGCTGTGCGTTAATATACTCCCTTTCAATACTAGTATCGTACCATTTTTCCTTAAAAACATAGCCGTACGCTTCATCCTGCTGACATAGATCGTTCAGTGCATCCGTTAGCTGAAGCTCTCCCCCGCTTTCAGCCTTCAATTGATCAAGAGCAGCAAATATTTTAGATGTCAAAATATATCTGCCCATGACCGCAAGATGGGATGGCGGGTTCGTCTTGGGCTTCTCGACGATGGAATCAAGCCGATATATCCCGGCTTGAATCTGTTTTCCAGAAATAACCCCGTAGTTTTGCAGAAGCTCCTTCTCCACAGCCTGCAGTCCGATAACCGGATGCTTGAAGCGCTCGTACAGCTTAATCATTTTGCGCAGCGGAGGGGGCTGTTTCAAGCAAAGCTGATCCGGCAGTAAAACAACAAACGGATCGTCCCCGGCGAACGTTTGTCCCAACTGAACAGCTTGGCCAAGCCCTAGAGCTTCCGGCTGTCGTACATATTGGAAACTGACCTTCGGCGGCTCTATTCCTTTAAGCATATGGCTCTTGTGGTGTGTGTTTAAAAACCATTCCAACTCAATGGAGCGATCAAAATAATCCATTATCTCTGTCTTATTGCGCGAGAGAATAATCAAGATTTCCTTGATCCCGGCATTGGTCGCTTCCTGAACAATATAGTCAATGACAGGACGGCTGTTAATAGGGAACATTTCTTTAGGTATCGCCTTAGTAATCGGCAAATTGCGTGTACCGTATCCCGCCGCAGGAATAATCGCTTTGAATACCACTGATATCACCCACTCTCATTGGAATTTCATCCAATATATAGTAATAACATATTAGCAAAAATCGATTTTGAAGCTTGTCCTCTATGAAAATAAGGCAAATGCGGCAACCCATTTCAATAGCCTCCCGCTTGATTTAATAGATGCAGCAGCCGTGACCATTCTTCACAGCAATCAATATTTTAGTAGTAGTAGTAGTAGATTCGAGAGGAGCGATAGAAATGGAAATTTGTGTTGTAGGAGCAGGCTACGTTGGTTTGACAACAGCGGCTGTTCTGGCAGATATGGAGCACACCGTATTTTGTACGGATGTTGATGTGGATAAAATTGCGAAGCTGCGGAAAGGGATTATTCCGATTTACGAGCCAGGGCTGACCGAACTGATTACGGAAAAACAGCAGCAGGGAACGCTCTTTTTTGATACGGATAGCAAGAAGCATATGGCTCATTGTCCTGTCATTATGATTGCAGTTGGGACCCCTTCAGCGAAGGACGGCAGCGCCGACATGAAATATGTAAAGCATGTCATCACCGCCATTGCGGAAGCGATTGGCTCGCACAAAATGATTATTATGAAGAGCACCGTCCCCCCGGGCACGGCTGATTGGGTCGAAGAGGAGCTTCAGCAGCACGGGATTAGCCCCGACTTATTTGATATCGTCTCTAACCCTGAATTTCTTAGGGAAGGAACAGCGATTGAGGATACGGTCCATCCTGATCGTATCGTGATTGGCGCCAAGAGAAGAGAAGCTGCGATGAAGGTCCAGGAAATGTACGCTTCCTTGCAAACCACGTTTTTGCTAACAAACCGACTGGAGGCTGAGCTGATCAAATATGCTTCCAATGCGTTCCTCGCCACTAAAATTTCCTTTATTAATGAAATAGCCCGGATTTGCGACGCTTATAAGGCCGACATTACGGAGGTATCGCAGGGTATTGGCCTTGATGAGCGAATCGGAGGCAGATTTCTGCAGGCTGGCCTCGGGTACGGCGGCTCCTGCTTTCCCAAAGATGTTAATGCCCTTGATTATGTGGCCGCCTCTAAAGGCGTTAAGCTTGATCTGCTGCATGCTGTCAAGAAAATCAATCGTTCACAAATAGACATTTACCTGAATAAAATAACCCATGCGCTAGGCGAATGGTCCGCAAAACCGCGAATTGCCGTATGGGGGGCAACCTTTAAAGAAAACACAGACGATATTCGCTATTCCCAAGCCATTGCTTTAATGAAGAAGCTGGCGCTCCGAGGATATGCGGTTTATGCCTACGACCCGCTTGCAAACCCTGAGCTTCCCTCCGTTATTTGGTGCTCCAGTCCTTATGTAGCCGTGGAGCAAGCGGATGTGCTGGTAGTCGCCACAGCCTGGCACTCCTTTCTGGAAGCCGATTGGCCTAAGGTCAAAATGCTAATGAGGCGGCCCGTTATTGTAGACGGACGAAATGCTCTGGACAAAAAGAATTTAGAATTGCAAGGCTTTGCTTACTTCGGAGTTGGTCGCCCATGAAAATCCTCGTAACTGGCGCTGCCGGCTTTATCGGATCTCATCTATGCGAATATTTGCTGGCAAGCGGCGAGCATGAAGTGATCGGCGTTGACGCATTCGTTCGTGAAGAGCTTCATTGGATTGGCACTAAAAACATGGAAAGCTTTCTTCACCACCCGCGATTCAACATGATTACCGCCAATATGCTTCATTTGGACTGGAAAACACTGCTTATCGATGTGGATATCATCTATCATTTGGCTGGCATACCGGGCGTTCGCTCCAGCTGGGGAGCTGATTTTCGCAGCTACGTCGAATCCAATATTCTTGCTACTCAGCAGCTGCTTGAAGCATGTCGTCAATCGTCGATTAAAAAATTTATTTTTGCATCTACCTCATCCGTTTATGGAGAGACGACGGGTCAAGTATCTGAGGACACGCCGCTGGCTCCTCTCGCCCCCTACGGTGTCAGCAAGCTGACAGGCGAGCATTTATGCCGGGTCTATAAAAAAAATGATGGTGTTCCAATCGTTATTTTACGCTTTTTCACTGTATACGGACCTCGTCAACGCTCCGATATGGCGTTTCATCGTTTTATTAAACAGCTGCTGGCGAATGATCCGATCACTTTATTTGGCGACGGCTCGCAAACTCGGGATTTCACGTATATCAGTGATTGCGTAGAAGCCATCGCTGCTGTAGCTGACGCCCCCCATGTCGTAGGAGAAACCATTAACATTGGCGGTAAGGAGCGCGCAGCTATCCTACAGGTTATTCAAGCTCTGGAGACTTTGACTGGAAAAAAAGGGGAAATAACCCTTAGCGGCAGCATGCACGGCGAGCCTATGCACACTTGGGCCGATATATCCAAAGCCAAACGACTATTGCAATACGAACCCAAGATCAGCTTAGAAGCTGGCTTAGCCAAGGAGCTCGAATATTTTAGCGATTTCTATAAATGACAGGAGGCTGTCTCCTTATGAGACTGGCATTCATATGTACGGAAAAGCTCCCTTCTCCCGCTGTGAGGGGGGGAGCCATCCAAATCATGATGGACGGAGTATCTCCCTTTTTATCACAAAATCATCAATTAACGATCTACTCCATTACCGATGCTGCACTGCCAGACAGGGAGACGCGTGGTGACATTAAATATATCCGCTTTCCCCGAGAAAGCTATGTTGAAGATGTTGCGCGTTCATTGAGAGAGCATGCCTATGATGTCGTTCATGTATTTAATCGTCCTAAAAACGTCGTTATTTATAAGGAAGCCTCCCCGACTAGCCGTTTTGTCGTCAGTCTGCATAACGAAATGTTTGAGAGCAACAAAATATCCGACGTCGATGCCGAGCTTTGCGTAGAATATGTTCACAAAATAACGACGGTAAGCAAATATATCAAATCAACGATTACCAGGCGCGTTCCCGCTGCAGAGAATAAAACAGAACCGATCTTCTCGGGAATTGACCCTAATTCGTACTATCCGATTTGGACCTCCCGCGGCTTGCAATTACGCAATCAAATGCGTGAAAAATACGGCGTCCAGAATAATAAAGTGATTTTATTTGTTGGACGGCTCAGCGTGAAGAAAGGGCCACACCTGCTCATTCAGGCGATGAGCCGGGTTCTTGATGAGCATCCGGATGCGGTCCTTGTTATTGTCGGCGGCAAATGGTTCAGCGACAACACCGTTGATGGCTATGGACAATGGTTATTGAAGCTCGCTGAGCCTTATCGCAGCAGAGTCATCTTCACCAAATTCGTTCAAGCTGACGAAATTCAAAATTATTTTTCAATGGGCGACGTATTTGTCTGCAGCTCCCAATGGCAGGAACCGCTCGCTCGCGTGCATTATGAAGCGATGGCGGCCGGAATCCCCGTCATTACAACCGATCGTGGCGGCAATGCCGAAGTCGTTCAACATAAGCGGAATGGCTATATTGTTCGCACCTACACCAGCGCAGACTCCTTTGCCGATGCCATTAACTATATGCTTACTTATAGGGATGAAGCCAGAACGATGGCCTTCAGAGGCAGAGAAATGGTCGAAGGATTTTTCACATTCAAGCATGTAGCAGATCGTTTAAATAAAATTTACATGGACGCTTATAGAAGCGAGCCTACCCCATTATCAAATATTACGGTTACCAAACTCAAAAGTCGGTTCACTAGGCCTCTTCGCAAAAAAATCAAACGCCGCTCTAGCATCAAACGAACTCAGCAAAGGGGCAGGTAACGATTATGCAAACGATAACTGGACTGATGTCCCAATATCCGCTTCAAGTGAAGAGCATTAAGCTCATCTCGGATAAAGGAAAGAAAGCGACCTGGAGCCTTGCGACAAGCGCGGGAACTAAAATTTTGAAGAAGGCGCCCGTCTCCAAGCAACGGCTCCTCTTTCTCCTTCAAGCCATTAGACATTTGCAGAAAAATGGTGCGCCTATCCCTCGCATGGTAGCTACCACGGGTGGAAATGATTACGCGGAGGACAGCAGCGGCAGCTGCTACGTCTTGTCAGATGCAGCGGAAGGCGATTCGCCCTCCTATGTAACGGCAGATCTCTATCTGATTATGAAGGAGCTTGGAAAATTCCATTTGGCTTCCCGAGGTTTTCAATCCACCTATACAACGAATGAAAGGGAGCATCTTGGCAGCTGGGGACGGAGCTACGCGAAGCATCTCGATCAATTAGAGCGGTTCAAGGGAATGGCCCTCAGCAGCGGCAACAGCAGTAGCAGCAATAGCAACAGCAATAGCCGTAGCACTAGGAGTAGCACTAAAAACAGTAAGAGCAGTAGGAGCGGAAAGAGCGGCAGCGTTAGCAGTAGCAGCAGCGAATTTGAGAGGCTTTTTCTTCTGCATGTGGACAAATTTATTGACCAAGGAAAAGCTGCACTGCACTTGATTCAAAGCAGCGCTTACAGCAATTGGGTCAATAAAGTAGCCGTGCAAAAAAACCTATGCCATCAGGATTTTGCAGCAGCTAACTTGATTAAGACCCGGCAAGGGCTTGCCATTATTGATATGGATTCCTTGACCTTTGACTTGCCTGCAAGAGATATTCGCAAAATATTCAACAAGGTGATGAAGAAGCATGGATGGAGCTCATCTAAAGCCATATCTATGCTGCGTGCTTATCGTGAGGTTCATCCTTTAAGCGCCGAGGAATGCAGCATCATTTATGCGGATCTGCTATTCCCTCATCTTTTCTATGGCTTATCGAGCAAATACTTCAACAAACGTACGGAATGGAATGCTCCCCAAACGATACAGAAGCTAAAAACATTAATTACGTCTGATCGCGAGCGCCAGCAAATGCTTGCATCGTGGGACAGCATTGTCAAACAGTCTTAGGCAATCTTAAGCAGACTTAGGCAGTTTTAAGCTTAGGCACCAAGCTTCTTTCAGGCTTGCTCTAGCGTTTTCGGGCAAGCCTGGAAGTAGCTTTGCCTATCGCTTTATTTTCCGGTCACTTCACCCTTCCATCATTCATTTTACATAGCAAAAAACTTTATTGACGGCCCTATTCGGGGTCGTTATACTGAAAGCGTTATCATTATCATTTTAGTTTGGAGCCCTATTGGGGGAAGAGGTGTCGAGTTGTCAAATGCAGAGAGTGGGCCGATTGAAGACGCGAGTTTAGAGCAGGTCTATACGTTGATCAAGGACGAGTTAGGCTGGGAACGTCAAGAAACAATGGTTGAATTTCAGAAGAGCGGTCTGACCAACCGTAACTATATCGTTTCCTGCAACGGGCAAAAGGTTGCGGTACGAATCGGCGGCACTCAATCCTCGGAGCTAGGCATTAATCGTTATGCTGAATCGGCGGCTTTGCAAGTTTTGGACGGATTAGCGGTTGCACCCGAATTACTTTACTTCAATCCTGAAACCGGACACATGATTACCCATTTTCTCTCTGGGCGGGAATTCCAAAATCAAGAGTTGGTAGAACATATGGAAGAGACCGTAGCTCTGCTTAAAAAAGTTCATCAACTGCCTCCTATTGCCTATGAATTTTCCCCATATCAGGATATTGAGGATCGCATTCAGAGTGCGAGGAAGAGGCAGTTGCCATTACCAGCATCACTTGATCGCCTTATGAATAAGCTGCTGAATATTCAGCATAGTAGAACACAGGTAGCCTCACGTTTCCGCGGGTTATGTCATAACGATCCATTTGCCAATAACTTTCTATATGATGGTTCCGTTCGTCTGCTTGATTGGGAGTATGCAGGTATGGGCGATATTCTGTTTGATCTTGCCTGTATGGGCTGTTCATTTACATCGGCACAGAAAGAACAGCTGCTTTCGCATTATTTTGGCGCGGAGGAAGGGGCTGGCCTGCTATCCACTCTCGATGACATGATCTTTATCGTTCAGTTCTGGAATGCCATGTGGGCAACTTTACAAATTGGACTGCCCCATCCCGCCTACAACTACTCAGATATGGCGAAGCATATGTTTGGGACGCTTGAAGCGCAGCTTTAAAAGCATAAAGCAAAAGCCGAACGAAAATCAGGCTGTTACCTGATCTTCGCTCGGCTTTGTTTCACACCAGCTTTATGGAGGTTTCATATTTCCCGCTGTTTAAGCAGCAATAGTAGTAATAATGGTTTCATTGTTCGGTTTAATGGTGGAGGCTTAATGCTCCGCAATCGCCAACAAGCTCTCTACCTCTCGACAAAAATTCATTCCTACACCGTTCCAGGCTCCGTTCCCCATTGGAGAGCACCTGAAATGTAGCCGGTCGTTTTGCTCCAATCAGCGTAAGTCGTATGGGTCGAATCGAAGGAGTAATCCACCGTCTGTGAGTAATTCGACCAATCGGACTTGGACACGCGAATCTGAATTTCAATGCTGGCTCCCGCAGCCAAGCTTCCGGCTCCGCTCGTAAAGCCGAGCTCCAGATAGTGGTCAGCCCCGGTCAGGGGAGTCGCGAACTTGACGAAGGTGCCCGTTACGTTGCTGCTGCCGACATGCGACCAGTCACAGAAAAAGCTATGGGCTATCTCCCCATCAATCGTATAATAATAACGCAGCTTCACGTCGGACATATTGATGGCGGAAATGCCGGTGTTCGTCAGCTTTATCCGCGGGTTCAGCGTGTTGCTCGCTGCCGTAACGGTGGAATTGTAACACGGAATTTGCGAATAAACCAGTTGGTATTGGGATAACCGATGCTTTCTTCAATATGGTAAATTTTATAATTTTCATGCTTTAGCAGCTCGCAGGCCTTGAGCATGCGCTGTTCGTAAATATACTGGGTACATCTGATTGACTCGGGCCTCATTTCGATGCAGCTGATGCTCGTTGCCCGTGCCCACGGTTATGACACCAACCCGATGGCCGGTTACGCTAAGGATCAGATCGCTGAAGCTTTTGGCCTGGACAAAGATCGGTTCCAATCGGTCATGCTGATCTCGATAGGAAAAGCAGCCAAAGAAGGCTATCCTTCCTACCGCCTCCCGGTTGACACGATTACAACTTGGGCCTAATCAACCGTTACTCTCAAAGCCTAACCTAACTATGGAGCTTGTTGTTAATCCTTATCATTCACGAAAAAAGATCGGTTTCGGGTCACGTCCAAGTGATCCAAAACCGATCTTTTTTTTGTTTTAAGCGATAAATATGCAAAAACGGACATCCGTTGATGAAAACTACGGAACTACCACTTTTAAAGCGGGACGCACACCGTCACGAGCTAAGTTAACAAGACCATAACTGCGTACACTGCTGCGTGGACCAATAAAATACGCACGTGTAGCAATAACAGGTTGGGTTCGCAGCCACCACCAAGAGCAGCCTAATTGTTCACCATTTTCGATGATATAGTCAGCTTTGACCGTCTTATCATACACATACAAGTGACAGCCATCTTCTTTTTTTATTTTGGAAAATCCCGTTCCTATTGCTCGACGTTTCGCGCTTAAAGCGACTTCATCATGTTTATAGGTCAGTTCTCTCACTTCCGAGACACTGAGCAAAAAAACCTGGTCATACGTGTCTGCACTCCCCTCTCCGTTGTCTGTGCAGTGCGCAGTCTTGATGAACCTCTTCTCGGAGTCATCGAACGCGGCATTATAAAACTCATCGTTCAGCCACTTACGCATATCAGAATCCTTCCACGAAATATCGACAAATTCA
Organism: Paenibacillus sp. R-74696; assembly: GCF_055814915.1. NCBI lineage: Bacteria > Bacillati > Bacillota > Bacilli > Caryophanales > Paenibacillaceae > Paenibacillus > Paenibacillus sp. R-74696. The sequence continues at coordinate 109,493 of NZ_JBPULM010000038.1, forward strand.
CCATGATACCGCCTGCAGTCTAAAATGTACTCGCTCAACAGGAACAGCTCGCTGCCTGAATTTTGCAGCACCCGCCACATGATCGGCGTTCTGTCTGTGCCATCCGCCGTTTGCGGATACATGCCGAAAGTAAGGAGTGCGCCGGGCTCGGCGTTCCGGAATTGCGTGCAAGCAAAATCAACATTTTCCAAGAGGATCTTCTCCATTCGTTTTTAGTTTAATTGTACAACATGGATGCAAAAACTAAGATACCTCCCTCGAACCCTAGATTTACCCCATTATCCATTTCAAAACGAACTGAAGCGTTGAAAATGTGTGGAGGTTCTGCAATACTATCTATAAAATTATGAATGAGGGGGATTCGATTATGGAAATCGTTGCTCCCAAAAGCTGCGACACACGGGTCGGAGCGCTGCCCTCCATCGCGGCGGGTTATCGCCATACCGTCGGTCTTAAATCGGACGGGACGGCGGTGGCTGTCGGTGATAATAAATATGGCCAATGTGATGTAAGCGACTGGCGCGATATGATTGCGGTTGCAGCGGGTAATGCCCATACCGGTAATGCTCATACCATCGGGCTTAAATCAGACGGGACGGTCGCGGCTGTGGGTTGGAATAAGCATAACCAATGCGATGTAAGCAGCTGGCGCGATATGGTGACGGTTGCGGCGGGTTGGCGTCGTACTATCGGCCTTAAATCGGATGGCACAGTGCTGGCTGTGGGCCGAAATAATGAAGGCCAATGCGATGTAAGCGGCTGGCGTGATATGGTGGCGGTTACGGCAGGTGACTGGCATACTGTCGGGCTTAAATCAGACGGCACGGTGACGTTTACGGGCAATAATCGGTATGGCCAATGCCATGTAAGTGGCTGGCATGATATGGTGGCAGTTGCGGCGGGTTACCTTCATACCGTCGGGCTTAAATCGGACGGTACGGTGACCGCTGTGGGTTGGAATAAGCGTGACCAATGCAATGTAAGCGGCTGGCGCGGTATTGTGGCGATTGCGGCGGGTAGTAATCATACCATCGGCCTTAAATCGGATGGTACGGTGGCGGCTGTGGGTTGGAATGAGCATGGCCAATGCCATATAAGTGGCTGGCGCGATATAGTGGCGATTGCGGCGGGTTGCGCTCATACCATCGGTCTTAAATCGGACGGTACGGTGGTGGCTGTGGGCCGAAATAATGAAGGCCAATGTGATGTAAGCAGCTGGAGCGGAATACAACTTGTCGGGAAATAGTTTTCAATAATAAAATATATAATTATGAAAGCCATGCGCCGATTTCTCTCGCATGGCTTATGTTTTGTTTTCAAAAAATAAAGTTTTAGACTGCCGCTCCCTTATCCAACTAACATGGCCGTTAGCAAAATGAGGTATAGTTTGGCAACCATTCCTTACAAGTATCTGCACGTAATTGCAGCTCATTATACAGCAACCCAGCATGGTAACCATCGCAAACGGCATGGTGGAATTGCCCTGATAATGGCAACAGTATTTTGTCGTCCTGCCGAAAATATTTACCCATTGTAAAGATGGGGAGTAAAAAGGTTCCTTCATTATAGATGTTCAGGTTAAAGCCTGTAAAGCTAACCCAAGGAATGCTGGAAATAGGGAAAGTATTGGGCGGTTCGTTTGTTTTAGGAGCAAATTGTTTAACACTTCCGTACTTTTTCATATCAGCAAGATAACGACTGTAGAAATCATTAAAATCCTCATCATACAAAGTCCATAAACTTGAAAAAGTCTTATCATCAGCATGAAAAATGGTAAAGCTAGGAGATAAACGATCCCAATAACCTAATGTCCCCTCAGAATTAAAGCTTGTGCGAAATTCATGATGGCGGTTTACCACGGTCGTTATCATGTGTATGAGTGCAGGATACAGCTTTATCTCCTGAATCTTGAGTTCTTTCAGCAGCCGGGTAATATCAATATTGGCCGTCATGCTAAAGGTACATCTGACCTTGTTTAAATAATGGTCAAAGTAATGTTTTCTACTCCAGCTATCCATAATAATCGGATTGAAGTTCATTTATCATAACCTCCTAAAATGCTTGCTTTTTCGTTTTAGGAGGTTTAATCCACTGCTTTTACCATATCCTCTTCACGATCCCTTTATTATTAATTCATCTAGAACACCCACACTAGCGTAAATGCTCAAATCGTTCTACAGAAATAGAGGAGCACCCAAGGAGTAGCCGACGATCATCAGCAGCAGCACTGTGATGTGGTTCAGTGAAAAAATGAACATCGAACGCGCCCACTTTTCCTCCGGCTTCCGACGATATCCGTCTACGCTCAGGATCAGCCAGATCAAGCTCAGCAGCGCATTCGCCGCAGCGATATAAGGATTAAAGGACCAGAACAAGAAGCTGCACAGGAACAACGCAACCAGATATACGTTCATCTGCACGTACGTTCTTCGAATACCCTTGACGACCGGCAGCATCGGGATGTTAGCCGCCCGGTATTCCTCCATACGACGAATCCCGATTGCATAAAAATGTGGCATCTGCCAAATCACCATTAGCAGGAACAACGCCATTGCACCAGGGTGAAAAATGTCAGGTGAAATCGCGGCCCATCCGATCAGGGGAGGCATCGCACCCGACAAGCTTCCCACTTCCGTATTATAGATGGTTCTGCGCTTCGTCCACATGGTATAAGGCACGACATAGAGGAACAGACCCAGAAAGCCACAGTAAGCTGCAAGCGGAGAAGAAATATACAACGCGACAAGGCCACCTGTAGCGATCCAGATTCCCATGATCAGCCCGCTCCTGAGGTCAACAATTCCTGAAACAGTCGGCCTGTTTTTCGTCCGTTCCATAATGGCATCGATATCACGATCATATAAATTATTGAAGATGCCGGCCGCTCCAATCACCAAGGCAGATCCAATCAAAGCGAGCACAATGTTGCCGATCTTATCGAAGAAAGATAAGTGATGAACGTATAGCGCCATGCTAAGCCCTGCGATCATCGCAATGAGGTTCGACTTAATAATGCCAAACTTTATCGTTTCAAAGAGCACCTTCGTAATGGAGATCGGAATTCGTTCAATACTAGTTGTATTGCTTTGTATTAACATGAGAATAACACTCCCTGTATCTGATTTCACTGCTATAGGTCACTCTATAGGTCACTTCTATAGGTTACCATAAAGCGTCACTTATTTGCTGCTACTCAATCAACCCTCATTATTCTGTCAAAAATCCTTGTCGCTTTCGTGAACAACCCGTGTGCAGGCCCAACACGACTCTGTCAACAACTAACCTTTATCCATCAAATCATGATCATTCGTATAATCTATCCTGACTGACTGATCCTTTTGACCATTAATAACGACGTCGCCCGTCATCGGCCGCTCTCCCTGTAACTCTATCACCTTTTTCTGCCGTTCGTCCAACATATCCGTTCCTTCCAGCTCTTCACTTAGACCGGTGCGGATGCTCGATTAACAGTAGTACTGAACGGTGGGCCTGATGATCGAGAGCATTTGGACTGAGCAGTCCTCAAGCTCCACGAAACTAGCTAGCTTCGGGATGTGCTGCCAAAAATACAAAAGACAGTACCCCGCAGGTACTGTCTTTTGTATAACTATTTACTTACATTACCTAGCGCGGTCAAAATCGTTATTTGCGGGGAGTTGTTTCCAATGGTTCCCGTCAGTGGAGGTGAGAATCAAGCCGATATTACCGCCAGCAACGAACAACCCATTCCCATAAACGACGGTATAGATATCCGTAGACGTCCCGATACCGGATATGACCAGCTGTTGCCGTAGATTATTCATTTTGTAGCTTTCCCAGCTTGATCCATCCTCGGAAGTCCAGGTCTCCCCGACGCTTCTTCCCAAGAAGTCTTTCCCCATGCCGACTGCGACAAACCTGCCATCCGCATAAATCAGATTATTTACCGTAATAATAGTGATATTCATTTTCTAAACAAGAGCAGTCTCTGACGAGTTCATACCTCCAATCGGCCGCTTTTGAAAATTCTTGGATAAATGGCTGCTATACTTAATATCAGGAACAAGATCCCCCCAAGTATGACGTATTGTATACTCATTCCTGTTATGAACAGCCCACATACACTTGCACCTAACGTCGTTCCCAGATTCGCGGATGTCAGAAAGATTCCATTTGCAAATTCAGGAGCCTCTGGCGCGGCAGATACAATCCAATATTGAGTAATGTTGCCTCCTATGCCGCTCAATACTCCCCAAACCAAGATAATGAAAGTCATTGGCTCGCTGAACTGTCCCAGCATAAAAAGCAGGATGTAAACAATTCCTAATGCAAATGGATAAAACTTTATCGTGCTTAATGCATGCTTTGTAAGCAGCTTCCCTGCGATCAAGTTTCCAATAATATTGGCCGCACCGTATAGAAATAACATCAAACTGATTGTGTTCCAAGTATATTGGGTTACGGTTTTCAAATACTCGGCAAGGTAACTGTATACTCCGAATACGGCTCCGTTCATGAAGATCACAGCGGCAATGGATAGCCAGATCGTGGAGCTTTTTAATACACGCAATTGAGTGCCATAGGAGGACTTATTCTCAACAGGCATAGATGGTACGAACAGAATTGTCGCGATGAATGCGACTACGTTTATGGCAGCAAAAAACAACATCGTGTGAGCAAGGGAGGTTGCGGTGGCAATCATACCTGCGAGCGGTACGCCAAGCACCATTCCTGCAGATACGCCAATGAATACTTTGGCTACTGCCTTCGAGGCTTGATCCTTATTAACGGAAGAAGCTGCCACGGTAAATGCCAATGAACAATAAATGGGATGAAAAAAAGCAGGAACAACACGAGCAATCAATAACACAGTAAAGTCTGATGTGATGGCAGAAACGAGGTTGCCCGCAATAAAAATGCCAAGAACAAGCAGCATGACATTCCTACGGTTCATACCCGAAAACAAGGAAGGCAAAATTGGACCAGAGATAGCAACCGCAAGTGCAAACAGACTCACGATCAACCCCGCGGTGGAGATACTGACATGAAAGTGGTCCGCAATCAAGGGCAAGATTCCGATAACTCCCATCTCGGTGTTTAAGATACTGAATACGCCAAAGGTCAATATATAGACAATCAAATGATTTCGTTCAATCTTCATAAGCCATAGCCGATGAAAGATCGCGGTAGGCATTTATCTGAGCCTGGAGATCCACAATCTTTTGCTCTGCAATACCAATAGCGTCGGAGCCTGCGATGAACCGTTGCGGCGGTTTCGCCTCACTTACGATTTTGAGAAGTGCCTTCGCAAGCTTGATGGGATCACCTGGCTGCTGTCCGTTTTGTCCATTAAAAAATGACATGTGATTAGCTCTGCGTTCCTCATAATCCTCGATCGAATGCTTGGCATAAGTCGACGACGCCTCCGTAAGGAATTCCGTTCGGAAAAAGCCTGGATTGACAATGGTCGTATGAATGTCAAAAGGCGCTATCTCAGGCGACAATGACTCCATCCAGCCCTCAAGCGCAAATTTTGATGCACAATAGGCGGAATTAAACTCGAATCCGGAAAGGCCTGCACCAGAAGAAATCGAGATGATATGGCCGGAACGCTGCTTGCGCATGACAGGCAACACCACCCGCGTAACGTTCATGGGGCCAATCAAAGCCACTTGCAGCTGTTCTTCAATTTGGTCTGGAGTCAGTTCCTCGAAGAAGCCCCCATAGAATTGTGCGGCATTATTAATCAGCACATCAATCGTTCCGAACCGCTCGATTGCCGCGTTGACTGCCGACTGTGCTTCGGCAGGCCGGGTAACATCCAATTGAACGATCAATAAATGATCGGATTTTCCGATCGCCTTGGTCACCGCGTCTGTATGACGACCAGTAGCCACAACCTTGTGTCCGGCGTTCAAAGCAGCTTTAGCGATTATTTTGCCCATGCCTCTGCCAGCGCCCGTGATAAACCATACCTTTTTTGTATCCATGTTTTATTTCCTCCGCTTTTCAAAAAATAATGTTTATCATATAAGCTGTTTGTATTTATTTTAGACGTGCTTTTCTCACATAACAAATACCTATATCTCATATCAAGAAATGCTTGAAAGGCATTTCTTGAACATGTATCATAAAACCAAAAGGAGAAGTGCAGATGGAAGTTAGAGTATTGCGTTATTTTCTTACAGTGGCAAGAGAAGGAAGCATTACGGCAGCTGCTGAATTTTTACATCTTACACAGCCAACCTTGTCCAGACAATTAAAGGATCTTGAACACGCGCTAGGAAAAAAACTATTTATTCGAAGCAGTCACCATATTATTTTGACAGATGAAGGTTTGCTCTTAAGAAAGAGAGCCGAAGAGATCATTGACATGGTGGATAAATTAGAGGCAGAGTTTAGATACATGGAAGCAACAGTTAGTGGGGATGTCTATATAGGCGGCGGGGAAACAGAAGCCATGAAGCAAATTGCACGGGTAGTCAAAGACTTACATTTAAGCTATCCAAATATACGGTATCATCTCTATAGCGGCAACGAGGATGATGTAACTGAGCGGCTCAATAAGGGCCTGCTTGACTTTGGTGTACTCATTCAACCAGCTGATGTATCGAAATACAATTACATAGATATCCCAGCTAAGGATGTTTGGGGCGTTGTAATGAGGAAAGACAGTTCTCTTGCTTGCAAGGAAGTCATTCTTTCAGCAGACTTAATCAATGTGCCACTAATTTGCTCAAGACAGGCTATGAAGCAGACATTTTATAAAAATGAATTTGTGGATTGGTTTGGTGACGATTTCGATAAATTAAATGTTGTAGCTACCTACAATCTGGCCTATAATGCTGCAATTATGGTTGAAGAAGGCATTGGATATGCCGTAACGATAGATAAAATCGTAAACACATCCAGTGACAGTAACCTTTGTTTTAGACCCCTAGAGCCTAGGCTTGAATCTGGCTTAAATATAGTTTGGAAGAAAAATCAGGTCTTTTCGGCTGCCGCCAAAACATTTTTGAGACAGCTTCAGGAGATATTTGGCTAACCAATTTTCCCTATTGCTACAAATGATAAAGCTGATTCAAACATCGGTAAACTTGAAAAATGCTCCCCGTATCTTTAGATAGCTCCGATTCGTTTATATGGTGAAAGAAATTAAAAAATATAAAACGGAGACAAATAAGAAGGAGAGAAGAAATGATGAAAATTTCAGATGGAGTAGAAATGCTGGAATTGCAGGTTGAAGTATTCGGCAATCGTCAAGAATTGAATCCTACCCTGATTTGGGATGATGAAACGGCTATTTTAATCGATACCGGCTCGCCCGGGCAATTGGAGCAAATACGTACAGCCATGAACGAGTGTGGTGTCTCCATGGACAAGTTGAAAGCAATCATTTTGACTCATCAAGATATTGACCACATCGGCAGTCTTCCTGAAATTTTGCAGCAATCTGATGGAAATATTAAGGTATACGCTCATGAGATGGATAAACCATATATTGAAGGAAAATTGCCCCTTATGAAAGTGAATCTCGATAGTATGGCTTGGCAATTAGAATCCCTTCCGGAAGATGAACGTTTGAAAGTGGTCGCCTACTTGTTGGAGAATTCTCCTAAGGCCAAAGTTGACAGCACGTTGGCTGACGGACAAGAGCTTCCGTATTGCGGGGGAATTCATGTTATCTTTACACCCGGGCACACGCCTGGACATATTAGTCTTTATTTGAAACAAAGCAAAACCCTTGTTGTTGGTGATGCCATGTTCAGTGTGGAAGGCATCTTAGGGGGACCCCATCCGCATTCCACGCCGGATATGAACACAGCTTTCCGTTCCATAAAAAAATATTTAGACTTCGACATTAAATCGGTTATTTGTTATCACGGAGGATTAAGTAGGGATAACGTTAAGGGCCAGCTTCAAGAGCTTGTCAGGAAAGCGTAAACGGCTTAAAACAAAGTTTGATTATTTGGAATAAATATCGATACTGACGGTGTGATTCAGTTTCCTCACTCAGACTCATGAATTCACAGGATTTCATCCTGTAAGAGATGGAGAATTGGGCATGAACGGTAATGTTTTCAATGCGTTGATTTTGCTTGTCTTGTGCCTTAAACTTCATAGTAGAGCGACCTCCTGATGGGCTTTTTGAGGCAATGACCTCGTGCGTAACTCCATCGTACCGAGTCGCTCGTTTTTGTTCAAATGCCAAATTATTCGTTTTACAGGAATTCTTACGGAGAACGATAATTGAATAACAAAAGGGCTGCCTGGTGGCAGCCCTTCGTCGTTAAGTTCAGTTTTTATCAAACTTTATTTTAAAAACACTTGGTCTCCTTAGCAAAAGGTAACAAGGTAAATAATAAGAAAACGCCGTACGAAATTCAGGAGTAAATACCTGTATTCGTCGGCTTAATGGCAAACTTTAAGTAATCAGTACTGGACTTTCTGTGATAAGTGGAGACTGAAATTATTTTCTACAAAGGGGCGTTGATTTGCCGAGGTTTCGGAGTTTGATCAATTTCAAGTATTTAAAAATAAGTCTTAGACTACCGCTGCTTTGTTGAACTAACGTTCCCGTTAGAAAAATCTGCTGTGGAAAGATATCAACTCCAATGTTTCAGAAATCAAAATTCTTCTTATCATAAAGTCCATCTTTGTAATATGGCATTAGCATAGATGATTTTCCATTTTCACCCTCATTCTACGCTCATTTCAATTTATCAACCACTTTTTTAGATTTTGAGTCTAAAGAATTCTTTAAATTTAGAGCAAATATAGTATGCTATACTCGAAAAAGATAGCAAGTGAAAGTAACAGTTTGAATAGATAACGTACAATTAAGTTAGCAAAAGTAAAAAGGAAAAGTAATAAGATATTACATTTAAAAGGAGCTTATCGAAATATGGACACTAAGCAATTATATTCCAAGTTCTCATTAATCATTTTGTCATTCGTTTTCTTGCTCTACTCTGCTAGTAGCGTACCGGGATTCACACTGCATACCGTGCATGCTGAACCTATTGATTCTCCTTTAGTAGAATATTTACCAACCAGCACCAAACCTTCATATACCCCTCCAGGAACGAGACAAACTTGCCTTGCCGATGATGAAAACCCGAGTAATAGTTGCCCTGTCATAAAATGGGGAGCATTCACCTACTGGATCTACAGTAATTCAGACAATTACCAAGTCATGACGATTGCTTCTTATAATGAACAAGGTAATATTGTCAACTTTAGAAGTTTTAATGGCGCACGCTATATTAAAGATATCACTGTCGATGAAATTACTCAAAAGGTTACTTTAATAGGACAGAGTAATAGTGTCATTAATGTTTCTTGGCAAAGTCTATTAGATTTGCAGGTAGCCTCTACCAAACTAACACTTACTAAGTCACCTTCAATCTTATACGGTCAAGAAGCGTTTGAGGTACAAGCAAAAGTATCCACTGAACTATCCGGCAGCCCTGTAGCTGTAGGTTCTGTGAGTTTAAGTGATACAACGACGGGTACACTATTTGATACACAATCACCAAATAGCGAAGGCATTGTAACTTGGAGCATTGCTGCAGACACCGTAACAGCCAACAGTAACATGCAATTTACGGCGCAGTTTACGGGTGCTTCAGATAAATATGCCGACTCACAAAAGACAGAAATATTTACTATTGGTCCGCTGCGCTACCCTGTTCAGTTCGTTACCCATGTAGGAGATGCTGTTATCGACTTTAGACTTACTATGGGCAGCGTCATTACAACACCACCTGTAATATCCAAAGTGGGTTTTTTGTTTGACGGATGGTATAGTAATGAACTTTTCACAAATGAAATTACGTTTCCATATACCGTCAGCAACGATATTATTTTTTACGCAAAGTGGGTAGACATTACTCCTCCTGCAATTGCGACCTTCATTGCTGATGAAACAGCAAGCACAAACAATCCCGTAAGTGTAACCATTAGCTATCCTAATGATGCAAACATTAGAGAATATAAAATGAATGATGGAGCCTGGTCAATATATACAACGCCTATAAAAATGATTGAAAATGGCACAATCTATGCTCGATCAACTGACCTTGCAGGCAATATATCTGATGAAAGTAATTATGTTGTAAACAATATCGTACCGAAACAGTCATCTCCAGGGGTAGTGACTGCACCTACTACTACTACTCCTGCTACTGCTACTGCTACAAATGAGAACTCCGTTTATATTAACGACGAGATTTTAGGTAATTTCCCTGTTTCTACGATTAATCAATTACGGTATCTTGATTTTGTAATTAAAGAAGGATCGTTCAATTCATTAGTATCAAAACTAACTAATAACGATATCATTACTATCAACGCTCCACAGATTGATTATGTAAATGTGACGTTCGATCGTTCCATCCTTGAATTAATGAAAAAAAATCATAAAATATTGAGTTTAAGCACTCGATTAGCCAAATTGGAATTGCCTATTAATCAAATAAACACAACATCTCTAAATAATCTCGAAACCATACAAATTCAGCTTAATTCATCAGGTCAAGCTAAACGGCAAGAGTTATTAGGGTACGCAGAAAAGCATAATTTATCTTTGTCTGGAGATCCAATAACATTTTCATTTGGCATGAATACCCTTATTACGAAAAATGGCTATACCCATCCGGGCTATGCTACCTTACAATTACCAATAAACGATATAGCTACTAACGCTTCCGTATGGAATGCTTTACTATCGCAAGATGATGGAACTATACAACTATTACCTTCAAAAGTAATAACTGAGAATGGCAAGAGCTTTATGATCATTCACACGGTTTCAACCGGAACCGTCGTTCCCGTTTTAAGCAAGCCAGTAACTTTTACCGATATAAATGGTCACTGGGCAGAAAAAGCTATTTCTAATCTTGCGACTCATGGAATATTATACGGTGATAAATTTGGGAATTTTAATGCTACGGAAAACGTATCTAGAGCAGAATTTGCCGCCGTTATAGCGCGTGGCTTAGGATTAACGAGCGCAGCGTCAGTATTAAACCCTTCTGCTTTCACAGATGTCCAGCAAGATGCATGGTACGAACAAGCGGTCAAAGTAACCAGTTCATATGGCTTAATTCAAGGATTTGCAGATCAAACCTTTAACCCTGAGCAATTACTTACACGTGAGCAAGCCTTTGTAATTATTGCAAGAGCACTAAATATATCACAGCAAACAGATTTAAATTCAGATTCAATCCATTTGCAACAATATGCGGATTATAACGCTATTTCAGATTGGGCAAAAGATTCTGTTATAAAAGTATTACAAGCAAATATTGTTGAAGGTGATGGTACTAAACACATTCAACCACAACAATTATTAACCCGCGGCGAATCTGCTCAGCTTATAGTACGCCTGCTTGAAAAGCTACAATTTATTTAAAACTTCTTTACAATCCCCCTTAAGTTTATCAAACTATCCTCATAAAGTGATACATGTTTAAACACCTTCATAACTGTATATCATGTCTGTTGACATGATATACAGTTTGAAATAACGGACCAGTGGATTTCTGTCAAGAATCTGGACACAAATTAAAGGACTTTTTTTATGCAACTGAGGTCAAGTATTCTTCCATTCCTTGGGGTGTTCTGTAACCAATATCGGAGTGTATCCATTCTTGATTCTTTTCCTCATCAACCTTCTTATATTTTCCAGCTCTTTAGCCACCTATTGGACTTGTTCTTTAGTAACAGCTGCACCTATGTATTGTCACTACTGTATCCGCCGCTCGAAATATGACAGACTCCTCTATAGGGATAGCAACATGCCCTGGCATCAGTGCAGAATGCGAATATATTTTTGAGAGCACGCCAAAATGCCTTCATTGTGGTGAAGGGTCTTGGTTAATATAGTTTTGCAATTTAAACGCATCTTTGAATACAATCCTCTGCTTCTACAATGCCAAACGCATTCACTCGACCATCGGGTATCTCACTCCCAATGAATGCGAACGCAGGTACCGAAAGGCTGCTTAAAACTCTCGGTTTCTTGTGTCTACTCTATTGACAGAGGAACAAAATAAACCGTACCCTATCGAGTAGACATTTTAAAAAAGTCTCTCTATAGGGTACAGTTTAAATAGGATAACATTTTTATTAAATTATGCTACTTCTTTTCGTTTCATTGTCCCATAAAGCAGCTGCACACAAATGACAGATAGAGCTATGGTCAAAGAAACAGCTGCAATCGGGTATAGAATTGGCATGCCAAATAAATTAATCGTTTGGAACGTAGCAAACAAATCATACACAACCATGACGCTAGTATAGCTGAATTCAATCAGCACGCTTAATGACCCCAAATTTATGATGAAGATTTCTTCAAATGCGAGGGGTAGAACGAACACAAAGCCGGATATTAGAAAAGATAGAAATGTACTTCTGCACCATGCAGAGATAAGTAATACGAACATAGCAAGTCCGAATGCACCTAATGTATGCATACCAATCTGCACACCTATTAAGGATAGCATATCGTAATCGTAGGGAGAATCTCGATATCTCAATAGTTGTTGAATCGGCGATTTCCATCCACCTCCGCCAATCCAGTGCAGCGCGTTGTAGACCGCCCAAATACCAACGACGAAAACAACATAGATCAGTGAGGCTATTATTTTCGCCGTAACGTCTCGCTTTCTCCCATATTTCGAGCTGAGCTGGAATTGATCCATTCCCGTGGCATACTCGTTCGAGAAAATGGAGGCTAGACCTATAAGAATAAGCGCTCCGCTGATTAGAAAGCCAAATACTCTTACAAAGTCAATCATCTCGGAAGGAGCACGATTATAATACAGCTCATTGATCTCTATCTTCTCGAGCATGCGGAGCTCAAGTGCAGTTCGACGTTGCTCATATTTAGCTTCAGCATCCGCCTCTTGCAGATGGAGGCGCTCGCTTAATACACCAATACTCGCTTTACGATCTTCCTCCAGCGCACGCAGAGCACCTATATTCTCATAAAAGCTTAGCATCTTCTGTTCTTCCTGCGTCAGCGGTATTCCTTCCTCAACACGACTCATCAAGGCTAAATGTGCTGCATTCGCGCGTTCATATTTTTCCTCAGTTAACTGCCCTTCCCATTCCTTATATGAAGGGAAATTACTACTTGTTTTCTGCAAGTTCAAACTAACCGTTATAAGTCCAAGCAACACAATAAGTACGATGTAGATGCTCTTTTGCCGAAAAATCTTGTATAATTCGAATTTGAGTAATGACTTCATCTCACTTCACCGCCTCCTCGTCAAAATAATACAAGTATAAATCCTCAAGGTTCGGTATAGCCTCTACAGCACGTGGATCGGGCTTATTCTCAGATAATATTCGCACTGCGAAATGATCATCCTTTCTGTTCATATTGCTTAATTTATACTTTGCTTGGAGCACGTTGATATCACTCTGTTGTGCAAGAACAGTCCACACCTTACCCTGTAATCGTTCTAGCAACACCTGCGGCTTCTCCTTCTCAATGAGCATGCCCCGCTTCAGAATTAACAGTTCCTTGGCAATATACTCAATGTCGGACACGATATGCGTTGACAACAGTACGATCCTATCGTTTGCGATGGCAGACAATAGATTACGGAAGCGGATACGTTCCTTCGGATCCAATCCGGCTGTCGGCTCATCAACAATAATAATTTTTGGATCGTTCAACAGAGCCTGCGCGATCCCAACCCGCTGTTTCATTCCGCCAGACAACTTGCCAACCTTCGTACGCTTCTCATTTGTCAATTGAACGTCCTGTAGCAGCTTCTCCACCTTCACATGTGCTTCGTTCTTCTCGATCCCTTTAAGCGCTGCGATATAAAGCAGGAATTTCTCAATCGTGAAGTTTTTGTAAAAGCCCATATGCTGTGGCAAATAGCCGAGCAAATCGCGATATCGTTCATCCAACAGTTCAATGTCCACGCCGTCCAGCAGCACTCTGCCAGCGCTTGGCTTGACGACTGCAGCGAGTATACGCATAAGCGTTGTTTTTCCGGAGCCGTTAGCACCTAGGAATCCATACACTCCCTCTGTTAATTCGCAGGATACGTTGTCTAGCGCCCGCTTCCTTCCGTATTGCTTGCTTACCCGTTCAATGGATAATTTCATCGAATTGACCTCTCCTTAGCCGTTTAATTTGTGCGATCAGTAATGCTATCGCAAGTACAGATATTGCTCCACATATTATGGGAGACACCCTATCTAATTTTTGTTCAAATTCAATAGCGTTAATAAAAACATAAGCCGTAAATAACCATATAACGAGCGAAACGGGTGCCAATACTGAGCCTCTCACGCGGCTCGCTAAAGCAAGCCCAATGCTTGCAGTTACTGTAAGAGGAGTCGCCCAGTATATAACTAGCTTCGATAGCAAGAGCGGTTCCCCGAATATGCTGAAAATAGCGATTAATACGAAACATAAAAGTACATTGTATGCTCCAACAGCTGTCAGCTTCATCAGCATTAATTGTTGTCCCGAATATTTACAAGACATCTCCAGTTCAAGCAATGCTTCATCGCGTCCTCTGAATATTTCCAGCAGCCCCAGCAAAAACGGTACTGGCGAGACCGTCAGCATAATCTGATACGGATCACCTTCCCACAGCCCCCAAGCCAAAAGTCCACAGCTGAAAAAGAGAGCATTCAAAATCCAGAAGAGCGGACGAATATGGAGCTCCCTCAGGTGAAGCGGAAAAAAGGGAACAGGCTGCTTAGCTGGCTTTTCGACATAAGCTCTTAACACATCAATTGTCTGTGCAATTGCCTCGTCATTCGGATATTCAACGGTATAGTCATTTAACAGCAATCGAAACTCTTGATCCCTATCCTCTAGTTCATTCCGTTCACTTGATTGCTTGTTAGTTTTGCTGTTGTTCATAATCATCCCTCCTCATCAGCTTTTTCAGCTTGTCCAGCCCTTGCTTAAGCCTTCCCTTTACCGTATTCTCATTCGCTCCGGTAATATCGGATATTTCTCGAATTTTCAAATCATGAAAATATTTCAGAAGAATAGCCTCACTTTGAACATCCGGCAGAGCTTGTATAGCCTGTCTCAATTGCTTCCGCATTTCTTTCTTTTCGAAAATATATGATACCGATTCCTCGTTGCTCTGTTGGTGGTACTCCTCGTATTCCGTCGCTGTCAAGCTTTGACGATAGGCGGCCGAGCGATAATAATCCCTGCAACAATTAACCGCGATCGTATAGAGCCAACTCTGGAATGAGACTTTTCTAGTATACGTAGGAAGACCTCGCATCATTTTCACAAATACGTCCTGTGTCAAATCATACACCGTATGGGCACTGCCTATCCTTCGGTATAAATAAGCATAAATCTGCCTGTAATAGCGTTTGGTCAGCACCTCCATAGCCGCTTGACTTCCACCATTTATTTCCATAATTAATTGCTCATCAGTCGGCAATTCATTCACCTCGTTAAGTAGAACGATCCAGGTAAATAGAAAGTTGTATAGTTGGTCAAATAAATAAAAAAACGACATCTCTGCCGTTTCTGTTCATACTTTAAAAAGAAAAGACCTACTCCCACATTTTAAAACCATGCTTTTCGTAAACCAATGATTTTCTGCCACTGTTTGCTCACGGAATACACTATTGAACGATTAATACCGTTGCTTTCAGCAGTTTGGAGCAATTTATCAACCATTAAATGTCCGATATTGTCGCTCCGATGATCGGGATGAACATACACTTCACCGATTTCAATGTAACATTCGCCTTTTCCAATAACAGCCAAGCCATCGCTTCTCATGTGCTTTTCTATCATTCACCATTAAACTGTCCCGCCTATCTAATAATCCTCAAATATATTACCGTAAACTGGGTATTCGTGATCCGGATTTGTTGAATTGCCCGAGGGAGCTTAATCAAAGGGCGCCAGTCTAACACTTTATTTTTTTCGAACCGGTGGGAACGGTAATGGAGGGCAAAAAAAATTTCCGAATGAAGAGAGGTGGATTCGTCTCTCTTTTTGTTATCGATAATGGTTGAGTATTTCCGCTACATATCGCTGGAACTCTTCCACATATGAGAGGGGCGCTACGATTTTAAGCTCCGTTCCGAAGCCGGCTAAATGTCGAAAGCTGATTTGATTTTGCGGGATATGGATCGTTGCCGACAGCCACTCGGCACTATGAGGCTCGATGCACTTGCTGCCGTACCTCTCAATGAATTGATCTTTGATCGCAGGCGAGATCAGCGCCCTTACCTTAGTAAGTTTCGGCCATTCTCCTTCTGCGAACCCCTGGTCCGCTGCGTCCGCTCTTGGAACAAATGACTTCTTGTCCAGTGCCAGATTGTCGATTCTGAACAACTTGAAGGTTCGATACTCCATGCGCGTTAAGCAGAATCCGATTAGATACCAGCTCATCTCGTTAAAATGAAGCTGGTACGGCTCGACCGTCCGAGCGGTCGGCACGCCATTTTTATCAATGTAGTCAAAGGTCACTTGTACGTGCTGTCTTATCGCTTGTTGACATAACGTCAGGGCCTCCAGCATCTCATCGCGACCGTTCCAGTCATGGAAGGACAGATGAATGGCGTTTTTCAGTGCTGTGTCACGAACCATCGATTCGACTTTTTTAATCGTGACTTCAACCTCCCGGCTTATAAAGATTTGTTCCAGGCCGCTCAGGGCAACCAATATATTTTCCAAGTCGCTGCTGCTTAAAAGTCGTTTATCGATTTTGTATTCATCCATAATGGCGTAGCCGCCTTTCGCCCCATGAATTGAATAGATCGGTATATTCGACAAGCACAGCGTCTCCATATCGCGGAGAATGGTTCGTTTAGATACATTGAATAACCGTGAAAACGCCGTGGCCGATATGATGTCCTTTTGAAGCAGGATCATTACGATCGCGATCATCCGCTCGATTTGCTCCATTTTTTTCTCCTGTCCCCTCCCTATAGGTGACATACAAGCTGTCACCTATTATAGCGTACACTGTTTATATAAACCAAGAGGAGGTTTTAAACATGTCAGTAATCGCGTACTTGAATTTTGACGGGAATGCAGCACAAGCGATCGATTTTTATGCGAAGGTGTTTAATGCAGAAGAAGTAAAGCAAGTGAAATACGGGGATCTCCCGCAGGATCCGAACTTTCCCTTGCCGGAAAATGAATTAGACATGATCATGGAGTCATCGATCGCGTTTGCCGGTGGAAAGATCATGATATCGGATCTGTTGTCTGTGATGAAACAAGAGGCGGGCGATCTGGTCAAAGGAAACAATCTGCTCATCAGCATCGCGAACGAAAGCAAACCAGCGCTGGAATCCTACTTTAGTCGCTTGTCTGTCGGCGGCCACGTGATCGCGCCTTTATCCTCAATGCCTTGGTCTTCATGCTTTGGTATGCTTGTCGATCGATTCGGAATCGTCTGGAAGTTCAATAGCGATGCGGACAAGTTTCTGGATCGCGTGCTCTCGATGAAGCAGTCGTAACAAGGAGCTACGTCGCCTTATGGAAATCGAAAATCTGCTTGCCGTAAAAACCAAAGAAGACTTAAGAGCCTGGCTCTGCGAAAAGGGAAGGACTGAAAGGTCATGCTGGGTGATCGTCAGTAAAAAACCGACACCGGGTATCTTGCTATATCTGGACGCAGTCGAACAGGCCTTATGCTTTGGCTGGATCGACGGAACGACAAAGAAATATTCTGAGACGGAGTTCGCGCAAAGACTGTCTCCGAGGAGACCGAAAAGCTCCTGGACCGAATTAAATAAAGAGCGGGCCCGCCGTCTCGAAAGGCTGGGGCTGATGACGGAGGAGGGCAGGAATGTCCTTCCGGATCTGCATCCAGATTCGTTCAGAATAGATCCGCTCATTGAGCAAAGGCTGAAAGAGGATGCGATGGTGTACGAGCATTTCACCAAATTCCCGGTTCTGTACCGAACCGTCCGAATCGACACGATCCAAAGCTATAAAAAAGATGCCGAATTATTCAACAAACGATTAGATAAGTTCATCAAATTCACCAGACAAAATAAAATGTATGGTCAATGGCATGATGATGGACGTTTGCTAGAGGGTTTGAATTGATGATCGGCGTATGTAATTCTCCATAGACGGTAATGTTAAGCCCCCAAACCGATTCGTTTGGGGGACTTTCATTTAGGTTCTTTTATATTTCGCTAAATTATTTTCAGGTTTAAAGGTTTAATTTGTTTCGACCCTTTCATATTTCGCGATCTTCGTATGCCTGAGGTATCCGGCGAGGTGATTGAACTATCCTGCCCGTTAGGATTCCTGTAGAGCGTTAATTTTGCGCTTTGCACAAAAACGAGCGACTCCGGTACGATGGGGTAGTCACGGGTCATAGCCCTTTAGGCATCTTAAGGAGGTCGCTCTATCATGAAGTTTAAAGCCCAAGACAAACAAAATCAACTGCTCGAACGCATTTCAACCCAGCATCTTGTCGTCGGCATCGCCCAGCAGTCCTATGTTGCTCGCGCCGTCAACTTTCGTGGAATCCTGCTTGGCACTCCTCTTCACGTCTCCAACGGAAATGCGTTATGGCAAGACCATAAGTTGAATGCAATGGATAACCCCTATGGGACATGCCACGCTCGTTTGAAAGGAGATTGCCCTCACATGGATGCACCACCTTGCTTAACGTGTAATGGAGGAAGCCCATGTAAAGATATAGCCATAGGCTTTTCTGAACTGGATATAGAGAAATATAAACTGCATATTAAAACCACATCCAAGACGATTGAGGTATCAAAACAACATGGTCGTGAAGATATGACGGAGAAGCATGAGAAAAATCCACTTCGTTATCAAGGGATTCTAACTAGCCTTCAAGAAGGCAACAGCATTTTCGGCAGACAAGACCGTATCAAAGAAAGGTGGGTGCTGGAAATGGCTAATTACGACCGTACAGCCCATCTAAAGAGCATCCATGCAAAACGCAAGGCGAATACCTTAGAAAAGGTAGATAAAGCGATTTCAAGATTATTAGCTACCATCAATGGAGAGTACATAATGGACTTCGATTCTTCTCAGTTACCTTCTATGTTTATAGACCTTGAACATGCAATCTCTGATATTGGCGATAAATCTTTCAACTCAATTTCGGGAGTAGAAAGTAAAATACTTGTTCTGAATGTTCATAAATATGTCCGTATCTCGGCTCAAATTTGAAGGAGGAACAAATAAGCCGTATGGCTTCTTCTTTTTAAATAACTTGTTAGGTTCAAACGAAGGAAACAATGTATTTTTATTGTAAAACGATAAATGAAGTGATAAAATCAAAAATGAGGTGAAATAGATGAAAAAAGAGACGCTCTTTTTAAAAGTTGTTCTGGTTGTTATGGCAATTCCTGCATTAGTGATGTGTTTTTATGGACTCCCAGCGATGGCGAATAGTATGATGCCAGATTTCCCGGATATTAAAGTTTATCTTTCCGCTTTGGCTGCGTATGTGGCCTCTATTGCGTATTTATTTACGCTACTTCAGGCATTTAAGCTTCTCAGGTACATTGATACAAATACCGCTTTTTCGCAAATCTCTGTTTTAGCGCTTAAGAAAATAAAGCAAGCGGCGGTTGTCGTATCACTCATGTTTGCATGTAATCTCCCGCTTTTCTACTTTGTAGCTGACGGCGCAGATGCACCAGGCGTCATGGTCATCGGGCTAATTATAACCTGTGCGCCAGTCGTAATCGCAGTATTTGCCGCAGTTCTTGAGAAACTGCTCAAAAACGCGATCGAGCTCAAAGAAGAACAGGAGTTGACCGTATGATAGTGGTTAACATTGACGTCATGCTTGCAAAGCGGAAAATGAGCGTTACTGAGCTATCGGAGAAAGTCGGCATTACAATGGCGAACCTGTCGATACTTAAAAATGGAAAAGCGAAAGCCATTCGAATCTCAACACTCGAAGCGATCTGCAAAGCACTCGATTGCCAGCCTGGAGATATTCTCGAGTATCGGCAGGATTGAATAAAATAAAAATATCGCCGTACGTCGCAGATGTAAGTAATGATGAAGAGTTCGAAAGCTATATCAATCCTAACGATTACATAGCCTTCGCCTTTGAGGCTAACGGCAATATGACACTATACCATAAGAATAACTCATTAATAATAATGCTTGCTCATGACCATTGTTTAATGTTGGGTGACAAGAACTTTGTAACATTCCCGACAAGACCCTTCTTTGGTCACTGCAGATAACAAAATTTGCGACAGTCTTATTAAGCTCCCTCGAAATGATTCGGTTTCCTCACTCAGACACATGAATTCGCAGGATTTCATCCTGTAGTTAAGTTGAAGAGAAGGATAATGGAGATGCCGGTGGCTGGGAGATGGAGCACTGGGCATGCGGAAATAAAGGTGAATAGAAATAATCCATATTTTTCCACATCTATAAGTTGCCTCACATACTCGAAAATAATTTCGATATTATCTATACGTCAGGCGGCATCTTGTACCTGCAAGAGGAGCACCCGTTTCTCAATGTCTTTGATGATTCTGCCAATGTAACGGATTTGCACACGCGTTACCCATACTTTCATACGGAGCAACCCATTCGGATCGAGGGTTTTCTGCCTTTTTCCGACCCTGCGGCCAATCAGCGGAGCGTCGAGTATGTCTGGAGTTTTAGTTTTAGCGATATCCTGAACGCCTTGATCGCTACCGGCTACAAAGGGATGATGAAAGTATCGAAGTGCGCCCTTCTATCCCCAGTGTGTAATCAAGCAGCAGCCCAACTATGAGATGATTTAGCTAAACAAATGAAAATGCTTAAGCTAACGTATCCGTTAGCGGAATGACATTTCTTAATCAGCGAGAGCACGTTTTATGATCGCTTTTGCTTCAGCAACCAACTTTTCATCTTTATAATCAATTGCCTGCATCATGATCAAAATGGGAATGTATATGGCTATTAATCGAGCTAATATCTTCGTTTCTTCATCGACATCCCCATATTCTTTGAAAAAGTCTGAACGTGCATCCGGAGGCAAAAAGCTATACGCGACATTCAAGTCGCAAGCAGGATGTCCGATATTGATATCGCCCCAGTCGATAATCCCTGAAACTATTCCATTCTCGTCTACCAGCATATTTTTAAAATGAAGGTCTCCATGGAGGAATACGTTTTTGGGGTTCACTTTTTCAGTCCCAAGCTGTTCCAAATAGTTCGATAATTCACGATACTCTTCTTCACTAAAATGAAGGGCAAGGTTGGAAATGAATCTATGCAACTTTTCTTTACGCATTGCAATATCAATCAAATTTCTGTGGTCATGTTGAACTCCATTTTCTTGGGCAATTTGCACAGGGAATGCATGTAAGCTTTTTAAAAATTGCGCGAGCGTTGTTGCTGATAACGCACGTTGCTTGTCAGTTAATCCGATTGGAAACTTTCCTGATAAATAGGGGTAGCCTAGGAAAGGCGCAGGATAATTATAATCCCCTTCCCCAAAAAATAGCGGTATCGAATATGCAATGGAACAATAATCTTTAAGCTTAGGTAGTACCTTTCCTTCCATCCTTAAACTATTAATTGCAACTTCTCTTCTTGGAAAGCGAAATACATATTCGGTTCCAACAAGAAAAACAGTATTATCCCAGCCGTATCCTAGTTTTTGTACGCTTTGTGAAGCTAACTGTGGAAACTGACTGCTTATTAATTTATGAGCTAATTCTTCTGATACTTCCCATTCCGCATCCCATTGATTCGTACTTCCCATACCCATTTATCGACTCCCTCACAAAAATAGAAAATAGGCTCGACTAGCCTGTTCCATTTACAACATCATATCATTAATTTGTTCTTCTGTTCGAGAACAACCTTACCGTCTGTTCCTCTATCCTTCCCGTTAGTTCAATAAAAAGGACGCTCCCGCGCCTTCGCTTGGGCTACGTCCTCCTCATTATATCCATTTCCAATTACTAATTAAAGAACGTACGCGGGTAGCATGTAGTGCTTAAACAGGGGACTTATCTTAGCCTAAGCACTTTTAACTGAATGTATAGGATTAATTGAAACAAGGTTTATCGTATCAGTTGTTTTGAACACCTTAATAATGTCTTTCGCAGTACCTTATGGGGTTATCATTTTCGTGGTCTTAAAGTCCCTTTCCTCACTATCCGATGAAGAGAGTCCCTGATATGCCTTTTGTATTATTTCTAAAAAATTATCATTAAACTTCTTATACCAAGTTGAATAAGTAATCCCATCCAAATTTACTAAATCAGAAAAAGCCAAACATCCCTCTAAAAAATCTTTTATGAAAATTCTCCATCTAAACACTGAATTAATTGTACTAGGACAGTAATAATTATTCTTTGTTTTTGCTCCCCCGAACCACCGATGCATTTGCTTACTTGCAAGCTCCGGGTCTGTCAATAGCTTTGTGTTAGCATTAGCTATTCCTAATTGCTCTAGCCAAGTGCATATCATCCCCCCAGATACTTTCAAAACGTTTAGCGCTTCTGCTTATTCTAATATTAATGTTTAGTACGAAGCTAA
Source organism: Paenibacillus sp. R-74696 (assembly GCF_055814915.1). Classification (NCBI taxonomy): domain Bacteria; kingdom Bacillati; phylum Bacillota; class Bacilli; order Caryophanales; family Paenibacillaceae; genus Paenibacillus; species Paenibacillus sp. R-74696. The sequence goes on from NZ_JBPULM010000038.1 coordinate 131,991, forward strand.
CAAATTTAGTTGCCCGTAATCTATTTTCAAATCCATTCAGAGCTTGCCCTGCTTAATATATTTAGGTAATGCGGCTCCAATAATACTTCCTTATTATCAACACACATTACTCCACATGTGTCGAGACTTCCTATTTGAAATAAGGCAAGGGCTATCCCCTAAGCAGTTAATTTTACCGCTTTAAGGATAACCCTTGTTATTTACATCTAAAATCAGTTTGGGTTGACGATTTTCACTTTACTTGCTCATTTGAGCCAGCATGTTCAGCAGAACCGTTACGGCCTCTGCTCTTGTTGCATGGTCCCCAGGGGCAAATTGGTTGTCGCCTTTCCCTTGCACGATGCTTGCTTGCTTTACATAGGCAACTGCAGCTTTTGCCCACGCTGGAATGTCCTTGTCGTCTGCGAAGCTAGTTGCTGTGGCATTCGCTTCGCTATATTTACCCAAAGCACCCGCAATCATCGCTGCCATCTCTGCACGTGTAATTTCCCCAGTTGGACGGAAAGTACCGTCCTCATAGCCATTAATAATGCCTGCTTGTACTGCTTGCGCGACCGCTTTCTGCGCCCAGCTTCCGATCTTCGCTGTATCTGTGAACGTCAGCACCGCTCCCGCTCCTTGCGTCTTCAACACGTTCATCAGCATGACGGCAAATTCCGCACGAGTCACGGTTTTGTCCGGCTTAAACGTGCCGTCCTGATAACCAGTGACGATTCCGCTGCTTACCGCTTGCTTGATGCTTGCCTTCGCCCAGTGTGCGGATATATCGCTAAAGTTAATCGTTGGTTTTGGCTCACTTGCCGCTTGCCCTACAACCATTACCGCAAATTTTGTAAAGTGGGTTACTTCTGCGGTAATCTGATTACCCCTAACAACACCGCCAACTTCCACCCATTTCTTCTGCATTTCATCATAATAGAACACGGCTGCTCTTTGATTACCGCTCAATTTTGTCGGATCAAACTTAAAAGTCAGTGTTACCGTTTTACTGAAGTTCTCTGAGAAATTTTTCAGAATCTCGAAGATCGGACTAGCCAGAACGTCTTCATCCGTTAGAAGATCTTGAGTTCCAGTAAGCTTTTCAATCGTTAATTTCAGTTCTTTGTCCGTTGCATTTGCCGGAATATCTATTGTGATTGCATCTCCCAAACTAACCTTACCCGTTTTGCCTGCGGGAAGCGATAAATCACCATTCACTGAGATTACTTTGCTGTCATCTGGTGGTGTTGGGCTGCCGCCGCTACCGCCACCAGGGCTGGCCGTCCACTGCGCGTACAGCGTCACATTTGCCGCTGCCATGGTGAAAGTAGCGCCCGCCACGTAGCTTGTGCCACTTCCGTTAGCCGCCGTGTTCCAACCTGTGAAGGTGTTGCCCGTCTTCACCAAGCTTCCCGTGTTTCCTAATACGGTTACCGTTGCATGTTGCTCGTACGGATTGCTATCCGTTGGCACGGTTCCTCCCGTGCTGCCATTTCCGTTGTACGTTACGGTGTATGTCGGGTTGACCGTCCACTGCGCGTACAGCGTCACGTTCGCCGATCCCATGCTGAACGTTGCATTTGCCGCATAGGCTGTTCCTGTTCCGTTGGACGCCGTGTTCCAACCTGCGAAGGTGTGG